>OMUV01000198.1 GCA_900314335.1 uncultured Prevotellaceae bacterium | reverse complement strand
TATTTATAAGTTTAATGCCGTCTCAGTTTCCTCTGAATATAAAAAGCTGTAATTTTGCACCCTGAAAGTAGAACCAAAATGGAGGTAATTTCAACAAAAAAGAGATTAGCGGAAGTCTTAGATCCGCTGCGTAAGGAAGGTAAAACCATTGGACTCGTGCCGACTATGGGCGCATTGCACGCAGGGCACGCTTCGCTCGTGAAGAGATCCGTGGCAGAGAATGATGTGACAGTCGTGAGCGTATTTGTCAATCCGACACAGTTTAATGACAAGAAAGATCTTGAGAATTATCCTCGCGATGTAGAGGCCGACGAGAAATTGCTGTCGGCCCTCAATGCTACATACGCATTTATTCCCTCGGTCGAGGAGATGTATCCCGAAAAGGACACGCGCGTCTTCAGTTACCCGCCTATAGACACGGTAATGGAGGGAGCCCGCAGACCCGGTCACTTCAACGGCGTTTGCCAGATAGTAAGCAAGCTGTTCTATGCGGTACAGCCGACCAGAGCTTATTTTGGCGAGAAAGATTTTCAGCAGATAGCCGTCGTGAAAGCAATGGTCAAGGACCTCGGCATTCCTGTTCAGATTGTGCCGTGCCCCATTGTGAGGCAGAGCGATGGCCTCGCCCTGAGCAGCCGCAACGCTCTCCTGAGCGATGACGAGCGCAAGCTGGCGCTCAATATCTCGCAGACGCTCATCAAGAGCCTGACTTATGCGAAGGATCACACCGTGAGCGAGACTCACGACTTTGTGGTCAATACGCTCAATGCCATTGACGGGCTCGAAGTGCAATACTATGAGATAGTGGACGGCAATTCTCTTCAGGATGTGAGCTCCTGGGATGACAGCGATTATATCGTGGGCTGCATCACGGTATTCTGCGGCCACATTCCCGTGCGTCTGATAGATAACATCAAATATAAAGGCTGAGGGGAAGATGTTACTGGAGATATTAAAGTCCAAGATACACTGCGCCCGCGTCACCGAGGCCAACATCGACTATGTCGGCAGCGTGACAATAGACAAGCGCCTGATGGACGCCGCCGGAATACTCCCCGGCGAGCGGGTCTACATCGCCGACAAGAACAACGGCGAGCGCTTCGACACCTATACCATCGCCGGTCCGGAAGGCAGCGGGGTAGTGTGCCTCAACGGCGCCGCAGCCCGCAAGGCTCAGGTCGGGGACGTAGTGATAATAATGTCTTACGCTCTCATGACGCCCGAAGAAGCCGCTGCGAATTCTCCTAAGATTGTATTCCCGAAAGAGGGAAACCGCCTTTAGTCGGGCATAACAGGTAATCAGTAAAAATCACATAAATCATGAAGAAAACATTTCCCGTGTCCGGCATGAAATGCCAGGGCTGCGCTTCCTGCGTAAAGGATGCCATCGCAGGTGTTGCCGGAGTGAAGGCCGTTGAAGTGGATCTCGCTTCCAACAGCGCCACAGTAGATTATGACGAGGCCAAGACCAAGACTTCCGACCTCGCAGCCGCAGTCAAGGCTGCCGGCTTTGAACTGAAAGACTAACCGACTCTCTATGAAGCAGTCTTTCCCTATCACGGGGATGCACTGCGCCGGCTGCGCGCACAATGTGGAGCAGGCGCTGAAGAAGTCTGACGGAGTAAAGGTCGTTACAGTCAATCTCGCTGACAACAGCGCGAGCGTAGACTACGACGACCGTGTCACATCGCCCGCGGCGCTTGCTTCTGCCGTCGAGGCTTCCGGTTACGGAATGATAGTGCCCGACAGCGTCGAAGAGGCGGAGAAGAAGGCGGAAGAGTCGGCTCGCGAATACTATGATCGGCTTAAGCGTCACACCATAGCGGCATGGGCTTCGGCTGTGCCGCTTTTTATTGTCAGTATGGCTCTCGGCTATTCGCCCTTGCTTTCTGTTGTGCTGGCCGTGGTCACTCTGCCTGTCCTTCTCTATTGCGGCAGCGTCTTTTTCACTACAGCGTGGCGGCAGTTGATTCACCGGCAGGTGTCGATGGATACTCTCGTAGCGCTTAGTGTCTCCGTCGATTATCTTTTCAGCCTCAGCGGCACGCTCTTCCCCTCCCTCTGGCAGAGGAGCGGGCACATCCCGTTCTTTTTCGACGCATCTATAATGATCGTGGCCTTTGTCCTCGTGGGCAGAATGCTGGAGGAGAGGGCCAAGTACAAGACGGGCTCGGCTATCCGCTCGCTCATGGACCTTGTGCCCAGGACGGCCATCAGAATAACTGCCGACGGCAAGGACGAAGAGGTACCTATCGGGGAAATAAGCAAAGGTGATATTATCCGTGTGCGTACCGGCGAAAGCGTGGCCGTCGACGGTGTGATAACCGGCGGCGAGACGTATATAGACGAGAGCATGATGAGCGGCGAACCGTTGCCTGTGGCCAAGAAGACCGGCGACAATGTCATTGCCGGGACGGTCAATCAGAACGGCTCCGTGACCGTACGTGTGACGGGCGCAGGCCGCGACACGGTGCTCTCGCACATCATCGACACCGTCAGGGAGGCGCAGAGCACAAAAGTTCCCGCGCAGCGCATCGCCGACAAGGTTATCGCCGTCTTCGTGCCCGCCGTCATCAGCGTGTCCGTCATCACGTTCATAGCATGGCTTGTCGTGGGCGGCGTCCCGGCGCTTACCAACGCTGTCAATGCCGCAGTGAGCGTCCTCGTCATAGCGTGCCCGTGCTCCCTCGGACTGGCCACGCCGACGGCCGTTGTGGTCGGCATAGGCCGCGGCGCCAGGATCAACGTGCTCTTCCGCGACGCTACGGCGCTCGAGTCGCTCTGCAAGACAGACACCATAGTCTTCGACAAGACCGGCACACTCACCGAGGGCCGCCCTTCCGTTGCCTTCTTCCACAAGGAGAAGAATTGCACCGCTGAGGACCTGACCATATTATGCTCCGCCGAGCGGAAGTCATCCCATCCTCTCGCCAATGCCATCGTCGATTATCTGCAAGAGAAGGCAGAGTCGGAGCAGGACGCCGAGCTCCGTGACTTTGCCAACATAACCGGACAGGGGGCGTCCTTTATATTTAATGACAAGAAATATTGGGTCGGCAACGGCTCACTGGCAGAGGCAAATCATGCTGCGCTTCCAGAGAATGCCGACCTCAGGAAGCAGACGGCCGCAGGCGCTACCGTCGTCTATTTCGGCTGCGGCGTGACTCTGCTCTGCGCTTTCGCCATTACCGACAGGATCAAATCGGACGCCATTGAGACCGTAGGCGCACTGCGGCAGATGGGGCGCAGGGTGATAATGCTCTCCGGCGATGCCGAGGCTGCGGCAAATGCGGTCGGAGCGCGGGTTGGCGTAAACAAGGTGTTCGCCTCCGCCACGCCCGATATGAAATATAAATGCATCTCCGACCTCCGCTCCGAAGGCTGCAACGTTGCGATGGTCGGCGACGGAATAAATGATTCGGAGGCTCTGGCGCAGGCCGACGTGAGCATCGCCATCGGCAAGGGCTCCGACGTGGCCATCAATTCGGCTCAGGTCGTGCTCGTAGGCAAGACGCTGAATGCCATAGTGCACGCTATCAAACTGTCGGAGGCCACTTCGGGCATTATCCGCCGCAACCTGTTCTGGGCGTTCATCTACAACGTGATCAGCATCCCCATTGCGGCGGGCGTGCTGTACCCTGTGTTCCACGTCATGCTAAGTCCCGTCATCGGCGCAGCCGCCATGGCGCTGTCTTCGGTCTCTGTGGTGCTGAGCAGTCTGACGCTCTACACGCGCCGCATATAGTTGCACGCTCATCTTTTTCCTATACAGCGTTGCTCTGCGGGTTTCTCCCGTGAAGCAACGCTTTTGTTTTCAGCTCAATGTCGATTAAGCCGTCTTCTGAGATGCCGTTTCCCTGGAGGAGAATAGACATAGTCAAAGTCGGGCCTGTACTGAAACTGCTTCCCACCCGGCAGAAATGAAAGATATGCATCATGCGGAAGCGGATTTGCGCACAGCGGAAAGACCTTCCCGCCTGTGCGGAAATCCTGATTTGGACGAAATAAATCCTGTTGCGAACGGACGTGCAGTCCGATGGGACGAGAAAAAATTCTCATGCGGACGAGAAAAAATTTTCATGGGAGTAGCCGAAGTTCTGGTGGGAGGAAACGAAATTTTCGTGAGGCGAGACGAAGTTCTTGTGGGATGGGACGAAGCTCTCGTGAGACAAGCCGAAGTTCTGGTGGGAGGAAACGAAATTCTCGTGAGACAAGACGAAGCTCTCGTGAGGCAAGAAAAAATCCTCGTCTGAGAAGAAAAAATTCTACTACGAGATAAAAAAATTTATCTCGTAGTAGACGACTCGTTATCTCGTAGATAAAAAATTTTATCTCGCAGTAGAATTTGCGCTTCTGCGGGGCGCTGATTTTTACGTACTTACACAGGCTCTCAAAAGGCATTTCTGCTGTCATGTGCGGCCCCTATATCCAGCCCTTTAGCGCTTAAAAGATGAGCCAGGCCTTCTCAAAAAGCTGTTTCTGCGCCGGAATTTATGTCTTGCGCTACAAGGCATTTCCTTAGGGCAGGTAGGAGTTGCCCTTACTGCGGTGCATTTTATTCTGTTATCTTATGTCGTAAATATTGCGGCAAACTAAAAGGAGGGCTTGCGCATTGCTGCGAAGCTCTCCTTTAATATGGAAGCCGGAGTCGTTGTTCTCCAGACAGTTTCCTATGTGTTACTTATTCAGCGGAGCCACCTTCTCGAGGTTCTTTTCGATCTCCTCATCCGAAGGCGAGTAGTCCTGAATGTCTCCGTCGAGATACCTGTCATAGGCGGCCATGTCGATGAGACCGTGACCAGAGAGGTTGAACAGGAGCACCTTGCTCTTGCCCTCGATCTTGCACTTCTCTGCCTCCTGAATAGTGGCGGCGATGGCGTGGCAGGACTCCGGAGCGGGTATGATGCCCTCGGTACGGGCGAAGAGCAGACCGGCCTTGAAGCTGTCCGTCTGATGGATGTCCACGCCGTGGAGGTATCCGTCCTTGAGGAGCTGGGAAATGATCACGCCGGCACCGTGGTAGCGCAGACCGCCTGCGTGAATGCCGGCAGGCTGGAAGTCGTGGCCAATGGTGTACATAGGCAGCAGCGGCGTGTAACCGCTCTCGTCGCCGTAGTCGTATTCAAACTTGCCGCGCGTCAGTTTCGGGCATGCCTCGGGCTCGGCTGCGATGAACTCGGTCGTCTTGCCCTCGAGGATGTTGTGACGCATGAACGGGAAGGCTATGCCGCTGAAGTTGGAGCCTCCGCCGAAGCAGGCGATCACCTTGTCGGGATATTCGCCGGCCATGGCCATCTGCTTCTCGGCCTCGAGACCGATGACAGTCTGGTGGAGCGCTACGTGATTGAGGACAGAGCCGAGGCAGTACTTGCAATTGGGCGTCGTAATGGCCAGTTCGATAGCCTCGGATATTGCGACGCCGAGAGAGCCGAGACAGTTGGGATCGGCGGTGAGGATGTCCTTGCCGGCACGCGTACTCATGGACGGGCTCGGCGTCACCTGAGCGCCGTAGGTCTGCATCATGCTGCGACGGTAAGGCTTCTGCTCGTAGCTTATTTTGACCATGTATACGGCCAGTTCGATGCCGAACTGCCGGCAGGCATATGCAAGGGCGGTACCCCATTGACCGGCGCCGGTCTCTGTGGTGATGTTCGTCACGCCCTCGTGCTTGCAATACCAAGCCTGTGCCAGGGCAGAATTGAGCTTGTGCGAACCAACCGGGCTGACGCTTTCGTTCTTGAAATATATGTGCGCGGGCGTGTCGAGCGCCTTCTCAAGGGCGTAGGCACGTACCAGCGGCGTACAACGCCATTTCTTATATTGCTCTCTTACCTCGTCGGGAATAGGAATCCATTCGTCTGTCTGATTGAGTTCCTGATTGGCGCATGCCTGATTGAAGATAGGGTAGAGATCCTCGGGCTTGAGCGGCTGGCGGGTCTTCGGGGACAGGAACGGCTCAGGCTTTGTTTTCATATCGGCTTGAATGTTATACCATGCTGTGGGTATATCCTTTTCTTCAAGCAGAAATTTCTTTGTTTTGCTCATATTAATGATGTTTATAACAGAATTTCAAGGCAAATTTAAGCATTTATGTTGAATTATGCCTATCGGAATAGCATGAGTATTGCAGAATTGCATTCGCCTCTAACATTTGTCTTTCCCGTCGTCCTGCCACACAAAGCGCGGTGATGCTGTTCGCACAACGGTCTGTGCGCGAATATTTATCTGAAGGGACTGGCAGATGATGGTAAGTGGGGAAATTTTTATACTTTTGCATTTATGTTATCTGAAGGCCTCGTGCGGATGATTTCTATCTGCGGTGGAGGCCATGAGTTTCGACATAAAGAATGAACAACATAACATTTAGGAATGTCTGTCCGGACATATTCTCTTCGCGCGGCCTGTCGACGACAAGCGATATATGGCAGAGGGAAGAGGTGCGCTTCGAAAGAGGGCGGAAATACCTTATAGAATGCGCTTCCGGCACGGGCAAATCATCGCTCTGCAGTTACATTACCGGCATGCGCAATGATTTCAGCGGAGAAATCCTTTTCGACGGGCGCAAGTCCTCTCAGCTACGCATCAGGGACTGGATAGATATACGCCGCCACGGTGTGAGCCTGATGTATCAGGAGCTGCGCCTGTTTCCGGAGCTGACGGCAATAGAGAATGTGGAGATACGCTCCCGTCTGGGACACGACACTACGAGAGAGGAGATACTGGACTGGTTTGACAAGCTCGGGCTCAGGGATAAGGTCGACACGCCTCTGAGGTTGCTGAGTTTCGGCCAGCAGCAGAGGGTCGCCCTCATGCGCTCGCTCGCTCTGAGATCCGACTTCATCCTCCTCGACGAGCCTGTAAGCCACCTCGATGATCGGAATATAGAGATAATGTCTGAGCTCATAGAGAGCAAGGCGCAGAGCTGGAACGCCGGAGTGATAGTGACAAGCATCGGCCGGCATCCAGCCATGTCGTACGATAAGGTAATGGCTTTATGACAATACTTGACAAACTCCTTAAGAGCCACATCAGCCTGCCTCAGTTTGTGGGCTGGTGTGCCGCTAATATAATAGGTATGGCTGTCACGCTCTTCTCGGTGCAGATCTACTACGATGTTGCGCCGCTGCTTCAGGGCGAGGACAGCATCCTTAAAAATCAGGTCATCGTTATCTCCAAGCATATTGGCGCGGCCGGCACAGTGTCAGGTCAGAGCAATTCTTTTTCTGCTTCGGATATCGACGATCTCAAATCGCAGCCTTTTGCAAAGCGCGTGGGCGAATTCCACTCTTCCGGATACAGAGCTACGGCATCGGTGAGCATCGGCGGCAAGGATGCGCTCACATCCGATATATTCCTCGACGCAGTGCCCGACAGCTTCGTCAGTGTGTCACATGATGCCTGGCATTACAGCGTCGGTTCGGACGAGTTGCCCATTATCCTGCCGCGCTCATATATCACTCTATATAATTTCGGCTTTGCGCAGTCGCGCGGCCTGCCGAAAATATCCGAAGGTGTGGCCGGTATGATCGATGTGAGGATATTCATCAATTACGCAGGGCGCACCAATATGTTCCGGGGCAAGGTAGCAGGCTTCAGCGGGCGCATCAGTTCCATCCTCGTGCCCGAATCGTTCATGCAGTGGAGCAACGCCCGCTTTGCGCCCGATGCCGACAACACGCCGACGCGTATGATAATCGAGACGGACAATCCCGCCAACCCGCAGATACACACATACCTCGACAGAATGGGCTACGACATCTCTGAGGGCGATATGGATACCGGCAAGGCCGTCTATTTCCTGCGGATGATATCCGGCATCGTATTCATTGTAGGCATATTAATATGTGTGTTGTCGTTCTTTATTCTTATGCTAAGCATTTACCTGTTGGTCGAGAAGAACAACTACAAGATCGAGAACCTGCTGCTCATCGGCTATTCGCCGCGCGCCGCCTCGCGGCCCTACGTCCGCCTGACGATAATGATGAATGCGTTTGTCCTGCTGCTCTCGCTCGTGATATTGTATTTCTTCAGGGGCTATTACCTAGCCCAGCTTACACCTGTCTTTCCCGAAGCCGGCGGCGGCTTTATGTGGTGCGGCCTGATCACGGGCTTGATACTATTCACCCTTATGACAATAATAAACAGCTGTGCCATCCGGCACAAGATACTAACGATATGGAGCTCCAGATATGAGAAGAAAAAATGATGGAGCCAATAATGAAACGACATGGAAAAACTGATACAACTATACCAGGAAACTTGGGGCGCCGCTCCTTCCAATATTGAGAAGATAGCGCAGAGCGGGAGTAACAGACAATACTTCCGGCTCTCGGGACCAGAAGTGCCGGGAGGAAGTGTTATCGGAGTGGTGGGGCAGTCCGTTGACGAAAACCGGGCCTTCATCTACCTTACGAAGCATTTCACACTCCGCCGTCTGCCCGTGCCTAAGATACTGGCCGTCTCCGAGGATGAGATGCGCTACATACAGACAGATCTTGGCAAAACTTCCCTTTACGACGCCTTGTCAAAGGGCCGCAACGCAGGCGGGAGGTACACCCTCAGCGAGAGGCGCCTGCTGGAGCGGACCATCGAGGCTTTACCTGAGCTACAGTACCGCGGAGCGCGCGGGCTGGACTTCACAAAGTGTTATCCAGCGGCTGAGTTTGACCGCACCTCCGTTTTGTTTGATCTCTATTACTTCAAATATTGTTTCCTCAAGGCTATCCCGCAGTTTGACTTTCACGAACTGAAACTTGAGGCTGCCTTTCAGCTCATGGCCGACGATCTGACGAGCGAGCACAGCGAGTCATTTCTCTACCGCGACTTTCAGGCGCGCAATGTCATCCTCTCCGACGAGGACCAGAAGCCTTGCTTCATCGACTATCAGGGCGGTCGCAGAGGTCCGGTGGAATATGACGTCGCTTCATTCCTCTGGCAGGCTTCCGCCCGCTATTCTCCGCAGCTCAGGGAGGAGCTCATTGACCGCTACATAGCATCTGCGCGCCATTACTTTGATATTGCAGAGAAGACATTCCGCCGCCGTCTGCCCCTGTTCGTGCTTTTCAGATTATTGCAGGTGCTTGGTGCATATGGCTTCAGAGGATATTACGAGCGCAAGGAGCACTTCCTGAAGAGCATCCCGCCCGCAATAGCAAACGTGCGCGATATGCTCTCACGCGGCGCATGCCCTTATCCTTATCTCAACGAGATATTGTCGCGCCTCACAGAGATGCCGCAGTTTCAGGAGAAGGAGGAAAAAGTGTTCAAGCGCGACGATGGATATCGCATCGACACCAGCAATATCTATCAGTCGCACAAGGAGGACGGCCCTCCTACCTGGTCGAAGTATGACAACAGGGGCAAACTTGTAGTGAGAGTATTCAGCTTCTCGTTTCACAAAGGCATTCCCGAGGATACGAGCGGCAATGGGGGCGGTTATGTGTTTGATTGCCGCGGCACACATAACCCCGGCCGCTATGAGCCTTATAAGAATCTTACGGGACTGGATGAGCCCGTGATTCGTTTCCTGGAAGACGACGGAGAGATTATCACATTTCTTGAGAGTGTGTATCGCCTCGCTGATACGCATGTGAGCCGCTACCTGCAGCGTGGTTTTACTGATATCATGTTCTCCTTCGGCTGCACGGGCGGACAACACAGAAGTGTGTATGCCGCGCAGCATCTGGCAGAGCATCTTAATCGCAAATTTGGCGTGGAAGTGCGCATCAATCATCGCGAGAGAGGAATTTATACTGTTCTTCCGGCTAGAAAATAATATGAATAAAGTAAATATGGCCGACGGAACAAAGGTTGCAGCGAGGGCTATGATTCTCGCTGCGGGAATGGGCACAAGGCTGCGTCCGCTCACAGACAGGATGCCGAAAGCGCTGGTCCCGGTGAACGGTCAGCCGCTGATAGATATCCAGATGGAGAAACTGCTAAGCGCCGGTTTTTCCGACATTACGGTCAATGTCCATCACTTTGCCGACATGTTGGAGGATTACGTCCTCACACATTATTCAGACAAGGCTAACGTTCACATCTCGTCCGAGAGAGAGAAACTGCTAAATACAGGCGGCGCGCTCAAGAGGGCCCGCAAATATTTCCTCGACTGCGATGATCCTTCTCCGGTCCTTGTCCACAATGTCGACATTCTGAGCAACGCCGACCTGAGCGCTCTGTATAGCAATGCCGTGGGCGTGGACGCACTGTTGCTGGTAAGCAAGAGAAACAGCTCGCGCGGCCTTTTCTTCGACAAAGACATGCGACTTGTGGGATGGCAGAATTTCAAGACCGGCGAGACAAAGAGCAGCATCGCGGGCTTTCGTCCGGAAGACTATGTCAGTTACGCATTCTCTGGCATCCATGTTATTGCTCCCCGGGCTCTGGAAAGTATGGACCATTGGGGCGATGAGTTTTCTATTATAGATTTCTACATTCAGGAAGCAGTTCATCTTAATATCTGTGGTTGCGTGGCTTCTGCTGACTTCCGATTGCTCGATGTGGGGAAGATAGATGTCATAGACGAGGCCGGTAAATTTCTGTCTTCTCTCAACTCATGATTCTCTTTATAACGACATAAGATTCAGCCTTCTATACGGAGGCTAAATTACAAGGCACATAATTCAAATTACAAGGGAGATAATTCCGATTATGTGCCTTGTAGTTTTTCTTATAATACGGGAGAATTTACTCCTTGTGCACGGCAATGTTTCCTGACCGCTACGACGCTTTCTTTTCGCGTCGCATTTTCGCGACATCTCAGCATATGAACATTCTCTTGTGCCGCTGAACGGCCATTCAGAGGCTTGAAGTTTTTCCTCATTCCAGTACAGATAAGATTTTGTGCGACACAAAATCTTATCTATTCCCATGCTATGAATTTTTGACGCCATGAAATTAAAATTTCGCGGCACATAATTATCACATCGCAATTGCGACGCGATCACATGACAATTGCGACGCGATCACATGACAACTGTGATGCGATCACATGACAGTTGCGATGCGATTGAATGACAGCTGTGATGCGAATGCATGACAATTGCGATGCGAATGCATGACAGTTGTGATGCGAATGCATGACAATTGCGATGCGAATGCATGACAGCTGCGATGCATAAATCAGGTGGGACAAAAATTTTGTTTTAAGCCGTCATAAGAACAATAACAAAGGACGAAACAACTAATACTACCAATCATGCAGTATTGTTGTGACGAATAGCCGCGACTTGGCACGGAAAGCGGCAATTTCTAATGCCATTCCGGTACCATTCTAATGACATTAATATTCAGCAGGAGGCAAACCAAAAGAATGTGCGAGGTCTTGCATGAAAGAATCTGTGCATAAAGGTGAGCCCTTATTTACAAATCATCGAAGAACCGCAGGGTAAACCGGGCCCCGATTTTTATGTTTTTGAAGTTTGCCGACGAGAAGAACACCGCCAGGTCGCACAAGGGCGTGGAGATGCCGTAGCCGTATTCCATATACGGGTACAGGGCGTGGAGAACGGCTGCGCTGATGTAGATATTCTCCTGCTTGATGGTCTTGCTCAGGAAGGGTATGCGCCCGCAGAGGATCGGTGGGGATGTCAGAGAGGAACTGAGGAGAATGTAATACGTTGATTCGTTGTAGAAGTCCTTATCCAGAAGGTGGAATTCTCCCGCCATATCGTCGTCCCAATCGGATGGCATGTCATGATAAGAGAAGTTGTCGAAGTCTACGAACCAGGTGTTCCTCCCTTTGGTGAAGAAGCCGCCGGCTCCGCGTAGGTAAAGGCTTCGCATATTAGCCAGGCCGAAATACTGGGCGATGTCGAATTCATATTTTTCATAGGAGTTGCCGTTGGACAGAGCCCTGAGTCCTCTCTCGAAACTGGCTCTGATGATTGGCGAACCGACCTCTTTGCTGTAATTCAGCGTGTATGGCTTGGCAGAAACAAGGCTTGCATCCTTTGTGGGCGATTCCGGCCTTGGTGTATATTCTACTTCTATTCGAGGAGCAAAACTGCGGATGATGCGCATCATCTTCAGTCTCTCTGCGTCTTTCTGCCAGTTTACGAGCGTGCGTTTGTGAAACACGCTTCCTATCTCCACGTGTAAGCCTTCTATGGGATCTACGTATACAGAATTCTTCAGGAAGAGATCGTTGTAGTAGTTGAAATTATAATTCTCGATTATTTTACGAAGCGAATCAAACTTGCTGATGTTTTGCATCTCCCTTCTCAGCGTTTCGGCCTGGTCGTTATTGTATATCCTGTTACCGTTACCTATCTCGGCTTTGAACCCAATGTTATATCGCGGTACCAATAGCGCGTTGAGCGGCAGGTCCCAGTAGAATTGGTTCTGCTTGAAACTGTAGCCGAATATGGGCCTGAAGGAGATAATCTCATGACCGTATTTGTTTGTCGCGGAGATTTTCAGTCGCCTGCTCACGGACAGTCCGCGCGTTCCTCCCCATCGGATCATCTCCGGCGCAATAAGGCGGGGAATATTAATGGTAGCCGATAGCGGGGAGATCTTATACGAATGACGGGAGAGGAACACTTCGTCTAATATGTCAGCCACATTTCGCCCGGATGAGTTTTGTTTTCTGAATGTCTCTTTAGGTATGGACAGGATGGAGTCCTCTTTGTTGTTCAGGGCGAAGAATCGGGTCGCATCGGACAGAATGATCTTCGACGTGTCCGGGGAGGCAGAATACTTTGGCATGTGTGCCTTCCTGACCTTCTGCTTTTTTCCCGGCAGAATGCTCAGGTTGTCCCGCGCAGCTATTTTGTCAATCCTTGTTTCAGACCGTATCAGATAGTTCACCTTGTTGCGTCCGAAAGAGTAGGTAATATCCATATTGCTCCTGTAGGGCAGCATGCTGTATATCCCGTCTTTCCCCAGCTTCATATCGAGCGTCACTCCCAGAACACAATCGCTGGCCCAATTGAGGTGAACCGAATCCACTCTGCCGCTATTCTTCTCAATAAATGCAACGCCGCAGACGAGAGAAGGAATCCGGGAGCGGGGCTCTATTTCTATGGCAGCTATATTGCCTGCGGGGGAGACGTGGGTTGATGATACTTTGTAATGGTAGTACTTCTTCCCTTCCGCATTGAACGGAGAAATAATGCGCTCGTCATATATGAGCAGAGGAGAATAGATGGAGAGCTGTACGCTTTTGGCGAGGATTTCACGAACAGGGCCTTTATTGCCGACACACCTGAAGGCGCGGAATGTTACTCCGGGCGTTTCTTCTCCCATGCAACTGTAATCGATCATGGCCTCGCCGGCGTATTCTCTGCGCCCTCTTCGAAAGTGCTCCATACGGGGCAGGAGACGTATCAGGCCGTTGCGCACATGTGTGCAGGTGTAAAAAGAAGAATATGTGCGCGACTTCAGCGTATCGATCTGCCATCTGTTGTTCCTGACGAAAGAATAGGTTTTCAGAATAATGCTGTCCGCTTCAGTATCGCTGATGCGTTTATCTTTCGCATTGATGTTATCCGCGACGAGCAGTAGAAGTGCGAATAGGACGAATCCTCTCAGAAATCTGTTATAGGAAATCACATTCTCGTTACGCTTTTCACACCGTGTATTTCCCCTAATTTCTGTGTGAGATATTTCTGTGAAGATGCGCTTTCAGCCTCTATCGTGAGTATGCCTGAAAACAATCCGTCGCCCGAGTCGATGCGTATCGACCGCAGCGTGACGCCTGCCGTCTTCCCGATGACCGAAGTCATATTATTGACGATGCCGATATTGTCGTTGCCCACGACTCTGAGGGTAATGATGTATTTCCCTGCTCTTTTGCCGGCCCACTTTGCCGGGATTATGCGGTAGGGGAAACGCTCCATCAGCATGTTTGCGTTTGGACATCCCTTACGATGTATCTTGATGCCGCCTCCCGAGGTAACAAAGCCGAAGATTTCATCTCCGTAGATAGGATGACAGCACTTGGCCAGAGTGTATTCCACACCGCCTACGCCATTGTCTATTACCAGTTCGTCCTGCTTCTGGTCGGTATAAGCTGCGTCGTTGTTATCTCTCAGGTTAAAGCTGTCGGCGCCGGCGTGAATGTCAGTGAGACGGCGGTGTGCGTCATTTTCCTCCTTATAAAGAGCTACATATTTCTTCTCGGCATCATTAAGCTGTATTTCCGAATTGGCAATGGCCTTAAAGAAAGCGCTCATCTCTTTGTAGCCGCATTTGCGTGCCAGACGGCTCATGATGGATTCGTCCCAGGGGATGTCCTTGGCCGCTATTTTGCGCTCAAAGGCTTCTCGTGCATACTGTCCTTCCTTTACAGCTTTCTCGTGCAGAGCCTGGCGGATTTTGCTCTTGGCCCGCGAGGTCACTACATAATTCAGCCAGTCATTGCCCGGAGATTGAGAAGAGGAGAGTAATATCTCCACTTGATCACCGCTTGTCAGTTGGTGGCGCAAAGAATAGTTCTTACCGCCTATACGTGCTCCTATGCAATGGCAACCCACCGAAGAGTGGATGCGGAAAGCGAAATCAAGAACAGTGGCGCCGGCAGGAAACTTATACAGGTCGCCCCGCGGCGTAAAGACAAAGACCTCTTGCTCTTTTGGAGGATTGGATGCAAAATCTCCGCTCATAGAAAGGGCCTGCGACCTATTCCCGTGGCTCTCCAGCGAAGTGCGTATCTTGCTCAGCCATTCTTCCAGTCCGCCTTCACCACTTTTTATTCCCTTGTATCGCCAATGAGCAGCCAGGCCGTATTCTGCGATAACATCCATTCTCTCCGAACGAATCTGTACTTCCACCCATTTTCCGCCGGGACCGAGCACGGTAGTATGTAGACTCTCGTAGCCATTGCTTTTGGGTACGCTCAGCCAGTCGCGAAGCCTTTTGGGATTGGGCTGATACATATCCGTGATGATACTGTACACTTGCCAGCACTGTTGCTTTTCCAGTTCCTGTGGGCACGTTATGATTATGCGAATGGCAAAAAGGTCATACACTCCGTCGAAGCCGCAATGCTGGCGCTTCATCTTCTGGTAGATAGAATGTATGCTTTTCGTACGCCCTTTTATGCGAAAGGCAAGCGAGGCGGCCGATAATTTCTGCTCTATAGGGGCGATAAAAGAAGCGATATAGGCGTCTCTGGCGGCTTTCGTGGCGTTCAGCCGGGAGCGTATCATGTAATATGCTTCCCTGTCGAGATATTTTAGCGAAAGATCCTCGAGCTCGCTCTTTACCTTGTAAAGGCCAAGCTTGTGAGCTATCGAAGCGTAAAGATTGCCGGCCTTACGTGATTCCTTGGCGCGGGCTTCTTCTTCAGGCACATCACGGAGTCTGCGCATAAGGGCCAGAGAGCGGGCTATGAGTATGATTACGACACGCATATCCCCGGCGCTGCTTATGAGCAGAGAGCGGAAGTTGTCCGACTCTTCTCCTCCCCATTTCTCGAAAAGCTCTGCAGAGTGGTGGATGCCTGTTACAATCCTTTCGATCTCGGGACCGAATGTTGAAACAGGCACTGATTTGGCGAGCGGGACGGAGGAAATGATGCAGCCCAGCATAGCTGTCTCGTCAAGCCCGATTTCCTCCCCGAGAATAAGTGCGGCCTCAAGAGAGATGATCAGTGGACTGAAGCCAAAAGCATCGCGCTTGATACTATCCTGCGACTCGCTTATGGCGGCGGCGAAATAGTTCTTTACGTTGCGTATGCTGTGGACCTTGTCTTGCTTCTCATCTCCGGAGAAAGTAGGAAGAGAGACAATCGCTTTGACCAGTTCTATTATACGATGTCTTTCATCTGGGCTGAAACTCTGCTCTGCGTTCATTTCAAATATTCCGCAACTTTATATTGTTTACCTTAGCTTGAGCAACAAGCACAATGGCTTCATTATCCTCGCTACGAAAGCAAATATAAGCATTATTATTGGGAAAAAGATATATTTTTCTCCTGATACTGGACATAAAGAAGCACTTATTTCCCTGTTTCTTTCAATATGCAGGCAAAATGATTCCTGCCTATCGCTTTTGGAAATTTCTCTTGTCGAAATCAAGTTTGCGGAGATAGAACTTATGTCTCACGGAAGCCTCTTCCTTGCGGTCGGGTGAAATAGTATCCTGATTCATGTCTTTTCCCGCTGCTGCAATCTCTATCGAATCCAGAGTCAGTATGGCTTCTTCCCTTACCTTTAATGCCAAAGGGTATTTCGCGCGTAATGTGTCAATAGCATTGCGCGCAGTAGCATAATCGCCCTGCGCCAAAGCCACGCGGGCTTTTGCCAGACACTCGCTTCCCTTTGCTTCATCCTTCTGACGAGCATTGTCTCCGCAGGATGAGAATAAGACAATAAATAAAAAGAACATCGTAAAGCCAAAACAGGCTTTACGAGAAGAGTATAAAGCGGCCGGATGGAATTGTTGTTTCATACGTTAATAACGAAATACCGATGTAATTTATTATTTTTGCATCCATAATCACGAGAAAGATGATTAAGAAACTTGATCCGGATGACCTCAGGAAAAGTGTAGACACACCGTTATTCGACGGCATATCCAAGGCTGCAGGCGAAAGGGGCGTGCAGTGTTATGTCATAGGCGGATGGGTCAGAGATTTGTTTTTGGGGCGTCCGAGTTCTGACATAGATATACTGGTAGAGCGTGATGCTCCCGAATTGGCAGAAGACGTAAGACGAATATTACACTGTAAGCGCCCCGTCGTGGTATTCAGACGTTTTGGTACAGCGCAACTTAAATGGAGAGGCCTCGAAGTGGAATTCGTGAGCGCACGCCGCGAAAGCTATAGTCAGGATTCGCGTAAGCCGCATGTTACCGCAGGCTCAATAATAGACGACCTTAAGCGACGCGATTTTACAATAAACACTATTGCCATCGCTCTCCATCCCGACAAAAAGGGGGAACTGCTGGACTATTTCGACGGCTTGGACGACCTTGAGGACAAACTGATCCGCACTCCGCTCGCCGACGCCGACATCACATTCAGCGATGACCCGTTGCGTATGATGCGGTGCATCAGGTTTGCTACGCAGCTCGGTTTTCATATCGATTTCGACACCTTCGACGCCATTGAGCGTAATGCCGACAGGATTTCGATTGTCAGCAATGAGCGTATATGCGACGAACTACAAAAGATAATCGCTTCGCCAAGGCCCTCGGTTGGCTTTGTGGACATGCAGCGAGGCGGACTTCTACAACTGATCCTCCCCGAGCTCGCGACGCTGGATATCCGGGAGAGTCGCGGCGGATACACACACAAGAATAATTTCTATCATTCGCTTGAGGTGCTGGACAACATCGCGGCCAAGAGTAATAATATATGGCTCAGATGGGCGGCGCTGCTTCATGATATAGGAAAGGGTCCTACCAAATCCTGGAATCCGCTCACCGGCTGGACTTTCAAGAATCACAATGTAGTAGGCGCTCGAATGGTCAAGACTGTCTTCCGCCGGCTGCGTCTCCCGACCGATGAGAGGATGCGGTATGTGGTACGCCTTGTCGAACTGCACATGCGCCCGATATCCATTGCCGGAGAGGGTGTTACCGACAGCGCCGTGCGACGTTTAGGCGCTGAGGCAGGAGAGGATATAGATGATCTTATGACCCTTGCTGAGGCGGATATCACGAGCCGTAATGCCGAGCGCAAAGAGGGATTTTTGGAGAACTTTCAGGCTGTGCGCAAGCGCTTGAGTGATATAGAGGAGAAAGACCGCCTGCGCTACTTCCGTCCCCCTATCGACGGCTCGGAGATAATGGAAGTATTCGGCCTTCCGCCCTGTCCTAAGGTAGGCAAACTGAAGACGGCCATCAAGGACGCCGTGCTTGACGGCGAAGTGCCCAACGACCATGATATTGCGCTAAAGTGGTTGATAGATAAGGCAAGTCAGGACGGGATATATCCTGTCACGCCGCTTCCTCAGGCCGGCCCGGAAAAGGCAAACGCTTCCGTTAATCGGGAGACGGATGCTGCAAAAGAAGAGGACAAGCGTGATTAACGTAGTGACCGACATTACTAACAAAGCAGTGGAACCGACAATGTATCGCAATAGGAGCTTCATTTTTCCGGCTGTTCTCTTTCTGCTGGTGTGCCTCTCCTTCCCGATGAGCGCCGGGGCGGAGATAAGTGGAAGTACAGATGATGAAAGTCCGATGTACTCTCTTATGGTGTCAGATGCGGACGGCAGGCAGATACTGCCAGTGATCTCGCTCAAAGGTGGCTCGAAATTGAACAGGATTAAGATCGCTTTTGATGTGCCGGAGCATGTGAGCGACCGCTTTGTGTGGCGGCTGCGTCATGTCTCGCACGAATGGAAAGACGACGAAGGCCTTAACGAAGACGAGTATATGACTCTGCGGCCGGGGGCAGGGCAAATGTCGCCGTTCCTCATAGAAGAGGGCGCATGGTCGCGCTCCACGACAATGCTGTATACGCATTATTCGTTCACCGTTCCTTCTGCCGGCATGTCCCTGCGCATGTCAGGCAATTATATATTGGAGATATTCCGCGAGGAGGACGCTGACATGGACGACGCTGTGCCCGTAGGCAGGACACGGCTTGTGGTGACGGAGGATCTTGCGCGCCTTGGGGGCGATGTGACGGGCTCTACGGACATTGACTCTTACACAGTATCGCAGCAGGTCAGCGTCACGGCCAATATCCCCGACAACGGGCAGTGTCCCATTTCCAGCCCCGCGGATGAGTTGCATTTAGTGGTGACACAAAACGGTCGACCGGACGCAATGCATTATGCCGCGGCTCCGAGCTCCATCTCGGCCGCGGGCAGCATGCAGAAATATGAGTGGTCGCATTGTAAGGATTTGATCTTTTACGGCGGCATGGAGTATTACCGTTTTGATGCGGCCGACGAGCGGGGCATCGGCGCTGGCATTGAGAAGAGCGTGTGGCACAATCCCGTTTATCATATCGAGCTCATCCCGCAGCGCCCGCGCGATTCCTATACGGCCGAGCCGGATGTGCTGAACGGCGGCTACAAGGTCCGGAATGTGAGAGGGACGGAGGGCGCCGACGATACCGAGAGCGCATATGTCATAGTGCATTTCCGCATGGATGGCGTCGACGAGGAGCGGCAGAAGAATGGCGAATTCTATGTGGCCGGCGCGTGGAGCGATTATCAATACAACGACACTTACAAAATGCGCCCTGTATCGGACGGCAGTTACGAAGCGGCGGTACTTCTCAAGCAGGGATACTACAGCTACACGTTTATGTACCTGCCTGACGACGGAGAAACTGCCGAGGGGCGTATGCCGGCGGATTTCTTTCAGACGCGCAACGAGTATACGGCGCTGCTTTACGCCCATCCCCGCGGGACAAGAGGAGACCGCCTCATAGGCATTCTGCATCTCAACACATCGCAGGACGATCTCAAATAGGCAAAGGAATATAGTTATCTACCGCCTTAAATCTGAAAAGGAAATGATATCTGAATGGTTAGACGCATCTACGCTGTGGATGATACTGGATTTCATCGGTTCGCTGGCCTTCGCCGTGTCGGGCATCAGGCTCAGCTCCGCCAAAAACTTTGACGTGTTCGGCGCCTACGTCGTGGGACTGGCGACGGCGGCCGGGGGCGGAACAATCCGCGACGTGCTGCTGGGCGAGCACCCCTACTGGATGAGCTCGCCCGCATATCTCGTGTCGACAGGCCTCGCGCTGCTGATGGTGTGGATATGGGGCGGCAAACTGATACGCAAGGTCAACACGTGGTTCATCTTCGATACCATCGGACTGGCCGTCTTTACGGTGAGCGGCACGGCCAAGACGCTGGCGCTGGGCTGGCCCTGGTGGACCGCCGTCATGATGGGCACGATGACGGGCGCGGCCGGCGGCGTGGTCAGGGATATCCTGATAGGCGAGGTGCCGCTGATATTCCGCAAGGAGATCTACGCTTCGGCATGCATCATCGGCTCGCTGGTCTACATCATCATCACCTGTATGTTCGGCAATGTGGTAGGCCGGATGGGGCAGATAGGCGGCATGGAGACGGGCGCGACGATTATTGCCGGCGCCGTCGTCATCGCCGTGAGGCTTATCGCCGTCAAATATCAGATATCCCTGCCGCACCTTCATGGCGAGGACGATAAGTGACACCTTTATGATACGCATCCATCCGCTGCTGCTGATTCTTGCGCTGATCCTCGCTCTTCCGGCGATGGGGCAGGAACATTTCTGCGTGATGGAACTGAATGCGGAAAACCTTTTTACTCCTACCGACAACCCGCTTACCGACGACGATGACTTCACTCCGCAATCCGCCCGCCGCTGGACATGGAGCAAGTTCACCGGTAAGATCCGTAATCTCGGCAAGGAGATAGCCGCCGCAGGCGGAATGGTGCCGCCCGACATTGTGGCGCTTTGCGAGGTGGAGGACGACTCGGCCATGGTGCGGCTCACAAAGACTGGTCCGCTGAGGAGAGCGCACTACAATTACTTCATAACAAAAGGACTGGACAAGAGAGGAATAAACTGTGCGCTCCTTTACAACGAGGACACGTACAAGCCCTTTTTCCGGCGGGATATACGTCCCGACTTCACCGGTCTGCCGGCTAAGACGACGCGCGACATACTCTACGTGGCGGGGCGAATAGCCACCGGCGACACGCTGGACATTATGGTGTGCCATCTGCCCAGCCGCCTCGACCCGCGGAAGCAGGGCCGGCCCTACAGAGAGCGGATAGCGGCGATGCTCCGCGCCTTTGCCGACTCGCTCAGCGCTACGCGCATGCATTACAACCTGATTATTACCGGTGATTTCAACGACCCGCCCGAATCGGCTGCTCTGGATAGGGTGCTACGGGCCGCGCCGCCCGACACTGTCGCCCCGCAGTCCGCCGGGCTTTACAATCTCATGAGGCATAAAGACGTAATGCGCGGAGTAAACGGTACTTATTGCTATAAAGGAAAATGGGAGATAATAGACAATTTCATCGTGAGCGGCAGACTGCTTTCGCCTGATGCGCCCCTCAATATCCGGCCCGCGTCCTGCTTCATCTTTGCTCCTTCCTTTCTACTTCACAAAGCGGAGGGCGCCATCGTTCCTTACCGCTCCTACAGTGGCATAGACTACATCGGCGGTTTCAGCGACCACCTGCCGGTAGTGGCCCGCTTCGATTATTCGTGGTGATAGTGCTCGCCGCGGATTATGGTGAAGGCGCGGTAGAGCTGCTCGGTGAATATCAGTCTGACCATCTGATGGGAGAAGGTCATCCTTGAGAGCGAGATTTGCATTGCGGCTTTTTGCTTCAGCTCGTCCGTAAATCCGTACGGGCCGCCGATAATGAACACCAGCCTTCTCCCGCGCGGGTATAGCAGCCACTTTTGTAATTCCGCCGCCAGTTCTCTGGAAGTGAATTCTTTGCCGTGCTCGTCGAGCAGGATTATATAATCGCCGTCCTTCAGTCTGCCCTCTATCTCCTTTGCTTCGCGCCGGCAAATCTCAGCCTGCGACAGTCCTTCGTTATGTGTCTTTATCTCGGCCACGGAGAAGGGCGTGTAGTGCTTTATCCTGCCTACGTAATCGGCGACGAGCGTCCTGAGTTCCTTGCGGTCGGTCTCGCCGGTGAGTATGAGTAATGTATTCATTTTCGATTGGTCATTAAGCCGCTGCAAAAATAACAAAACACGCAGACATAGGCCGACAGAAGGACTTTGCCAAGGCTAAAGAATGCGTCGGCCCCTTTGTCCGTCTTCGGTAATGCTATACAGCCGGCCTTTTAATGGAGTCAGAATAAATCTTCCCGCTTGCGCGGAATGTTATTATGCGAGAGAATTAATGCCGATGGGAACTGATTAACAGTCTGTTGTGACAAGATGAATTCTCATGCGGACGAAAATGAATTCTCATGCGGACGAAAATAAATTCTCATGCGGATGAGAAATAATTCTCGTGGGATGAGAAATAATTCTCGTGGGATGAGCCGAAGTTCTCGTGGGACAGGAAAAAGTTCTCGTGGGAGCAGAAAAAATTCTACTACGAGATAAAAAAATTTATCTCGTAGTAGACGACTCGTTATCTCGTAGATAAAAAAATTTATCTCGTAGTAGAATTTTCGCTTCTGCGAGACGCTGATTTTTATGTACTTACCCAGGCCTCGAAAATGCCTTCCTGTCGTCAGGAACGGCCTTCGGAAATTACCTTTGAGCCTGTTATCGATGATTATCTCCGTTCCCGGAATACTCATTTACGCAAGCCTCATAAACCCTCCCGCACAACTTAAAAACTACAAGGCACCTGAGAAAAACTACATTTGAGATGTTTTTTCTCTTCTCAAATGTAGTTTTGCCCCCATCGGAGACACTGTTTCTCTGAGGCTTACAGAGGGTCATTTCTTACTTTCGAGCTGGACTCTCGTTTCTGCTGATAAAGGCTTTGGCTAAGAAAATGTTCGGCCGGGGCATTCTCAGATAAAACTAAAGGTCCAAAGCTTCCGGCGCATAGCTCTGTAACAGATCCTGACCGCGCGCCATAAAGGTTTACTTGCTCACTATGAAAACGACAAGGCACATGCTTCATGCATCGCGGCTGTCGTGCAAATGCTTCGCGGTTGTCATGAATATGCATCGCAACTGTCGTGCATATTCATCGCAGCTGTCATGCATTAAATGCAAGCCATAAAAGCGTTGGCGGATATGTTGCCGGATTCTTCAGAGCATAAAAAAACGGCAGGCAGCAATAAGGGCGCGCCTGTCGTGATGGGGGATTCAGTCCGTAATGTATTTTTTTAGGGCCCGCTCTACGCCGATTTTCCAGGTGTTGATGTTCTCGTCTTCCAGCGAGAGGGAACTGACCAGTTTGATGACATTCTCAAGTGGCATCTGGTAGCGGAGCACGCCAGAGATGAGTTTGGCGTAGTTCCAGTACTCCTTGTTGAACTTGGAGGAGAGCCCTTCGACCGTGGTCTTATAGCCGCGTTTGTTCTCAAACTGGAAGTCGTATCTCTTGGTGCCGTCGACCGGGTTTACCACCTTGATGATCTTCCCGCTCACTACGTTCTTGGGCAGGACGATACCCTCGTCGTCGTCCTGAAGACCGGTAAAGATTTCGTAGGGCCGGCCGTTGAGAAGTCCCACGAAGGCCACCCATTTCTCTTTGTTGTTCTGAAAGCGGACCACATCGCAGGCCAAGACTTCGGGGCGGACTTC
>OMUV01000111.1 GCA_900314335.1 uncultured Prevotellaceae bacterium | reverse complement strand
AGATATACATTGACCCGCGTATAGCGACGAGCGAGACGCCTATCCATGAGTATGCTCACCTATGGGCTGAGGCACTGCGTAGGGTTAATCCCAAGGAGTGGCAGAATGTAGTAGGTCTAATGAAGGAGTGCGAGGCCGTCTGGGAGCAGGTGAAGCGTGAATATCCTGAGCTCACTACTGACGATGAGATAGCCGATGAGGTGCTGGCTCACTACAGCGGCAAGCGTGGTGCGGAGAGACTTAGGGCGGAAATGCGCAAGGCAATGGAAGGCGATAAGAGAATGACGGAGAAGGCCGGCATTGCCAGAACGTTTGACTCTCTGCGTGATTCGATAAAAAGATTTTGGAAGCACATATCCGAAGATATTCTTCACATCCACTTCACGAGTGCTGATGAGGTAGCCGACAAGGTGATGTATGACTTGCTGAATAAGGTGAAGCCGGGCGCGCATGATCAGCTTGCCGAGGAGCGAGCTGAGATAGAGCGCCGTGCAAAGGAGGATGGCACTTGGATGAAGGCTCCAAACGGTAAGAAATCTAATCTGTCGGAAGAGCAGTGGGTAACGGTTAGGACCAAGCAGTTTAAGGATTGGTTTGGCGACTGGGAGGAAGATCCGGAAAACTCCTCGCAAGCAGTAGATGAGAACGGAGAGCCTTTGGTAGTCTATCATGGGACAGAGGAAGACTTCAATATCTTCGAACTGTTTGAGGAGACTGGGGTAACAAATACTTTCCAGGAAATACCGTCAGGTTCATACATGTTCACTCCGGACGAATATGCAGCTGAGCAGTATGGAGAAGTCCGGCCCATGTTCTTGAATACCCGCGACATGCTTGACCTTAGAAGCAAAGAAAGTATTCTTAAAGTAATACGGTATATGTGGTCTGATGCATCCTACTATGGCCCAGAAACATTGGATCCAGACAGTGAAGAAACCGTGGTAAATGGGCTCGCCCCACTCATAAAAGATGACGGACGGCTTTTTGCAATGGACTTTAGCGATGAGGAGATGCGTGACGAACAGATTGAAGAGAAGTGGCATTTTATTCAGCAATTGATTGAAAACTATTGCAAAGACCGTGGTTATGATGGTTACTGCTTCAATGATTCGGCGCGTGGCGAGGAATGCGTTTCTTATGGAGTATTCCTTCCGAATCAGATTAAGAGTGCGACTGATAATGTAGGTACTTTTGACGAAACCAATCCGGACATACGGTATCAGTTTGTCGGAGAAAAAGGGGCCGCATCTGCTGACAGAGCAGAGGAAGCCACTACCCGACTCGACAACCTCAGCGTCGCACGCAAGATGGAGGAAGCCGGGAAAGACGCACACAACATTAAAATGGCGACAGGATGGGAGCGTGGTGCTGATGAAAAATGGCGTTATGAGATACCCGACTTCCGAAACATTGATCCCAGAGGGAATATCGACTTTTTCAAGAATAACCCAGATTATAAGCGCTACTTTGATTTGATAGCCAAGTCAAACAAAGCATATTTTTTCAATGGCGAGTTTACGAAGGAAGAAGAAAGTGAATTGTCGGCTCTTGACCGGAAGTTGCATGGGCTGGAATATCAAACTTTCAGGAATCCGGACAAACTTACATTGAAAGACTATATGGACGCGCCGGAGCTTTTCAAGGCTTACCCGCAGCTTCGAAACCTCCCTGTAAAAATAGAAGCACTCCCGGATAATACAGAAGGAGCCTACACTTACCAAGATGGCGCGCCGGTTATAAAGATCAGCAAAGGCATTATGGATTCTGCTCTTGCAGGTGTCACTATACCATTTAAGAGAGTGATGGCCCATGAGATTCAGCATGCCATCCAACTCGAAGAAGGGTTTGCTAAAGGCGGCAGCATTTATAGCGTTAGAGGCGACATAGAGGACAACGTGTCAGAAATGCGTCCGTCCTATGACTGGACCAGCCGGGAAGGCAGCAAGGCTATCAGGCTCAAGAATGCTGCGTCCAAGCTCGAATTTGCCAAGAAGATAGCAGCTAATCCTGAGGACTACGTTAACGACCCGCTCACGTTGGTCCGTCTTTCCATGAACGGGCATAAGCCGTTGGAGACAATCAAGAAGATGCCCGATGCCGATAAGGTAGCCGCCATCAAGCGGCTGGCAAGTAATTATTGGTGGGAAGTCGTTGACGACTTTGCCAATGGTTTAGGTGAGCAAGTCGGCATGGAATTGCCGCATAATCCATATCCTGAGGATGGAAGCGAGATGAGTGATGAGCAGTGGG
Source organism: uncultured Prevotellaceae bacterium (assembly GCA_900314335.1). Classification (GTDB taxonomy): domain Bacteria; phylum Bacteroidota; class Bacteroidia; order Bacteroidales; family Bacteroidaceae; genus UBA6398. The sequence goes on along the minus strand of OMUV01000111.1, from coordinate 3,310 downwards.
AGAAAGTTAACAAGGCGTCCAGGAATGTGCCTTATGCTGACGAGATGATTGCAGCCTTAAGAAAGCGCGCATCGGCTATTGAAGACTACGTTGACGAGCACGGAATGAGCAGCGAGGAAATGAGCGACTATCTTAGAAAGAACCGTGCTCTTGAGCGCCGTGATGACACAGAATTGTATGCTTCCCTTGCAGGAGAAGTAGAAGCCCGCAATGCCGCACGTCGTGTTGCTATGACAGATGAGCAGCGTCGCAGGAATCTTGCAAGCGATACTGAGGACGTAAGTCGTGAGGATCAGATTTACCTTTATGATAGCTTTGGCATTGCGAGGAGCGAGGAAGCAAACGACAGCGGCAAGCGAGATGGCGATTTGGAATTTAGCACAGACCAAGCTGTACAAGAAAATATAGAAAACGGCCTTAATGCATTATCCAGATTAGCCCAAGGCGAGGAAGAGGTATCCAATGCCATGCACCGTGAGGAACTTGCTAAACTTGGTGGAACGGCAGAGATTTCCTTTATTTGGGGGACACATGGACATTTAACGCCTTCCGGACGCTATAAAGGCGGCGAAGGCTTCCAAAAAATCATTGATAAGCATGGCGTCGAAGATGCTATAAAAGTAGTTGAGACTATCGCAAAAGGAGAAATAGGTAAGCCCTACGGTGTTGATGGTGGCCAACGTGTCGACATCGACTTGAAAGACCATCACACAACGGTTTCGCTGTATCGGAATGGCGAGAGTAAAAGTTGGGTCCTTACGGGTTATACAATAGACTACAATACAGATGCAAAAGGCAGGGGTAGCGACCTGCGCTTCGCTACGCAGAACAGCCCTATACGTACTCGTGCTGAACTGGGAGCTGCATTGCAGTCAGAGGCAAATATAAGAAGAATATTTGGAATAAAAGAAACCCATTCGCCTGACCAAAATTCCAAGTCGGGCGAAGAGGATAACTTGTACCGCACGAGTGGGGAGATAGATGCAGAATACCCGAATTGGCTTGAAGGAACGACTACGGACAGCGGCAAACACACGACCCAAGTAGCCGGAACTCGTAAGACCTACGGACATGTTGGCGACTGGATAGAGCGACATATCGGCAAGGATGCTCGTATTCTTGATGCGAGCAGCGGTATGGGCTACGGTACGAAAGACTTGCGCCAGCGCGGCTTCAATATAGAAGATGTGGAACCATATCAGAGCGAGGAACGCAAGAAGGATAATCCGGCGACTTACAGCAGCTATGGTGATGTAGAAGGCAAGTATAACTACATCATCAGCAATGCCGTACTGAATGTGATACCCGACGACTGGCGTAGCGATGTGCTGCATGATATGGCAAGTCGACTGAAAGCAGGTGGCCGCCTATTTATCAATACGCGCAAGGCCGGAGAAGAGAAGGGCATTAAGGACAAGATAGAGCTTGACAGTCCGCAGGAGGTGCTTGTAAAGCGCAACGGAAAGATAGCAAGTTATCAGCGTTTCTTTACTCCACAGGAACTGAAAGAGTATGTAGAGAAAGAGCTTGGCGAAGGATATAAGGTAGAGATAGCCAACGAGGAGAACAGTGGCACAAAAGGCCTGGCCGCCGTAGTGGTGACGAAGGAAAGTCAGGGTGAGAGCACCGGTGCAAAGGCTGCTTCAAGTTCGGTGCAGCGCATGACGTCGGCGGTGAATGATCTGGCGCAGAAGCTGCATTTGAATAACGTGGAGATAGTGACGGAGCCGATAACCGTTAGGGACAAGAACGGGAAAGTGCACCGCCCAAAGGGATATTTCAACCCAAAGACGGGTAAGATAACAATATCGATCGCGAACAACGCGGACGTAGATGATGCGGTAAGCACGCTTCTACACGAGGCCGTAGCGCATTACGGGCTGCGGGAGATGCTGGGAGAGGACTTTGATACATTCCTCGATAACGTCTTTGCCAACGTGAATGACGACATTCGCAAGAAGATAGAGGATGCGGCCAAGAAGCGCTATGACGGCGATACGCGTACAGCCACTGAAGAATATCTCGCTTCGCTGGCCGAGGATGAGAACTTTGAGGAGGCTCGCAAACAAGGCGTTTGGGATAAGATAAAGGAGCTGTTCAAAGCGTTGATGAGCAGGATAGGTGTAAAGCTCAAAGAGAAACTGACGGATAACGACCTTCGCTATATGCTTTGGCGCAGCTATGAGAACCTCAAAGAAGGCGGTAAAGGCAGGACAATGCTGCAAGAGGCCGAAGATGCCGCCAAACGCTACGAGCTTGGGATAGATACCTATAGCGGAGAGTACGACGATGCCGGAGTGAGAGGTGAGGCGAAGAGCAGCAGCACCGTTAATGCAGCGGCGAAAGGCAGTCTATGGGGCAAGCATGACATGGTGAGCCTTGCCGAGAGAGCAGCCGCGGGCGAAGACCCCGAACTCCTATTCAGAGACAGTGTGGGACCGCAGGACGAGACGGCGCGTAAGATATACGACAAGAGGGCCGACGCAGCACTCATGAAGATACGCGAGGCATGGCAGGACAGCATGATAAACGTCAAAAACCTGCAAGATGCCGTACTCGAAGCCCGAGGAGAGAATATAGAGGACTACGAGGACGCCTATATGCAGGAAAACAACCTTCACGGTGTAAGCCGTGCAGAGAGCGAGTGCTTTACGGACAACTTTTACAAGCCTCTGCTGGAAGAGGTGAACAAAGCAGCCAAGGGCTGGTATGACAGGCGCACCGGCAGGATAACGATAGTAGCGGGTAATCATACATCGGTAGCGGATGCAGAGAGCACGCTGCTACACGAGGCTGTGGCGCACTACGGACTGAGGCAGCTGCTCGGAGATACTGTCAACCTACTTTTAGCAGCAGCTGCGTACAACTTCAAAAGAGCCAAGAGGTCTCGTTTTTGCACCTTTTTGAGCAACTCCACCTGATTCTGATTTCTTGCAATACACCGCAAATGACTTTTTTAAGGGACGACAATTTATCAGATGATGGCAATCGCGTAATCTAAGTGTAGGAAGGCTGGTTCGGCAACAAGAAATTTTCTAATGCGAACGGACTGGCCGTCTATGCATCAAAAAAAATTCTAATACGAACGTACAGGCAGTCCGATGGACGAGAAAAAATTCTTGTGGGACACAAACATATTCTCATGCGGATGAAAATAAATTCTCATGCGGATGAAAAATAATTCTCATACGCATGAAAAAATTTTCTCGTGGGACAAGACGGAGTTCCCGTGGGAGAAGAAAAAATTCTACTCGTAGATAAAAAAATTTATCTCGTAGTAGACGACTCGTTAACTCGTAGATAAAATAAT
>OMUV01000197.1 GCA_900314335.1 uncultured Prevotellaceae bacterium | reverse complement strand
TTGCCCAGCACACGCGAGTAGACCTCGCGGAAGCTCTGCGAGTCCATCGACTTGACGTGCACATAGCCCACCTTGCCGCCGGAGTATTTGTCCACGAGCTCCTCGCGGTGCTTCACCCAGCGCGTGTAGAGCTGCGATGTTTCTGCGCCCGTGTTGTAGGGCTGGACATCGGCCTCGTATTCCTTGCCCTTGCCGTCGTGCTTCAGTGTGAGAAGCACGTGTTTGCCTGCCAGGCCTGCGAGGAGCGGGAAGTAGTCTTCGCCCTTCTTTATCTCCTTGCCGTCTATCTTGGTAATGACGTCTCCGGCCTTGATGTCGGAGCCGATGAAGTCCAGCGGGCCCTGCGCGATGATTTCCTTTATCTTGAGGCCGTCGCCCTTGTAGCTCTCGTCGTAGAAGGCGCCGAGAGCGGCCGTCTGCTGCGGAGCGCCTGTGCCGCCGTAGCGGGCTCCGGTATGCGAGGCATTGAGCTCGCCGAGCATTTCGCCCATCATCTCGGCCATGTCGTAGTCGTTGGCGATGTCGGGCAGGAACTTGCGGTAATTGTCAGCGTAGTATTGCCAGTCGCAGCCGTTCATGTCCGTGCGGTAGAAGCGGTCCTGCATCGTCTTGACCACGTGCTCGAAGATGTTCTCCCGCTCCTTGGAGGCGGAATAGTGTATCGTCGCGGAGAAGGGTATCTGCTTCGTCTGCCCGTTGTCGAGGGAAATCTTGCGGATGTTTCCGCCGCCCAGGTAGATGGCTTTGCCGTCGGCGGAGGGCGTAAAGCCGCCTCCGACACCGCCCGTGAGCACGCGCTCACTGCCGTCGTCGAGGTCGCGGACGCGGAGGTCCATGCCGCCGCCGAAGCTGGCGCTGTAGTAGACCTTGCGGCCGTCGGGCGAGATGAAGAAGTCGCCGATGTTGGAGGACGCAGTCGTGAGGCGGTCTATCCTGTCTTCACGGCCCTCAAGCATCAGTTTGAGACCCTTCGTGCTGTCGCTTGCGGCCTTAGTGTCGTCGGGTTTCTCAGCTCCCTTAGCGTCGTCCTTCTTATTGTCCTTTTGCTTCTTGTCCTTATTGTCCGATTTCTTCTTGTCCTTCTTATCGCCTTTGGAGCCCTTTTTGTCGCTCTTTCCGGCATCTTTCGCGTTGTCTTTCTTATCACCGTCCTTCTTGCCGGCCTCTTCTTCGGCTTTCTTCTTGGCAGCGTCGTAGCGCTCGCGGTCTTCCTTGCTCATATGAGCGCGGTCGTAGGCTTCCTTGTCGAGATACATTATAAAGATATCGTCCTCTGCGCCCCAACTGCCGTGACTGCGGTAGCCCTGACGGTCGGAGGTGAAGGCCACGGCCTTGCCGCCGAGAGCCCAGTGGGCCTGACCGTCGCTGTAGCCGCTCTCCGTGAGGTTGACGTACTTGGAGCCGTCGGCCCATACGAGGGCCACGTCGCGGTTGTTCCACCCGCCCTCTCCCATGTAGGGCGCCAGCAGATACTTACTGTCGGGCGACCAGTCTGCGTCAAGCGAAAAGTCGGTGTAGGCGTAGTTGAGGCGGCCGCTGAGCACCGTGCGCGACGTGCGCGAGGCGAGGTCGAACACGCGGAGCTCGCTGCGGTTGGCCCAGTAGGATATCTTCTTGCCGTCGGGGGAGAACCGCGGCTGGTAGCAGGATTCCTTGCCCACGATAAGCGGCTCTTCTTTGAGCTCACGCGCGTAGACGAAGTTGTCGTCCTCCTTGCGCGGCATGGTGGTCATGTAGATGCCCCACACACCGTTTTTCTCACAGTCGTAGACTATCTTCCGGCCGTCGGGGCTGATACTGACGTTCTCCTTGCGCTCCGGAGAGTCGGTGATGCTCTTTGTGGTAGCGTAGTCGGGGCCCGTGACGAACACCTGGCTGTTGGCAGTGAAGGCTATCTGCTTGCCGTCGCTGCTTACGCTCACTCCGTTATCAGCCCCGCCGGAGAAGTTGATGGCCCTCACGGGCGGCTCGGAGTGGTCGGCGCGGATGGTGATGCTCAGTTTCTTCGGCTCCTCGCCGTCGCGCATCGTGTAGAGGTCACCGTTGTAGGAGAAGCTCATCAAGCCGCTCGGCGAGACGGAGAGGTAGCGTACGGGATTGCGCTTGAAGTCGGTAAGCTGACGCTTGCCGCTGCCGTCGAGGTTGCGGCGGTACACATTCATCGTGCCGGAGCTCTCCTCGAGATAGTAGTAGCTCTTGCCGTCGGGCGCCCAGCGCGGATTGCGGCACTCGCCCGCGAAGTCGGAGAGTTTGCGGAAGGAGCGGTGGGCAGGGTCGGAGCCGGTGAGCCAGATGTCCCGCGTGATGGGGGAGACGTGGTGCTTGCGCCACTGGTCCTCGTAGCCCTTGTTGTCCTGATACAGCACTTCGCCACGGGCGTTCACGCTCAGGTCGCTCATGTCCGTCTCGGAGAAGCGCTGCGGGCGCGAGCCCGTAGTGTCGGTCGAGTATATCTGACAGAACGTCCCGGGGAAGCTGCCGTCCTCTGCCGTCGGCCTGTAGTAGGTGCGGTAGAGGATGCGCCCATCGGGCAGGTAAGCCTTGACCAGTTCGTTGGCGGAATGAGTGGTGAGGCGTTTGGGTGTGCCGCCCTCTACATCGGTCACGAATACGTCGAAACCGCCGAAACGGTCGCTGGAGAACGCTATCCTCCTGCCGTCGGGCGACCACACGGGAGCCGTTTCATAGGCTGCGTCAGTGGTGAGCTGGCGCGCCTCTCCTCCCGTAGAGGGTACTATGTATATGTCGCCGCGCCAGACAAAGGCTATACTCTTTCCGTCGGGCGATACGGCACTCTCGCGTAGCCACATGCGGGCCGACGCTTCTGTAGTGGTGTGAAGTGTGAAGGATAGTAGTGCAAGAAAAAATATTTTGCGCATGATGATGTGTGGGAAATGTCGGTGGTGTATATATATATTATGCCTGTGGCTGGACTATGTCGTCCCGCCACCTATTTATACGCAGAGATATGTCGTTTGTGACATCCCGCGGCGGAATTTTTTCTTCCGCCGCGGGATGTGGATGTTGCTGTTATTGATGTGCCGTGATCAGAACAGGTAAGCGGCCTGCACCTGCCAGCTGTTGGCCTTGTAGTCGCTCTTGGGTACCGTGATGCCTGCGACATTGATCTTACCGAAGTTGCTCAGGGCGATGTTATAATCGGCGCCGATCTCGAGATGATTGGCCAGCCTTACACCGAGCCCCACATTCCAGGTGACATTGGAGGAGTTGAACTTGACAAGGTCGCCCGGAGTCTTGTCGCCCACCGTGAAGCCGAACTGCGGGCCCGTCTCGCCGTAGACCGAAGCGATGCTGCCCAGGCCCAGGCTGTAGCGCACATTCACCGGTATCTCGATGCTCTTGTAATACTCCGACGTCGAGACAGCGTCGCCCTTGTCCTTGATCTTGCCGTTGAGCCTGCGCTGGCTGTACTCGACTGCCGCATTCACGCCAAGCCCTACGATGGGAACATTGAACCAGATCTTCGGACCGACATACCAGCCGCTGCGGTTGCTGCTGTCGTAGATGCTCTTGTCAAAGGAGAGCTTGGATACATTCCAGCCGCCGACGAGGCCGAACTTGACCTGAGCCGTGGCTACATTGGTGACCGTTCCGATAAAGAGCAGCGCGATGAGGGATAAAATGGCTTTCTTCATGCTTGTTAGGTTTTTAATGATACTCTTGATGCCTGCAAAGATAGACAATTACCCCGGAATAAGCCCCTCTTTGCGAAGCAATTTCCTTTTTGTTCTGCTTTTTGTGCACTATGTGCGCCGCCAGCGCCCGGGACGAATAAGGGCCGCTCCACGGATGGTGAAGCGGCCCCTATATATAATAATGTATACGTGCTCTGTTCCGGCGGGGTTATTTGGCGGCGCGCTTGCGGGCCAGATGGTCCAGGATAATCTTGCGCATGCGCATGCTCTTGGGCGTCACCTCGACATACTCGTCCTCCTTGATGTATTCGAGCGCTTCCTCGAGCGAGAACACCACGGGCGGCACGATGCGGGCCTTCTCGTCGGCGCCGCTGGCGCGCATGTTGGTGAGCTGCTTGGCCTTGGTGACATTGACCACAAGGTCGTTCTCGTGGACGTGCTCGCCTACCACCTGACCGGCGTAGACTTCCTCACCCGGATTGATGAAGAATCGGCCGCGGTCCTGCAGGTGATCGATGGCATAGGCGTAGGCTGTGCCAGACTCCATCGCGATCATCGAACCGTTGGTGCGGCGTACTATCTCGCCCTTGTAGGGCTGATACTCCTTGAAGCGGTGGGCCATGATAGCCTCGCCCTGAGAGCCCGTCAGCACATTGGTGCGCAGACCGATGATGCCGCGCGAGGGAATGTCGAACTCGATGTTCACCCTGTCGCCCTGTGTGTCCATGGCCGTCATCTCGCCCTTGCGGCGTGTCACCATGTCGATCATCTTGGAGGCGTATTCCTCCGGCACATTGATCGTCAGGTCCTCCACGGGCTCACACTTCACACCGTCGATGGTCTTGTAGATGACCTGCGGCTGTCCTACCTGCAGCTCGTAGCCCTCGCGGCGCATGGTCTCGATAAGCACAGAGAGGTGGAGCACACCGCGGCCCGAGACGATCCATTTGTCGGGAGCCGTCTGCTTGACACGCAGAGCCAGATTCTTCTCCAGCTCCTTCTGCAGGCGGTCGTTGATATGGCGCGAGGTGCAGTATTTGCCTTCGCGGCCGAAGAAAGGCGAGTCGTTGATGGTGAAAAGCATGGACATGGTGGGCTCGTCGACGGCGATGGGCGGCAGCGGTTCGGGATTGTCGTAATCGCAGATGGTGTCGCCTATCTCAAAGTTGTCCAGGCCTACGATGGCGCAAATATCGCCGCTGGAGACTGCATCTGTGCGCACATGGCCCATGCCCTCGAAGGTGTGAAGCTCCTTGATCTTGGTCTTCTCCATGGTGCCGTCGCGGTGAGCTATGGTGACATTCATGCCCTCGCGGATGGTGCCGCGGTGCACACGGCCCACGGCTATGCGGCCGGTATAGTTGGAGTAGTCGAGCGTGGTGATGAGCACCTGCGGCGTGCCCTCCAGCACCTTGGGCGCGGGGATGGTCTTGATGATGGTGTCGAGCAGGTAGGTGATGTCGTTCGTGGGCTTCTTGTAGTCCGGGCCCATCCAGCCCTGCTTGGCAGAGCCGTAGACCACGGGGAAGTCAAGCTGATCCTCTGTGGCATTGAGCGCGCACATCAGGTCGAAGGCCATCTCGTACACTTCCTCCGGGCGGCAGTTGGGCTTGTCCACCTTGTTGACCACCACGATGGGCTTGAGCCCTATCTTGAGCGCCTTCTCCAGCACAAAGCGTGTCTGGGGCATGGGGCCCTCGAAGGCGTCTATCAGCAGCAGGCATCCGTCGGCCATGTTGAGCACACGCTCCACCTCGCCGCCGAAGTCGCTGTGCCCCGGGGTGTCGATGATGTTGATCTTGACACCTTTGTAACGGATGGAGACGTTCTTGGAGAGGATAGTGATGCCGCGCTCGCGCTCCAGGTCGTTGCTGTCCAGTATCTGTGTGCCCGTCTCCTGATTGGCGCGGAATATGTGGCCCGCCATGAGCATCTTGTCTACAAGGGTGGTCTTTCCGTGGTCTACGTGGGCAATAATTGCGATGTTACGTATGTCCTGCATTTATTTATATGTCTTTTTAATTCGCGCGCAAAGTTACTACTTTTCTCCAAAAGTAGCCCGCCCCGAAAGCAATCTTAGGCATATAGAATGGGTGAGGATGAGAAAATTGTACATTTTATTTGTCGTTTAAAGGGGAATGTTTAACTTTGCAGCCGCTAAGCGCGGGGTCCGCCCCGTCCGAGGCGTTTTAATAATCCATTAACTCAAGCTTTATGTATTTAGATCAAGCTAAAAAGAAAGAGATCTTTGGACAATACGGAAAGTCCAATACTGACACCGGCTCACCCGAGGCTCAGGTGGCATTATTCTCCTACCGTATTTCCCATTTGACGGAACACATGAAGGCCAACCGTAAAGATAATAACACTAAGAGGTCTTTGGTTCGCCTTGTAGGCAAGCGTCGCGCCCTGCTCAACTATCTTAAGGACCGCGACATCGAGCGCTATCGTGCCATAGTGAAAGCGCTCGGCCTGCGTAAGTAAGTCTCCCTCCGAGAGCTTCAGCAACAAACGGCCCCGTCGGAATCATCCGGCGGGGCCGCTTTGTCTTTGGGCGCTATCGGCCGCCAGCCGCCGCATAGGTGCGCGAAGAAATGCGCGATAATGGATATGCGCGAGAAATAACTGGGAGGGC
>OMUV01000193.1 GCA_900314335.1 uncultured Prevotellaceae bacterium | reverse complement strand
TGCTTTCTGAAGCCCTTCCGAAGGCGAGATAACCTTCGCAAGTACGGCCTTAGATTGGCACTGTGCGGAGAAAGTATTGATCTACTTCTTTGCCATGCCGAGGCTGATGTCCACCATCACGGGCAGGTGGTCGGAGGAGGGACGCGATGTGCTGAAGGCCTCGTCTACGACCTCGTAGTGGGGTACTTGCAGCGTGGGCGACAGGAAGACATAGTCCATGCGTCTGATGGGATTGTTGTGGCGGAAGTCGTGGAATGTGCCGATGGCGCCGCTGCGGTAGGCGGTCACGGCAAAGGAGTCGGCGAGCCCCGCGGTCCTGAGCATGCGCGGCACCGGTTCAAACGTCTCGGCCATCAGGTCGGCCGCAATGATCACGGGGATGCCATTGGCGCGCGACTTGATGTCCGCGATCATCGTGCGGGCCATGTGGGCGCTGCGCAGAAGGCAGGAGAAGACCAGGAGCCGGCGCTTGCCGGCCTTGTCCTCCAGCGTGGCCCAGCCGTAGCCCTCGGTCGTATTCTTTACTCCGGTCATCGGGTTTGCGGCTACCGAGTCGCCGGCCGTTGTGCCGGAGGCGATGAGATTGAATCGGGATGGATTGTATAGAATGGCGAATCGCGCGCCCGCGGCGGTGATGGTGTCGGCGCTTGTCTGCCCGGCGAAGGCGTAGCCAGTGGAGCGCGTCAGCAGAGCGACCTGCGAGGGGAGCGGGCGTTGCAGGCCAAGGATGTCGACGTGGCAGTCGCGCATCAGATGAATGACCTGATCTTTGCGGCAGACCCACCGCTCGATGTATTCGTCCCTCTCCGGTACCGACGGCAGCAGGCTCAGGCTCATCACACGGAGACTGTCCCTGCCGAGCTGGGGCTTGTGCAGCCTGTCAGCCCCGTAGACCAGCACCGGCGGCCATATCGGTTCCGCCGTCTGCGCCAAAAGCCCGGCCATGGCGCAGGTGGAAAGCACTATGGCAAGGCATAACCTTCTGATCATAGCTTTATAGCGTTTGTAGTGTATACAGGTAGATGACGACGGCGGGGATAGCCATCAGGGTGCTGTCGAAACGGTCGAGCGCACCGCCGTGGCCGGGGAGAAACTGCCCGCTGTCCTTCACACCGAGCGTGCGCTTCATCTGGCTCTCCACAAGGTCGCCCCATGTGCCGAAGACAACGACCACGAGGGCCATACCTATCCATTTCCACATCGACATTGCCGTGCCGAACTGTGCCACGACGACCGCCACTGCGATGGTGAGCAGCCCGCCGCCTATACTGCCCACCCACGACTTATGGGGGCTGACGGACGGGAACAGACGAGCGGGGAAGTATTTGTGGAGCAGCGAGCCGAAGCAATAGGCTCCCATGTCGTTGGTCCAAAGGAATATCATCAGCGCCAGCGGAATAGAGTAGACGTATTCCACAGCGCCCGTGTAAAGATTGATGTTGAAGGCCAGGACATTGAGAAGCGCGAACGGCAGCGCGATGTAGAGCTGCGAGGCGAAGGCGAAGGCCCAGTCTTCAAGCGGATTGGGGCGGTGGGTATAGAGCTCGCTGATGAGCAGATAGACAGTGGTGATGAGGTAGGGCACAAAGACCACCGTGCCTGTGGCGTTGGTGGTGAAAGCCATGACTGCCAGCATCAGGTAGACCGACGCCACGGTGGAGATGAGGCGGTTGACCGAGAGCTGCTTGCGGCTGTTGATAAGGGAACAGAACTCCCACGTGCAGATGGCCGACATCGCGGCGAAGAGCACAACGAATGTGATGGGGCTGTATACGATGGCCGTCACGGTGACGGCTACGAACAGTGTGCCCGAGATGGTGCGTGTCAGCAAATCGCTCATTGACCTTACTGCTTACTTGTCATCCTGCGCCGCAGGACTGTTCTTTTCCTCAGCGGGCGCAGACGTGGTAGTAGTCTCGCCTTGCGGGGCGGGGGCGGTGGTATCGCTGCCCGAGGAAGTGGTATTGTTGTCGGCAGGAGTGGCATCAGCGTCGGAGGGCGTGCCGTCCTGAGGCTTATCCTCTGCGCCGTCGTTGTTGTCCTTCTGCCCGGCATCCTCGCGAATGCGTGCGGCTACGTTTTTCTCTATGATATCGTTGTCCTCCTGCAGTATCTCGTCGGCGCGGCTTGCCCAGGGACGCTTGCCGAAGATGTTCTCCACGTCCTTGGCGAAGATCACTTCCTTCTCCTCAAGCAGGGCGGCCAGTTGGGCATGGCCTTCCTTGTGCACCATGAGCAGTTCTTTGGCGCGTTCGTACTGGCGGTTGATAAGCGCAGCCACTTCGGAGTCGATTGTCTCGGCCGTCTTCTCGGAGTATGGCTTCTCAAACTGGTATTCCTGATTGTTGTAGTAGCACAGATTGTAGAGCTTCTCGCTCATGCCGAGGTAGGCCACCATGCCATAGGCGCGCTTGGTGACGGTCTCGAGGTCGTTGAGTGCACCGGTGGAGATATGGCCCGTGAAGAGCTCCTCTGCGGCCCTGCCGCCGAGCGTGGCGCAGATCTCGTCCTCCATCTGTTCCTTGGTGGTGATGTTGCGCTCCTCGGGGAGGTACCAGGCGGCACCGAGAGCCTGTCCGCGCGGCACGATGGTGACCTTGACAAGCGGGTTGGCGTAGCGGAGGAACCATGATATAGTGGCGTGGCCGGCTTCGTGGAGCGCTATGGTGTGCTTCTCCTCGCGGGTCATTACCTTGGTCTTCTTCTCGAGTCCGCCGATGATCCTGTCTACAGCGTCGAGGAAGTCCTGCATGCCGATCGACTTCTTGTTGTGGCGGGCGGCGATGAGCGCGGCCTCGTTGCAGACGTTGGCGATGTCGGCGCCCGAGAATCCCGGAGTCTGGCGGGCCATCAAGTCCACGTCGACCGTGTTGTCCATCTTAAGCGGCCTCATGTGCACCAGGAATATGGCTTTCCTCTCGCCGAGGTCGGGCAGGTCTACGTGTATCTGGCGGTCGAAGCGGCCCGCACGCAGGAGAGCCTTGTCGAGGATGTCCACGCGGTTGGTGGCGGCCAATACGATCACGCCGCTGTTGGGGCTGAATCCGTCCATCTCGGTGAGCAGCTGATTGAGCGTGTTCTCGCGCTCGTCGTTGCCGCCCATCGACGGGTTCTTGCCGCGGGCGCGGCCCACAGCGTCTATCTCATCGATAAAGATGATGGAGGGAGCTTTCTCCTTGGCCTGGCGGAACAGGTCGCGCACGCGGCTGGCGCCCACGCCCACGAACATCTCGACGAAATCACTGCCCGAGATGGAGAAGAACGGTACGTCTGCCTCGCCGGCCACGGCTTTGGCCAGCAACGTCTTGCCTGTGCCCGGAGGACCGACTAGCAGCGCTCCGCGGGGTATCTTGCCGCCCAGATCCGTGTATTTCTTGGGATTCTTAAGAAAGTCCACTATCTCCTGCACCTCGCGCTTGGCGCCTTCCTGACCGGCAACGTCCTTGAACGTGACGTGCTGTTTGCCCTGCTGCTTCTCGAAGAGCTGGGCCTTGCTCTTGCCCACGCTGAACACGCCGCCGTTACCGCCGCCGCTGCCCATGCGCCGCATGAAGTAGAGCCACAGGCCGATGAACAGAAGGATGGGTAGGATGTTGAGGATGATGTTCCACATCATGTTGGAGTCCTGAACATAGGTCACAGTCCCCTTGAAGTGGCCGGCCTTGGTCTCGGCGTCCAGCCGCTCCTGCAGTTTGTCGAGCGAGCCGTAAGTAGTGGATACTGTCGGGTTCTTACCGGTCTCTTTCGAGGTCTCGTGGAAGACGTCCTGTATGTGCTTCCCTTCGACAAACATCTTGAGCGTACCGTCGCTCTTGTTCACCTCAAGACGGTGGGCGTAGCCCCTGGAGAGGTATTGCGTGAAGACGGAGTAGGATACGTTTTTGTCTACGCCTGTGCCACCTCCGCCGGTGAAAAACAGCACCAGCAGCACGCCTATTATAATAGCGTATACCCAGTTGAGGTTGAACTTGGGCATGTTCTGCTGCGGTGGCCTCTGCATATTATTTCTCTGATTCATCTCTTTCTGTTAGTCAATGTTGGGAATGGATGTAAGTGTAGCGTCAGCCCACAAGTGCTCCAGGTCGTAGAACGCTCTCTCCTCGGGCTGGAAGATGTGCACGAAGATGTCGCCGTAGTCCATCGCTATCCACAGGCCGTTCTCTATGCCTGAAGTGGAAAACGGTTTCGTGTCGCACTGCTCCCTGACCTTGTCACCCACGGAGCGGGCTATGGCCGTTGTCTGATTGGCCGTTGTGGCCTGACATATCACGAAGTAGTTGCACACGCCAGTGTTTATCTTGCTCATGTCTGCTACCACTATGTCCTTGCCCTTCTTGTCCTGTATGCCGTCGATAATACTTTTCAGAAGCTTTTGTGTATCGTCCATTCAATCAAATTTATTTGCAAAGGTAGATTTTTATTCTGATATACTCCATCGTTATTTTCGTAAATAGGTAGAAAGAAATCAAAAATCTAAAAATTCGGATGTACCTGTAAATTTTCTGCCATATTATTTTGCTCATTCGAAAAAGAGCTGTACCTTTGCACTCAGAAACAAGGACGATGTCCTGAGGCTCTGGAGGAGCTTCGAATAGTTTGGGATATGGTGTAATGGTAACACAACAGATTCTGGTCCTGTTTTTCCTGGTTCGAATCCGGGTATCCCAACAAAGATAAAGTTAGGCCAACATCAGTTGGCCTAACTTTTTTGATTGCGCTCATTCCCTTCTTACTTTTGCCTGCTATATCACACACCATAACATCGCTGCGCGAAGCGTGTGATTGTGCTCCACCTGACTTTTATCGGAGAGTGAAATTATAAGAGATGAGTGAGTATGTGCACTCAGCATAATCAATACGGCCTGCGCCCTCTCTTCTGAGAAAGATGGCGCAGGCCGTATGTCGTATCAGATGTCTGTCGCAGTATTGTCGTCTACAGCTTCACTGTCACCTCGGCGGGGAAGGCATAGCGCTCGTCGCACCGCAGACGGAGGTTGCTCTCGATGTTCCCGCGTGTACGCTTCACCAAGCCTTTAAAGAGCGTGCGCCCCTGATAGACTACTGTTACCGGCCTGTCGAGATCCATCATCGTGTCGTTGAGGCAGATCGTCAGCGTCGGGTAGTCGCACCGCTCGATGTTAATGGTGTTGTCCCCGCTGTAAGAGACCACTACCTCTTTGCCGCGCTTTATCTGTGCGCTGTCGATGCGCAGCCAGTAGAACGCGGGCTTGCACACTTCCTCCTGCCGCCAGACTACTTTTTGTGGGTAGGGGTTGCGGCGGTATTTAGCCATCCATTCCACGGCCATCGTGTCCACGCGGTCCATCCAGTGGGGCTTGCCTTTCACAATCTGTCCGTAATGGATATATCCGCCCGGGTCCTGACGCTGCAGCGAGTCGAGCGTGGCTATGTGTTGAGCATCGAGAACATTCCGATGGTAAGCGCTGTCGAGCTCCCCGCACCATATCATAAAAGGAGTGTTCCTCAGGTTTACCATGCTCACGTCTCCCGGATGTCCGGCCATCATCGACGCCGCCGCCCAGGTGTCGGCCATGCGCGGGGCGAGGCGCCAGACGCCGTCGCCTCCGGCAGAATAGCCCATGATGTACACCTTGTCGGGGTTGACGTCCATGTAGTCCACACAGAAGTTTATCAGCTCCCTGTAGCATCCGTCGGTAAGGGGCTTGCAGTGCATGTCCCAGTCGTTGTAGGGCGCACGGGGGCAGAGGTAGACGCCCTCATGCGGAGTATAGAGCCGCCACTGATTGCGCCACTGGCTGTCGTTGATGTCCTTAGGCACATTGCCGCCGCCATGAAGCGAGATGTACAGCGAGCGCCCGTCTGCCGGTTTCTCACCGAATGTCTGCCAGTGGATGGGCATTGTCAGCGAGTCATAGCGCACGGCCTGATCGGCGATGATGTATGCCAGCCGCGCTTTCTCCGCCTTGTGCCAGGCAGCTACGATCTCCTGCGTGGCTTTGCGGGCCTGGCTGCGGCTGAGGCCTTTATTATTGTTGACGGCGCCGATGGTCAGGCAGGACAGATACAGGGCCAGTATGGCAATGATCTTTATCATCTGCCGTTATCTCTTCGCACTCATCTTAAATTCGAGCGTGCCTCCGTTCATGATCTGCTGCTGGGTCAGCTTCCAGTCCTTGATGGCTTTGCCGTTAAGCTTCACGCTCCTGACATAGATGTCCTTGTCCGTCTTGTGGGGCGCCCTGATCGCGAATGTCTTCCCGTTTGCGAGGTGGATCGTCGCATTGTTGAACAGAGGCGTGCCGATGACGAAATCATTGCTGCCGGCGTTGAAGGGGTAGAAGCCGAGCGAGGAGAAGATGTACCACGCCGACATCTGGCCGCAATCGTCGTTGCCCGCATAGCCGTACGGTTTGTCGTTGTAGAACTTGGAGCGTATCTTCGCCACCATCTCCTGCGTCTTGTCGGGGCGGCCTGCAAAGGTGTAGAGGTAGGCCGTGTGGTGGGAGGGCTCGTTGCCGTGGGCGTATTGTCCTATAAATCCTGAAGCGTTGCCGTTGATGTCCGAGGGGCGTGTGCTGTCGTTGAAATTCTGGTCGAGCTTTTTGATAAACTTGTCCCTGCTGCCGAAGAGAGAAATCAGGCCCTGCGGGTTCTGCGGCACAAACCACATATACTGCCAGGCGTTGCCCTCGGTGAACGGGTTGCCTCCGTTAGCCCCGTATTTGTATGGGTCGAAGGGCCTTATCCAGTTGCCCTTCTCGTCCTTGGGCGCGAAGAAGCCTATCGACGGGTCGAAGAGGTTGCGGTAGTATTCGCTCCGCTTGTAGAAGCGGTCTGCGATGTCTGCGCGGCCGAGCTTTTGGGCCACGGCATATACACACCAGTCGTCGAAGGCCTGCTCGAGCGTTATCGAGACCGACTGTGTCTGCAGCGGTTCGGGCATGTAGCCGTATTTCTCCCATATCTCAAACGGCGAATTGAGGTGCGAGCGGGTGCTGCTCTCCACCATGGCTCTGAGCGCTGCCTGCGGGTCGACGCCGGGGATTCCGGTGAGCACGGCGCGGGCGAGGACGGGCATAGCGTGATTGCCTATCATACAGTAGTTGTCCTGACCCCAAAGATCCCAGATGGGCAGGTAGCCGTACGACTGCTGGTGGATGATCATGGCGTTGACCAGCTGAGCCGTCATCTGCGGGTCGAGCAGGTTGTAGAGCGGCTGCGTGGCGCGGAATGTGTCCCACAGCGAGAAGGTGGAGTAGTAGTTCTGCCCCTTGGGCAACTGCTTTACCTCGTAGGTCGTGGTGACATAGCGGCCGTCGACGTCGTTCATGATGTTTGGCTGCACATAGTTGTGATAAAGCCCGGTATAGAAGATGCGTTTCTGCTCGGGAGTGCCGTCGATGTCTATCTGCGCGAGGCGTTTCTCCCACTGGTCGTGAGCGGCCTTGCGATAGGCGTTGAAATCCCAGGATGCGGCCTCGGCGCGGAAGTTGCGGTCGGCGCCTTCCGAGTCGACGGTCGAGAGCGCCACCTTGGCCATGAGCGTGCCTCCGCTGCCCTTAAACTCCAGTCCGAGGCGCAGGTCGCTGCCGTTGGCAATGTCGGTTGAGGCATAGTTGCGCGTGGCGTCCATCATGGTGTGGTGTGTGAACGGCTCGGAGAACTCGACACGGAAGTAGACGCGGCGCAGCTTGGCCCATCCTGTGTGGAGGCGGTAGCCCACGATGGTGTGGTCGTCGACGATCTTCATCTGGCCCTGTATCACGCGGTATGTGCGCCGCGACTCGTCCTTTGTCATTTTGGCGAGGTCCACCACGACGTTCTTAGGCTTGCCCGCGGGGAATGTGTAGCGGTGTATGCCGGCGTGGGCTGTGGCAGTGAGCTCCACCTTGACGCCAGGCGTGAGCAGGTTGACCCAGTAGTAGCCCGGCTCCGCGCCCTCCTGCTCGTGGGAGAAAGTGGAGGAGTAGCGGTAGTGGGAGATGAAATCGGGCGTCAGCGCCGTGGTCGTTGGCATGAGTGAGACATCGAAGAGGTCGGTGCAGCCCGTGCCGCTGAGGTGGGTATGCGTGATGCCGTAGATGGTGTTCTTGTTATAGTCGTAGCCCGAGCACGGATCCCAGGTCACGTAATATTCGGTCTCGGGGCACAGCTGGACGAGCCCGAAAGGCACGCAGGCCCCGGGAAATGTGGAACCGGACAGAGCGCCGGTCGCGTCCGTCTGGGTGCCGATAAACGGGTTGACGTACTGCGTGTGGTCGTCTGCAAAAATGTTCGAGGTCAGCAATAAGGTTATTGCCAGTAATACAAGTCTCTTCATAAAAACCGATTATATGTAATGTTTTAAAACATTCTCTTTACAAAGTTACATAAATGACCTGAAAGCCCAAAATCTAACATAGCTTTTTGTCAGACTTTTGCGTGTGTCACATGACTTTATTGTTTATCGCGGTCGTCCTGTTTTTTTCTATGTCCTGATGCGATTGCTTGGACGAAGTCAGGAACGGTCATTCATATCTATTACATTGAATTCGTAGATAGAAGGCGGCGCCAGAGCTTTGGTCACATGCAGGCGAATCTTAGAGGCTTTGTATGAATAGGGAAAACGGATGACTTTGCAATCTCCCATCGGTTCGTCGCCGACATATATGGGTAGCCACTCTCCGTTTTTGTATACGTCAATGGTATGGGCCTGAATCCTGTTGCGACGTGCAGTCGAGAATCCGTCGCCGCCGTCGGTCACGTCTTGATATTCATAGATAGCTATCTTATTAAAAGCCTTTCCGGAGTCCAGGCTCACAGTAAGAGTGGCCAGAGTGTCGACAGAAGCCCAGCGGCTGTCCATTCCTCCGTCCACAGCCTTCTGTGCACCATAGTGCTGAAGGTCGTTGTTCCACACCGATGTGGCCTCGGCCGGAGAGTTAATCGAAATAAATTTTCCGTTGCGCGGCAATGGCTTGCCCGGCTGGAGGTGCAGCCTTTGTCCGAGACTGATGATGGTGTTAGCCACATTCTCGCGTATGCGACCTATTCGGTCTGGCGGAATGTCTACCACGAGACTATTATGATTGTCAGTGCTCCAGTAGAATAATTCTTCGAGCTCATCCAGATCCCTCACGGGCATAGGTGTACTCTTCTCAAACCAATTCCAGTGTTTGCTGATGCAGATGGTATGCTCGAAGGGCAGATAGTA
This sequence comes from uncultured Prevotellaceae bacterium, assembly GCA_900314335.1. Classification (GTDB taxonomy): domain Bacteria; phylum Bacteroidota; class Bacteroidia; order Bacteroidales; family Bacteroidaceae; genus UBA6398. The sequence goes on along the minus strand of OMUV01000193.1, from coordinate 986 downwards.
AGATTTGCCGTTATGAATATACTGCTTCTTGTCAGCTTTGTTATCAATTTTCGGGTCCCAAAGCCGGAAGTCGCTGGGGAAGCATTGGAAAAAATACTTGTTGTCTACCACCATAGAGTCGGGTGGAGCGTAACGTCGGTTCTTCTCATTAAGCACTATTGTATGATTGATGCCAACGGCACAATGAGGCTGAAGTTTCTTTACCAGTTTATATACTCTGGGAATGTCCCAATCTTCTACCTTGCGATCCCATTCGCCGTCGAGCCATAACACGCAGACTTCTCCATAGCCGGTGAGCAGTTCGGTGAGTTGCTTGCACATATAGTCTGTATACTTTTTGGGGTTCTTGTCCTTGTAGGAGGGAGCTGAGCGGTCCCCAAGCGAATAGTATATGGCGAACTTGAGGCCATGCTTCTTGCAAGCCTTAGCCACGGCACCCACTACATCGGTTTTCACGGGGGATGAGGCTACGTCGTAGGTGGTATATTTGCTGTCCCACATACAGAAGCCGTCATGGTGCTTGGTCACTAGCAGGACGTAGCGGAATCCGGCGTCGCGGGCTACCCTTACCCATTGGTCGCAGTCGAGCTTTGTGGGGTTGTACGCCGTGGCGGGTATCGAGCCGTCCGACCACTCAACATCCTTAAACGTGTTTGGGCCGAAGTGAATAAACATGCCGTAACCGCGGTCTATCAAATTCTGTTGACACTTGTTTGGCGTCGTTGCCGGTGTCAGTTCCTGAGCCTGCATGCAGCCCGGGGCAGAAGCAGAAAAGCCAGCAAGGCAAGCGCGCCTTGCATTATCAGTTGTTCCTTCTTCATCTATAGTTTATAATATCATGAGCGCATTGATATAAAGGCGTAGAGGGCCTTCTCGTCTCATTAGCGGTGCCCTGGTACTACGATGGTCGTTTCGACAGTTATCTTTTGGCATCTTGGTAATAGGATCTTACCTCTTATCATCTACGAAACAGGGCTTTTGTACCA
>OMUV01000191.1 GCA_900314335.1 uncultured Prevotellaceae bacterium | reverse complement strand
GTACTGCGAAAGCGGTAGAGTAGGTAGCTGCCACCTTATGAGCATCCGGATGAGGTCAATCCCCGTTCGGATGCTTTTTTATGCCCGCCCGCGTCCGATGTAAAGCTCCACAATAATGCAGTCCTTCATTCATCGAATCTGCCAAACGCAATGTTGCTTCGCGGCTGAACGTGGCTCTATCACTCGTTCGGATGCTTTTTTATGCCCGCCTACGGACGAATAGACTCTTTATATTGCATTCCACAGCATCTGTTACCTGCAAAACTGCAAGCACATTGTCCGGCCCTGATTCCCGATCTGAAAGCTAATCAAGATTACGGCGAACATCGATTCCCGCTACCTATAGTGTCAGGAGCAAACTATACCTTCTGAGTCCTATTCTGGGCAATTTCCTTCTGCGAGAGAGTAGCCTGTCGGCAAATAAACTATGCGCCCGCAAAATTACCTATGCGCATAGAATAACCGATGAGCTTACTTATGCGCCTAGAATAACTGATAAGCCACTTACCTTAGCGATGCAATGACCTATAAGCCTACAATGACCTACATCCCTCATTTCGTGGCGAGCAATCTCGAAGTCTTGAGAAATAAAATCCCTGCGGGATTCATTGTTCCGGCTTATTTTGACTATTTTTGTTCAGCGGTTATTTACCTAAATGTGTTCTGTCTCTGCCCATGCCTGCGGTCTGTCTCTGACTTGCCTGAGGCATGGCCTCTGATGGGGCGGACGCAATAAATTTTATCAATCATGAAGCAGTTGAAATGGCTCCTTTTGTTCCTGCTGGCCTTCGCCACGGCCACTGTGTCAGCGTCGAAGATCAAGCGGCATACCTTTGCCATAAGCAATGGAACCTTCCTTTACGACGGCAAACCTATTAACATTCACTCCGGTGAGATGCACTATTCGCGCGTTCCGGCTCCCTATTGGCGCCATCGCATCCGGATGATGAAGGCTATGGGGCTCAACACAGTAGCCACCTATGTCTTCTGGAACTATCATGAGACGGCCCCTGGCAAATGGGACTGGAAGAGCGAGAACCGCAACATCAGGGAGTTTCTTAAGATCTGTCAGCAGGAGGGCATGATGGTCATCCTGCGGCCCGGGCCTTACAGCTGCGGCGAGTGGGAATTCGGCGGCTACCCCTGGTGGCTCCAGAGAGAGAAAGCGCTTGAGGTGCGCACCTACAACCGCGCCTTTCTCGACTCATGCCGCGCCTACATCGGTGAGCTGGCCAATCAGACGCGCGACATGCAGATCACCCACGGCGGCCCTATTGTCATGGTGCAGGTGGAGAATGAGTTCGGCTCGTATGTGTCGCAGCGCAAGGATATCCCCCTGGAGACCCATAAAAAGTATGAGCTGGCCATAAAGCAGATGCTTCTGGATGCCGGCTACGACGTGAACCTATTCACCTCCGACGGTAGCTGGCTTTTCAAGGGCGGCGCTCTGGAGGGCGTACTGCCTGCCGCCAACGGCGAGGACAATGTGGACAATCTGAAGAAGGTGGTAAACGAATACCACGGCGGAGTAGGCCCATACATGGTCGCCGAGTTCTATCCCGGCTGGCTGGAGCACTGGAATGAGCCTTTCCCGCGTGTCTCCACGGAGAATGTGGTCAAGAATATCAGGAATTATCTCGACAACGACGTGAGCTTCAACTTCTACATGATACATGGCGGCACCAACTTCGGCTTCTGGCCGGGTGCCAACTACTCCAACGATAAGAACATCCAGCCCGACCTGACCAGCTACGACTATGACGCGCCTATCAGCGAGGCCGGTTGGAACACGCCTAAATATGACGCTCTGCGCGCCCTGATGCAGCAGTATCTGAAGCACCCGCTGCCCGCCGTGCCTGCCCGCATCCCCGTAATCAGTATGCCTCATGTCAAGCTGGACAAGACAGTCGACGTGCTCTCTGTGCTGGAGCAGCAGCCCGGAGTGGAGAACGACATGCCCCTCACCTTTGAGCAGCTGGGGCAGGGCTATGGATACGTGCTTTACAGCCGCCATTTCAATCAGCCCATTAGCGGCATGATGCGCGTGCCCGGCATCGCCGACTTCGGCGTCGTTTATGTCAACGGGCAGAAGGTGGGCGAGCTCAACCGCGTCACGGGCTGCGACAGCATGCAGGTCGATGTGCCGTTCAACTCTACGCTGCAGATCCTGGTGGAGAACTTCGGGCGCATCAACTATGGCGCACGCATCACACAAAACAATAAAGGCATCATAGCCCCCATAACCATCGATGGGGGCGAGATCACCGGCCAATGGAACATGCGCGGCCTGCCTCTGAGCGAGATGCCCGACCTCTGTAAGCTGCAGGCCGGCTATCAGCCCGGGCGTGCGGTGCTCTACGGGGCCACGTTCAGCCTCGATAAGGTGGGCGACACCTTCCTCGATATGTCCGGGTGGGGCAAAGGCATCGTCTTTGTCAATGGATTCAATCTGGGCCGATACTGGAAGGTGGGACCGCAGCAGACGCTCTACCTGCCGGGATGTTATCTGAAGAAGGGCGAGAACCGTATCGTGGTGTTCGAGCAGCTCAACGACACGAAGCAGACCGAGCTTAACGGCGTTACCGAACCTGTGCTCGACCGCCTGGTGAAGCAGAAATAAGGTCGTGCCGGCTACAGAGCCATGTAGAGGATACAAAGCGAGAGGACAAAAAATAGAATTATGACGATACGCAGGATCAGGAAGGAGGATGACGAGAGGGTTGCGGCTATCATCCGCGGCATCTTTGACGAGCTTGACATGCCCGAGGAGCACACGGTCTACGATGACGCGTCCACCGACCGCCAGTATGAGGTATTCCGCGACGAGCCGCGCTCTGTGCTCTGGGTGGCCGAGGAGGACGGCGTCGTCATGGGGTCCTGCGGCGCATGTCCCACGGAGGGCCTGCCCGAGGGCTGGTGCGAGATCGTGAAATTTTATGTCGACAAGCGCGCCCGCGGCAAAGGCATCGGCTCGAAGCTCTTTATGAAAGCCCTTGAGTCGGCGCGGAGTCTGGGGTATAAGACTGCCTATCTGGAGACCTTCCCCAAGTTTGGCAACGCGATAGGCATGTACCGCCGTCTCGGCTTTCGCGACATCGACCACCAGATGGGCAACTCGGGGCATCTCGCGATGAGCATCTTCATGACGAAAAGTTTGTGACGCGCCCCCGCTGCGGTCGATGAAATGGAAGGAAAGTCGCGAAGCAGAAAGGTAAGTCAAGATGTAGAATGGTACGCCCCGAATGCTGCGTAAGATAAACTCTATCCGCCACGCCATCAAACTTCAGAAGGCCGCAATAGCTCGCCTTCCAAACTATGGCACGGACAGACTGTTCGGGAGGATTGGGCTAATCCTTATTGGCTGTGGAATCAGCTTCGTAAATATGAATCAATGAACTCTTTATGTAGAGTTTCTTCGATGTTAGCACATATAATAAGCAAAGATATACAAGATATAACTCCTGAAAAAAATACGATGATCCCTATAATACATGCTACATCAGACGTGGCATTCGCCGCCGCCCCCCCATACTAAGATTCCGATAAAAACGATAGCAAGTAGCGCAGGAATAATCCATAGCATTTGAAATTCCCGGTATTTATGATTGAGCGATAGGATTTCACCTTTTTGAGATTGCCATATTTTTTCTGCTTCTTGTTTCTGTTTTTCGTTTGCTATTCTCTGTTCTTCCTTTTCCCTCTTCTTTTCGTCCTCGAGGAGGCCGGAGATGCGATTGGAAATGCGATCGGAGATGTTTTCAAGCTGCTTATAGCTGGCTATATTCTGCCCATCGATGAGGATGAGATATTTGTTCAGCCCGTCTTGCTGCAGGGCGAAGATCTCATTGTCATAGTAATAGGGATGGAGCAGTAGCGAGGTGCCGCTGATGGAGTAGATGACCGAATGGCTTACGGGCTCATAGTCCCAGGTGCCGTAAGTGACTACCCCGTTGTCAGAATAAATGAGCGTTTTGTCCTGCTTAAAGAAGAGCTTCAGTTTGTCGCCACCACCATTGAATATTTCCCACGGGCGACTGCAAATAAGGGCCGTAGCATCGAGTTTCTCGTCGAAATGTTTGAACTTGTCAAGGATGCTCAGTAGATATGTTTTCATAATTTTCCTGTTTATCTGCGATATTCTTAGGACGGAGGCATTAAATCTTTCAGTTTACTCTGTCGTCGCAAAGTTAAAAATAAAATACGTGGCGGGGCTGCTCTTTGAGAATTTTCTCGCATTGGCGTACTTCATGTGCGGCATCTGCCATTGGAAGAATACTTTCGCGCGACGATTTCGTAAAGGTGGAACGCAGAATTTTACAGGTTTTTCCTTATGTAGAATATGCGTCTGGGGCGATAAAGAAAGGAATAATTGCGTAACTTTGCCGCTATAGACATGGATGAAATGAATGTACTGGACGAGATGAAGGATGATGTCTACGACATTGTCAGACAGATACCCGCCGGGAGGGTGCTGACCTACGGCGACGTCGCGCGGCTGGCGGGCTGGCCCAATAACTCCCGCCAGGTGGGGCGCCTGATGGCCACCACACACTCGCGCGAGGTGCCCTGCCATCGGGTCGTCAACGCCACCGGTCGTCTTGTGGCCCATTGGCCCGAGCAGATGGACCTGCTCTTGGCGGAGGGCGTGGATGTTAAGGTCGGCAGAACAGGCATAGTGCGGGTGAATCTCACGAAATACCACTGGGATCTGCCCGAAGTGGAGTAGCGGGACGGCAGCAGGCGCCTGACTGTCCGCGGAAACTGTAGCCGGCGCACTTCTGTGGGGCGGCATAATTGCCTACGGCCTGCGCGGAAAATATTGTGGGCTGCGGGAAGAAGAACAACGCCCGCGCGGAAAACGCAAGAACCTGCGCGGAGATTACCTGAGCTCGGGAATGAAATTACCCAGGCCTGAGAATCTCATTGCCAATACGCGGGAAACATATTACCAAAACATGAGAAGCATATTACCAACGCCCGGGAACAGATTACACCGATTGAGACTCG
>OMUV01000190.1 GCA_900314335.1 uncultured Prevotellaceae bacterium | reverse complement strand
TACTCACATAGGACATGAGGAAAACTACATTTGAGGTAGTTGAAAACGTCTCAAATGTAGTTTTAGCCTTCCGGGAGCGCTGAAAATCACATATTTACAAAGGCGGTTTTGGGGCCCGCAGAAAGGGGCGTTACCATCGTTCAGATGCCGCCGCTCCTTCGGTAGTCCCTGGGCATAATAGCCGCGCATTTTCGCACGCTACGGGCGAGGATGTTTCCAGACCCACAGAGCACCGCTTCCCCACTATTTGAATCTGCCTCCCACTTGTTTCATGCCTCGCAGCTGTCATGCGAATGCATCACTGCTGTCATGAATATGCATCGCAGCTGTCACGCAAATGCATGACAGCTACAAGGAGCTGATTATGTGCCTTCTGTTTATCAGGGGCCGTTTACCTGATGATGCCCGTATCGGTGTCGGCCTTGTGATCCACCTTGCGGCTGACCTCGCGATAGCGTTTGCCGCCCGAGAGATGGCAGGAGACGGTGAGGCTGACCATCTGGCCATAATTGCGGCTGTGGAGCTGGTCGGTCTTGTGCAGGTAGCGGTTGATGAGCTCCGATTTGTACATGCGGGGATTGCTGCAGAAGGGATTCTGGCAGGAGAGGGAGAAGTTCCAGTCCTTATATTTATATCCGGCCATGAGCGAGAGCGACGCATCGTTGTTGCCCTTTGTCTCGCCCTCCAGCCAGCGCCATCCGCCGTCGAAGCTGCCCATGAAAGACCAGGGGCCGAGGAAGAGCTGGGCATCGAGGCCGCCCGTGTAACTGGTGTAGTGGTGCTTGTAGAGGTCGCCGTAGTTGAAGCAGCGGAAGATGCCGGCGTTGGCGTTGATGATGAAGCGGTCGCGCACCACGGTCCACTGCGCAGCGTCGGTAAGGTAGATGAGGTTGATGGCGCGCTGATTGGTCTGCGTATAAAGAAACAGATCGTCAGCCGTGCGGGTATAGAGCGCCATGTTGCAATGGGGGTTGCGACGGTAATAGGCCTTGAGGCTGTTGTGGAAGGCCGGTGCGGAATAAGACAACTTCCACGTATGCTCCAGCAGCTTGGGCTGATGCAGGTCGGGATTGCCCACCTTCCACTCGCGTGCATTCTGCCGGATGCGCGTGTCGCTGACCATCGCCACGCGAGAGATCCACTGCGAAGCCTCGAAGGCGTAGCCGAAGGTGAAGTGCTTGTCTATCTTCCATGAAAGGACAAACGTGGGACGGAAGAAGTGGAAATCGTAGTTGTGGGCGGCCTGCCGGTAATGGAGATTGTTGTAGCCGAGGCCGGCCGTGTAGCTAAGGTGCCACAGCTTACCGCTCATCTGAGAGAAGAGATAGATCTGCGAGGTGATGGTCTTGTTCTCCGACTCCACATCGCCCGTGTAGGTGTTGTCGACATATTTCTGCTGGTAGTTGGCCCCGGCCGAGAGGGTGAATGGCCTGAGGCGATTGGCATAGATGGCTTCCGACCACAGCGACCAAGTACTGCCGTCCACCCAATAGGCATAGGGTGTAAGCTCGTCGTAGGAACTGTAGTTGTCCGAGGAGATATAAGTGGTGGTGGCGTTGGCCGTAAGCGACTGATGGGAGCCGAATTTGCGGTAGAGGTACAGGTCGAGCGAGGGCGATGCGCTGCGGGCCTTGCTGACCTGCGTGGCCGTCTGGCTGACGGGTGCCGGAGCGCCGGGCTGAAAGGACTGCGTGGTGATGAGCTTCACATTCTGCTGCCGCGGCGATCTGCTCAGCGTCGTGCAGAGCGAGGCCTGAAAGACATTGTCGAGGGTATCGGTGAGATTGTAGGTAAACTGGATGTTGTGGCCGTGACTGCGGTCGCGCCTCTCCACATCGTCGCGCGTGACGCGCTCTACGGTATTGTCGCAGAGCGTGTAGTCGGCTATCTGCTTCTCCCTGGCGTACTTCAGGTCCTGATAGCCGAAGTTGTACGACAGTTTCAGCTGGCTGTCGCCCATGTTATAGTTGCCGTAGACGGTGTTGCTGCCCTGCAGGTCGGTCAGTGCGTTGGTGGCATCGAGGCCGAGGTCGTAGCCCTGACGGTCGCAGCGCGTGCGGATGATAACGACATACTTGACGCCATCGCCATAGCGCACGCCGGGATTGTCGATATACTCAATGCGCTTCACACGCTTGGGGTCGAGAGCCGCGAGGTCGTTGGCGGAGGCTATGATGCCATCGATGCGTATCTGCACGCCGCCGTCGGGCACCACCGGCGAGACGGTGCGGGCGATGGCGTTCACCCTGAGCCCCGGCATGGGCATCATGGAGAGGAGCTGGTAGACATTGGCCGAATGCTCTGTCTGGGCCGCCGAGGGCAGGATGATCTTGCCGTCGGGCTTGTCGATGATGTGGCTCGCCTTCACCACGACTCCCTTCAGGTCGCGGGCCGGTGCAGCCGGCGCCTCTTCTGTCTGTTTTGACTCTGTCTTCACATCCTGGGCCCGCAGCGTCATGACTGACAGGAGGCAGGCCAGCAGTGTAATCATTTCTCTCATCATTACTGCGTTGTTTATTAATCCTGCCGCAAAGATAAAAGCCGGAGAGCGGGAAAGGGGAAGAAGAATGCTGACAGTTGTCTGACAATTATATCTCAGTGATTATCAGCGGTGTCGAAAGCCGCAAAAAGCCGCATAACAACGGCGCCGACTGGCAAATGAAGCAAATAAGATTATGGAAACGTGTGCCGGAAACGGTACGTTTTATTTTGAAGGTTCACACAAATGTTCTATCTTTACCGAAAAGGACTGAAGATTATGACCGTATTGAATTTTACATCACGAGAATTCAGAAGCCAGCAGGCTCGTGTGTTCGACCTGGCGGACAAAGGCGTGAAGGTAATCATCCGCAGGAACAGGAAGCAGGCATTTACGCTTGTGCATGTCGACGACGATGGCCTGACAATCACTCCGAAACTACAGGAGAAGATAAATAAGGCGCGGGCGGAGATAAAGGCCGGCAATTGTGTCTCCGTGCACGGAAAAGAAGAACTGGACGCATATCTGGAGTCCCTGTGATTTACACCTTAAAGTTTTCCTCTGAGGCTGACCGTGTCGCCAGAAAATGAAAGAAATCCAACCCCGCGGCCTTTAAGAAGTACGCGAAGATACTATAAGTCCTCTTCGTGGGTATCGTCGAGACGGTATGCCCGACCGCGGTCTGAGACTATCTGCACGGGGCACCCATTGTCGGAGAGCGTCTGCTTGAGCCGCTTGATGAGGGTATAGAGCGTCTCGCTGGGGTCGTCCTTGCGCGGCCAGAGCGCGTCGCAGATCTCCTGCTTGGTCAGTGTGCGGCGGTCGGACCGATAGAAGAGCTCCATCAGCTGGCGCTGCATGGGTGTGAAGTGGACAGCACGGCCGTCGAGGCAGAAGTCATGGCTGTCGGCGATATAGCAGAGGCCGCGCGGCGCGGGCGCAACGGCGGTAGAGGAAGCCGGCATCAGAGTGGTGGCGGAGTCGCGCTGCCGCCTGCGTGCAAGAGGCGAGAAGCCCAGCAGGAGACTGAGAAGCGTGAGCATCATGAGTATCCCGGGCAGCCGCATGTCAGAGAGGCTGAGCACGGTGGCCATGGAGCAATTGGCGTAGCCCCTGAGATAGTAGCTGCGGCCGCCGTGGCGCATCATCAGTTTGCGGCTGCACACGGTAGTGCGCTTCTCGTCAGGCAGGCAATAGGACAAGGTGGCGCTCTGGCGCAGCATGGGCGTCCTGATAAACGACCGGTAGGTGCGCACAGTGTCGGGCGTGATGTACTCCACCGACTTCATCTCCATGGTCAGCAGCAGCGCCTGATCGAGGTCGCGCCTCACGAAGGCCTCAGCGGTGCGGTAACTGTCCAGACTGGCGATAATGGTGGCGACCATCAGCACAAAACACGCAGAAAAGATCAATCTTCTCATCTTATTGCATTTGGCACAAAGATAAGGGAAAATTATGAAACGTGAGCCACAACAATTGGAAAAAAGCGCCGCGACAATGGAAAGAACGCGCCGCGATAATAGAAACACGCGCCGCGACAATGGAAAAACGCGCCCGGACATCATTTCCCGTATAATCATCTTGTTAATCATAGCATAAACTTCGGCGCTTGCGCATTGTCTTACAAATCGTAATTTATAAATTCGCTATATTTGCAGAAAGTTTTAATTACGATTTAAAGTTATGGGGAGACTGATAGACCGTCCGCATTATCTGGATATGCTTCGCCCCTTTGTCCGGAAGAACGTCATCAAAGTGCTGACAGGGCAGAGACGTGTGGGCAAAAGTTGCATCCTCCGGCAAGTGGCCGATAAGATTGCGACTCAGGACGCGCATGCCAACATCATCTCCATCAACAAGGAGCTGGAGAGATTTGCTTTCATCCATACGCACGAGGATCTGAGCAAATATGTAGGAGAGCATCTGAAGCCCGGGGTAGCCAACTATCTTTTTATCGACGAGGTGCAGGATATAGAACATTTTGAGACGACACTCCAGAGCCTTCAGGCATCGGAGGCCTGTGACATCTATATCACGGGCAGTAACGCCATGATGTTCTCCGGCGAACTCTCCACGCACCTTTCGGGAAGGTATATCGAGTTTCATATCCACAGCCTTAGCTATGAGGAGTTTCTGACGTTTCATCAGCTCTCCGCCTCCAACGATTCGCTGAGAAAATACCTGCAATACGGAGGCATGCCTTATCTTACCAATCTGCCGCTGGACAAAGACATCGTGTTCGAATATCTGCGGAATGTCTACAACACCATACTGCTCAAGGATGTGGTGCAGCGCGAGGGCATCCGCAATGTAGACTTTCTCGAGACGCTCGCTCTGTATACGGCCGACAATGTGGGCAACCTTTTCTCCGCCAACAATATCTGCAAGTACCTCAAGTCGCAACGCGTAAAGACCTCGCCGGTACAGATAATAAATTATCTGCGCGCCATGCAGAACGCCTTTCTGATCGAGAAAGTACGCCGCGTAGACATCAACGGACTACGCACGTTTGAGATAGGAGACAAATACTATTTTGAAGATCTGGGCCTGCGCAACTGCCGCATGAGCAGTTCTTTTCAGCAGGATATCAACAAGCTCATCGAGAATGCCGTTTACCTGTACCTCTGCCAGCAGCGTCTGGAAGTGTTTACCGGTCAGATGCCCGGCGGCAGAGAGATCGACTTCGTGGGGCTTCATAACGACAATCGCATCTACGTGCAGGCCGCCTTCCGCATAGCGGACGACACTACCCGGGACCGCGAGTTCGGCAATCTCAAGGCCATAAACGACAACTATCCCAAATATGTCGTAAGTCTTGACGAGTGGACAAGCGGCGGCAATGTCGACGGGATACAGCATGTCCACCTCGGCGATTTTCTGAGGATGAGGCTGGCATAAGACAGCCATGGCCACGGCCCCGGACTTATAACACGCGGGGAGCCGTCGAGGGCGCATAATTCGCATTATGCGCCCTCGACGGCT
>OMUV01000025.1 GCA_900314335.1 uncultured Prevotellaceae bacterium | reverse complement strand
ATACTGAAGCAAGAATAATCGTGAGTGATAAGACTCTGTGGCAACAAATATTTAGGAAATAACAAGGAAAAACATTCATAAACTTGTAGGTATAAAATATTATACCTATCTTTGCAGGGAAATTAACAAGACAAGTATGCCTACACTGCTTTACGCATTTGGAATAAGGTTCTTTTTCTACATGGACGAACATGAGCCGATTCATGTTCATGTAAGCTATGGCGGTAAGAAAGCAAAGATAGAACTATTACCAATGGTTAGAGTTGTGTATAATCATGGACTAAAAGATCAAATCTTGAAGAAGGCAGTTGAAACATGCGAGAACTATAGTGAAGAGTTTATAGCAGAGTGGCATAAACGATTTGATGACTAAAGGAGAATTGACTATGGAGAAGATTAAGAATGTGTGGTTCGACAAGAACCGGATTTACATGAAAACTCAGTCCGGCAAGACCTTCAGCCGTCCGTTGGAGGCTTACCCCGAGTTAATGGAGGCCACTACCGAGCAGCGCAACGACTATGTTATTGGTGATGACGGCGAAGACATCCGTTGGGAATCGATAGACGCAGACATGCACATATCCAGTTTCTTAGAGACTTCAGAACCAAAGGATAACGAAATCGGTGCGTTGTTCGCCAAATATCCATGGCTGAATATCTCAGAGGTAGCCCGTTCGCTCAACATCAACAAGAGTCTCCTTGCCCGCTACATCTACGGCATCTCCAAGCCAAGCGAGAAACGAGTGACAGAGATCAAGGAAGCTCTACACCGCTTCGGCAAGGAACTGCTCAGTGCGTGAAACGTTTTAGGGAGCCCCCCTGTTCTTTCCGATTCTTGCCCGACATTAACACCTAATTAACACCCTGAGAAAGAAAAATCCCTTGCAAATCATTGATTTATAAGAGATTTATAGTGTTAAATTGTACCCAGACCCGGGTTCGAACCGGGATGGATTGCTCCACTGGTGTTTGAGACCAGCGCGTCTACCTATTCCGCCATCTGGGCTTGTGCGCAGCCGCTTTTGCCCCATGGAGGGCTCTCTCAAAAAAGCTGCGCCGTATTTTCGCGCAAAATTAGTTCCTTTTTTTTAATTAGCCAAAGCCGCATACGATTTTCTCCCAGTGGACGTTATTATTATAGGGACAGCCTCTTTCATTCGGACGAAAAAGAGTAATTTTACAACAACATTCGCGGGCGGAATCGCTGGCATACCGCGCCCGCAGGATAGATAAAAACGCTGATGTATTATGGACAATAACTATTGTGTCATTCTTGCCGGCGGTGCCGGACGGCGTCTGTGGCCCGTGAGCCGCGAGGAGATGCCCAAGCAGTTTCTCGACCTGACGGGCATGGGCGAGACCATGCTGCAGGCCACATACAGGCGCTTTGTCAAATTCATGGACCCGATGCATATCTATGTGTCGACCAATGTCAAATATATCGATATCGTGGAGAGGCAGCTGCCCGAGCTGCCGCGGCGGCACATCCTCGCCGAACCGGTGAGACTGGGGACGGCGCCGGCCGTGGCGTGGGCCAACTCGCACATAGCCTACAAGGACCCCGACGCATGCATTGTCTTCACGCCGGCGGACCAGTACATCACTCGCACGGACGAGTTTGAGAAGAACATACGGCGCTCGCTCGAGTTCGTATCCACCCACGACATGATCGTGGTGATGGGCGTCAAACCGGTAGTGCCGGCCACGGAGTACGGCTACATACAGATGGCCGAGCAGCCGGCTGAGGGCGGCCTCTCGCCCGTCAAGTCGTTCACCGAGAAGCCGGACGCCTCGTTTGCGCGGATGTTCATGGAGAGCGGCGAGTTTCTGTGGAACACGGGCCTCTATATCTGGAACGCGCGCACCGTGCAGGGCTATGTGGCCGAACTGATCCCCAACATTTTGCCCCATCTGGGCGAGTTCGTCAATCTCTCGCGCGAAGAGGAGCAGGCCTTTGTACAGAAATACTACCCGTCCAATCTATACCTCAGTATCGAGCAGGTGTTCCTGGAGCGCACGCAGAATGTGTACGTCGAGAGCTGCACCTTCGGCTGGGCCGACATGGGCACATGGGAGAGCCTGCACGGCATATCGCCCAAGGACAACGACGGCAACGCCGCCGTAGCCACGCGCACCATCCTGCACGACTGCAAAGACAACATCATCAAGCTCGCCGACGGGCGCGCAGCGATCATCGAGGGGCTGGAGAACTGTATCGTGGCCGAGCAGGGCAATGTGCTCGTGATATGCCGCCGCGGCGACGCCACGCGCGTCAAACTCCTGAGCGGCGAGGCCGAGATGAAGCTCGGAGAGCAATACAACTAACACATACTCTCCCGCCCCGCAGCGATCCTTTCGTGACGGGGCGGGAGAGATTTTCCGACGACCTGTAAGTCAATCCATGAATCCGGCCACGGCCGCATAAGATATGAATATCAAGAGGATCATTTTAGCCTTAATGACGGCTATTACCGCTGTGCTGACCGCCGGCGCGGCCGTGACGGGCGACATCACGCCCGTGCCCTTCACCAATGTGCACATCACCGACCGCTTCTGGGCGCAACGCCTCAGTGTGATGCGCAGGACCACCATCCGCTACGCCCTGAAGAAGGTGGAGGACGCCGGCCAGATACGCAACTTCGAGTACGCCGGCCGCATCGTCTCGGGCAAGGCGAAGGTGGGCGACCTGAAGTTCCAGTCGGAGAACCCGTACGACGACGCCGAGGTGTACAAGGTGCTCGAGGGCGCCGCCTACCTGCTCACCGTGGAGAAGGACCCGTGGCTCGAGGCGAAGTGCGACAGCATCATCAGCCTCATCTGCTCCGCCCAGGAGCCTGACGGCTATCTCCAGACCAACTACACCATCCACAACCCTCTGCACCCGTGGTACAACGGCGAGAAGTGGAAGTCGGACTGGAACCTGTCGCACGAGACATTCAACATCGGGGAACTCATCGAGAGCGCCATAGCCTACTATCAGGCCACGGGCAAGGACCGCTACCTCCGCTGCGCCCGCAGGGCGGCCGACAACCTCTGCAGTGTGTTCGGCAGGGACGGGCTTAAGATGGCGCCCGGCCACGCGGTGATAGAGATGGCTCTCGTGCGCCTCTACGAACTGACCAGAGACGAGAAATACCTCAACGAGTGCAAGTTTTTCCTGGACTGCCGCGGGCTGCGGAAGTTCGACCCCGCATCCCCGGACATGCGCGTCAACGGCAAGTACTGGCAGGACCATCTGCCCGCCACCGGGCAGCGCAGCGCCGAGGGCCACGCCGTGAGGGCCATGTATTTCTACTCGGGCATGGCGGACTGGGTGAGGTATTCCGGCGACCGCGACTATGAGACCGCCGTCACCGCCATCTGGAACAACATCGCAGGAAAGAAATTCTACATCACCGGCGGCTTCGGCGCGCGCGACGAGAACGAGGCCTTCGGCGAGAACTATGAGCTGCCCAACGCCGGCGCCTACTGCGAGACATGCGCCTCGGTGGCGGGCACGATGTTCTGCGAGCGCATGTTCCGTCTGCACGGCGAGGCGCGCTATATCGACATGCTGGAGCGCGCGCTCTACAACACCGTGCTCGACGGCACCAGCATCCATGGCACTACGTTCTACTACCCCAACCGCCTGGAGGTATCCGAGCGCGGCAACGAGCGCTCCGAATGGTTCGGCACCTCGTGCTGCCCCACCAATCTCTGCCGGCTCATCCCCTCCGTCCCGGGCTATGTGTACGCCGTCTCCGACCGGTCGCTCTACCTGAACCTCTTTATCAGCTCCACCGCCACCATGTCGGTGGGCCGGTACGACCTGACGGTGCGCCAATCCACCGGCTACCCCTACGACGGCGATGTAAAGGTGAAGGTCAGCTTCAGGAACAATGGCAAGCGCGGCCCGCAGATGAAAGACCTGCGCATCAGGATACCGGGATGGGCGCAGAACAGGCCCGTCGACTCCGACCTTTACTCTTACGCCAACCCCACCACGACGCCCGTGACCATCAGGGTGGCCGGCAAGAGCTACGCCTACTCCACCGCCGACGGCTACGCTGTGCTCCCCTTGTCGGTGGCGAAAAAGGGCGAGATAGAGATCTCCCTGCCGATGGACATCCATCAGGTGAAAGCCATCGACAGCGTCGCAGCCGACAGGGGCCTGAGGAGCTATGAGCGCGGGCCGCTGGTCTACTGCGCCGAGGGCGTCGACAACGGGGGCTTGCCCGACGGCATCTGCATTCCGGAGGGCGCGAGATACGAGACCACCACCATGCTCCCGGAGCTCTTCGACGGCGGGGTCACAGCGATCATGGCCTCCGGCATAATGTGCGGCGGCAGCAACGGCACCATGACAAAGACCGGATGCAGCGTCCGCCTGATACCCTACTTCGCCCGCGCCCACCGCGGAGCCTCGGCCATGAAGGTCTGGATCCCCGTGGACGCCTCAGCCATCGCCGCGCCAATAGCCTGGATAGACAAAGTGCAGCCCACTGATGAGGCCAACGAGAAGGCGCACCATCTGACGGGCAGCAATATGCGCACAGGCACTGAGCTCGGGTGGCGCGACAGTAACGGCGGCTACATCGGGTACACCATGAAGGTGCTCCCCGACAAGCCCGTGGACGTGGTGCTGAAGCTGTGGGGCAGCGACAATGGCAACCGGCGGTTCTACATCACGGTCGACGGCCGTCGCATCGCGCAGGAGGTGGTGGAGAACTGTGCCCCGGGGCAGTACTACTACGCGCGCCACGCCATCCCCGCAGAGCTCTCCCGCGGCAAACAGAGCGTGACGGTGAAGCTCGAGTCGGACAACGGCAGCCTCGTGGGCGGGCTCTTCGGCCTATACACGACCATCGGCGGGAGCACGCAGCCATAGAACAAAGAAGGGGAAATGATGCGGCATAACAATACGTGCGGGAACAACAGCGGGAACCGGGTCTGTGGAAATGCTGCGCTGGAAAAAATTCATCGCTAATATTTGCAGGAATCAATAATTTCGCGTAATTTTGCACCGCTTTCGGAATACAAACGCCGCAAGGCCGCTCATACATGCATAGCAAAGCAAGAGCGAGGCGACTTCGGCAGAGGCGGAGAGAGGCCATGCGAGAAGCAGGGAAGCAGTTACGGAAGCAGAATACCGGACTTGTAGCTCAGTTGGTTAGAGCAACAGACTCATAATCTGGAGGTCC
>OMUV01000189.1 GCA_900314335.1 uncultured Prevotellaceae bacterium | reverse complement strand
GTTCTTTCCACCGCCAAGTTTCCTGAACGTTCCGAATAAATAGCAAACGCTATATTTTCAAATATATTTGGCCCTGCGGCTCTCCGCACGGCTCTGTGTCTGCAAATATACGCATTTCGCTGAGGCTGCGGAAAGAATGGACAGCGGAATTTTCATCCCGCGACCGGCGCATACACGTGTGCTTGTTTCTTTAGCCCGCGCCCCGGCCGGACGCTTCAGGTGTTGTCATCGGCCGTGGGAAGAGGCTATATTTACGCCTGCTCTGCCGGAACAGGGCCTTCGGGAGGGGAATATGATATGCGTTGCAGCTCATCTTTCTCATCGCGATCGGCGTTGCGGCGCTTTTAATATTCATTAATGGCCTGATTCCGCCTTTTTGCAGCCCCTTCCGGCTCATTTCAAAAAAACTTCCGCATTCCTCAAAAACTACATAGGACACGAGGAAAACTACATTTGAGGTAGTTTAAAACGTCTCAAATGTAGTTTTGGCCTTCTGGAGACGCTGATTTTCAGATATATACAAGGGCGTCAAAAACCGCCTTTCCGGGGTCCGAGAAGGCCCCTCAGGAAATGCGGAATGCATGGCCGGGGAGCGTGGAGAGCGGAAAATTATTATACATATTGATAACTATATCCTCCGTAGAGGCGCGGAAATGTTAAATGCTGATAGGATTGTGCCGGTTTTCGGGTGGCAATCGCAGAGATTTTATAATTTTGCAAACATGCAAAAATGTGAGGATATGCGAAAAGCCTTCTTTTTTCTGATGGCGGTATTATGCTGTGTGCCGGCGCTGGCCCGCAAGGAATATCGCACGCTCAAGGCCCAGCTCAAGGATGCTAACGAGGGCGCCGTGGAGAATCCGCTCAACACGGTCAATCAGCTTATCAAGAACGACAAACTGAAGGACGACCCCGAGCTCTATCACTACGGCGTGATGGCCAATCTCAAGATCAACGAGCTCTACAATCGCAAGGCTTACCTGAAGCAGAACTACGACACCGAGAAGCTCTTCAAGAGCATCTACGGGCTCTACGATTTCTCGCTGCTGTGCGACAGCATGGAGCGCAAGGCCGCCGCTGCCAAGGGCAAGGACAAGGTGAAATATAAGTACCGCTCCGAGCACGGCGCATTGCTCCGCTCACAGTATGTCAACCTGTACAACGGCGGACAGTTTTACCTGACGAAGAAGAACTTTGCCGAGGCCTACAAATACTTCGACATGTACATCCTCATCCGCAGCAATCCCATCTTCGACCGCCCTGTCAAGCCCAAGGACAGCCTGCAGCTGATACGCGCGGCCTACTGGGCCACGGTGTGCGCCTGGCAGACGGGCGAGCGCGACAAGTTTCTGCGCTACAACAGGATGGCCCTCCAGGACACGGTCTACCGTCAGAAGGAGCTGGAGCTCACGGCGCGCGTGGCCGCTGCGGCCAAGGATACGGCGGCCATGGTGGCGGCTCTGAAGAGCGGCGTCAGGGAGTATCCCATGCAGGACTATTTCTTTACCAATCTCATAGACTATTACAACGGCAAGGGCGAGTTTGCCCGGGCTCTGGCGCTCTCGGACAGCCTGCTGGCGCGTGACGCGCGGTCGGTGATGGCGCAATACGGGCGTTCGCTCGTGCTGCTCAAGATGAAGCGCTATGACGACTGCATCGCCGTGGCCCAGAGCATCGTGGCCTCCGACTCGACCTATGCGGGCGCATATTACAACATCGGCGCCGCCTACATGGGCAAGGCCTCCGAGCTTGAGGGGCGTGTGACGAGCGATATGCCCCTGCAGCAGCTCCGCTCTGTGAAGCGAAGCGAGGACAAACTGCTGCGCACGGCCCTGCCATTCATGGAGCGCTATCGCGCGCTCAAGCCCGACGCGGTAGACTGGTGGGGACGCCCGCTCTACAACATCTATCTGGCTCTCAACATGGGCGATAAGCTCGAGGAGGTGGACAAGCTCATCACCGCCGCCGAGCAGGCCAAGAACAATAAGGACGCTAATCAAACTAAAAAATAATACCATAACAAGATGAGAAAACCATTACTACTGGCAGCTCTGTTGCTACCCGCACTCTTCGGTGTGCCCACATCCGTCCAGGCTCAGGAGGAGCCGACATTGGGCAAGAAGGACTATGTCCATCCGCGCCATCCGCGCATGGACCGCAGCCGTCTCAACATCGGCACCTATTTCCTCAAGCCCTACGCCGTAAACGATGAGAATGTGAGGGATGCCAAGCTCTGCGGCATCGACTTTTTCCTGTGTCAGGAATACAATAAAGAGGCGCTCGACATATTCTAC
The DNA here is from genome assembly GCA_900314335.1 of uncultured Prevotellaceae bacterium. Lineage (GTDB taxonomy): Bacteria > Bacteroidota > Bacteroidia > Bacteroidales > Bacteroidaceae > UBA6398. Next base: position 7,290 of record OMUV01000189.1, on the reverse strand, counting down.
AAGCACAAGGTCGGCGTCGAGGTGGCCTGGGTGCTGCCGAGCTGGTGGGGTGGAGGCGCTGTGCCGGGCTCTATGGCCAAGGCTCAGCCGCTGAGCATGTACGAGGACTCGGCCCGCAAGTTTCGCGACCATCCCGCCATCTGGGGCATGGATATGGGCGACGAGCCCTCAGCGCCCGATTTTGAGCACTGCGGCAAGATCATGCGCCGGATGCAGGAGATGTTCCCCAATCAGTTCATCTACCTCAACATCATGCCCTGCTACGCCTCGGCCGCCGACAACACGGACGAGATAGCCAAGAGTCAGCTCGGCGCTACCAGCTATCAGAGCTATCTGGACACCTACTGCCGCTATGTGCCGTCGGATTATATCTGCTACGACTACTACACCTACGCCAGCCTTCCCTACCAGTTTTACGACAATCTCACGATGGTCTCCAAGGCCTGCAAGAAGACGGACCGCAGCCACTGGATAGTCCTGCAGGTCAACTCGTCGCGCCCCGAGCTCTGGCTCTCGGCCAATCAGCTGCGCTATCAGGCCAACACGGCGATGGCCTACGGCGTGGAGACGATCATCTGGGCCTGCTATACGGCCGGCTGGTGGTACAATCAGGTGCTCGACACTCTGGGCCACAAGACGCAGCAGTATGACAAGCTCCGCCAGGTCAACTCTGAGATCCACTACATGGCTGAGCGCTATATGAAGTATCGCAACATCAAGACCGACCTCGTGGGGCGTTTCCCCGTGGGGCAGCTCGACACATTGGCTTTCCCGCACCGGGACGAGATGAGCAGCACGCGCTTCCACAGCCTCCGCGCCACCGACGGCTCGGCGCTCGCCGTGGGCACAATGAAGCCCCGCCGCGGGGGCAGGGCGGAGGCCCTGTTCATCAGCTCCAACGCCGACATGTATGACGAGCACCCGGGAGAGCACATCATCCGCTTCAGGGCAGACGCTAAAAAGATTCGCCTCACACGCGGCAGCAGCACTACGGTGCTGAAGCCCGCAGCCGACGGCTATTTCTCTCTGCCTATGCGCTCCAACGAGGGCGTATTCCTCGAGGCCCTTTAGACGGCGCCCGGGAGAGCATATAAAAACAGCCCGAAGCGATTTCGCTTCGGGCTGTTTTGCGTCCGGCCCTGAGGGCCGAGGGATTGTTATCCGTTATTTGATAACCTTCTTCTGCTTACCGATGATGTAGATGCCCTTCTTGAGATGGTCTACATCGGTATTGAGCTTCACGCCGTCGATGGTGTAGATGGCCTTCGTGGCCTTTGCTCCGTCCTTAACCTTGCTGATGCCTACGAGAGCATTGCCGTCCAGACCGGAGACAAGCATCGTCAGGGCTGCATCGTCGATCGAAGCGTCCGGCAGGCTGAGAATGTCAGCGGTGTTGAGGAATACGGAGTAGGTGCCTACCTGTGTACCGCTTACAGAGGGGATGAGCCAGTTGTAAGTGTTGTCGGCTGCGGTCCTGAGGATAGCGTCGCCCTGCGGGAGCTCCTGGCCAAGGAATGTGCCCACTACGGGACCTGCGGCAGTAGCAGTCTTCGTGAAGGTGGTGCCTAAGGTAGCCATGTAAGGTATCTCCGGATCGTCGGGCACGATGAATACCGGTTTGCCGGCCTCTGCCTTGTCGGTCGTGCTGTAGATGATGTAGGTGTTGCCCTCGGGGTCGATGCTCTTGCCCGTAGGTACGTAGATCTCGGCGCCGTCTACTTCGGAGAGATCCTCATTAAACACGGTATACTGTGTGCCTGTGATCTGTGCCTGTGCTATCTCGGGCATTTCCACATCGCTCACTTCCTCCACTCTCAGGCATGACTTCGAGCCGAGAGTCTTGTCGGGGTATCCTACGATCTGATACTGGCTGTATTTCTGGTTGCCGAAGTGCAGTGTCTGATTGTTGTTCTTACCGGTGTTCATGTTGTGGCTCAGCATGTAGACCATGCCGTAGCCCAGAGGCTGGAAGGTGAAGAGTCCGGGCCTGAGCGAAGGAACTGCGTTGGCGCTCTGCACCAGGTCAGGAATGTAGAGGCCTGTCGAGATGCTCTGTACGGCGTATGCGCTGTCGCCTACGTTGATGAAGCGGAAGTAGCCGAGCTCAGGAGCGGCAAGTGTCTCGTCCCATCCTGCGGAGTAGAAGTGGCTGTTGCCGGTGTTCACCTCGTCGGGCGTGGAGAAGAACGAGAGGGCATTGTCCTCGTAGCCCTTTACGATGTATACCTCGCGGCGCTCTATCTGCTTGTAGGTAGCTGTGTCAAACCGGGCCACGTCGATGTAGTCGAGCAGTTCGTCAACGGCGGCTGTGGTGATCCTGTATACCTTGTTGGGGTCGGGCTTCACGATGTGTGTAGCGAGGTCGTTGATGGCGGTCTCGATGGCGGTCGTCTTGCTGGCGAGGTCGTCCTCCGTGTATACGCCGGTGCTGAGGAGTGTCTCGCCGTCGCTCACTGCGGCGTGCAGGGCGGTGGTGTCGGCGCTCGAGTCATAGGCTCCGATGTAAGTGTCGCTGGAGAGGAATGTGTCGAGGATCGTGTTGCCCTCGGTCACCTTCTCCTTGAGCGCTGTCGGGTCGACTACGGTGCTCTCATAGGTAGCGTAGGCCTTTGTGAGGTTGGTGATGGCAGCCTCGAGGTTGGGGATGTTGCTCACGCTGTCGTTCTGGGCGGTCTTGGCGCCTGCGAGATATGCGTTCACAAGTCCGCCGAAGACGGCCTCGCCTACCTTGACGGCCGGGCATGTGCTGCTGTACTTGATATCCTTGTACATGTGGAACGAGCCGAAGTTGAAGAAGTGTCCGCGACTGCATCCGTCGGTAAGGATGCGGACGTAGTTGTAAGAGCCGTTAAGCTTGAACGGGCCGGCAGTCACGTAGACGCCGTCTGCCACATCATGGGTGTAGAGGTCGTAGTTGTAGAGGATGGGTGTCCAGGTCGTGCCGTCGGTGCTGGCCTCGATGTCAAAGTTGACGGGCGCGTCGTTCCATCCGTTGCGCTCCTGCCATACGAATGTCACATTGTCCACGCTCTCTCTCAGCTTATAGCCGAGTGTGTGCTTGGTGGTCTTGTAGCCGAAGCCCTTGCCGTCCATGCTGTAGTCGCTCCATGAGGGCTGACTGTTGTAGGTGGTGTGGAAGTAGGTGCTCTGGTCGTAGTCCAGAATGCCTGTGTAGCCGTTACCGTCGTTGCCCCAGTTGTATCCGCTCTCGACGCTCATACCGGCGTTGGAGAAGCAGTCGGCAAAGCCGTTGGCCTGCTCTTCGGCAAGGGTGGGCGATACGTTCACGCTGTCCGTGTAATCATATTCGATGGCGTTCATGATGTCCGGACGCACCTTGCTGACAATCGCCTTGAGGGAGTCTGCCAGCTGTGCGGCATAGGCGGCCTTCTTTATCTCGTCGTCCTTGGGCGCGAGGCTGTCGCCGATAGCCTTGGGCACCTTGTACATATACCAGCCCGAGTGGTCGTTTGCCAGAGGCCTGTAGAGACAGGTGATGTGTCCCGTCGCGGCGCTCGCGCCGTGGCCGTAGGCGTGGATGTAGTGCATATCCACCTCCGAGGATGTGGTGTTGCGCGCCACATATACAGCCCATTGTCCGGCACCCAGGTCTCTCAGCCTGATCGTTGCAGTGTCCGTCGTGGTGAATACGCCCACGTTCTGCGCGCCGTTCTCTACGAACTCCTGCGTCCCAAGGTTCTGCATCGTATAGTAGCCATTGCCGGCGCTCTTGATCTTCCATATATAAGCGGCGTTGAGAGAGTCGAGCGAAGCCCACCATATCTCGTTCTTGTTCTTGGTGAGCAGGGCTATCTGTGTGCCGTTCTCTTCGAGAGCCTTGTATTCCGGATCGCTGTTCACGAAGTAGTAGTAACCGTCGGTTACGGGCACAAGGCCGCGATATGTGAAGTCGAGGTAGGCCTTGAGCAGTTTGTTGTAGACAGCCTTCACATCCTCTACCGTGCCGAGCTTCGAGTCGTCCTGAGCGTCGGCTTCGGCATCCTGCAGGGCTATCAGATAGTCGTGGTCGCAGAATCCCGGGTTAGTACCCTCGGCAGTGCTTAGCGAAGCGCATACGGTGTAGAGGTCGTCGAGGTCACTTATGGCGCCCTCCAGGGAGGTGTCATCGTAGGCGCTGTCGATCTCGTGCCATACGGTAGAGTTGTCAAATGTGGCTACGCGGAAATAATAGCCGGTGCCGTTGTTGTAGTTGTTGTTAAGGAACAGCGGAGTCTTGTCGCCCGCAAGCGTCATCACATAGAATGCATTTGCCGGCGATGCGTCGTATTTCGACTCTGTAGCTTCGTCCGTGGCGACTTTTATAGCCTTGTCGAAATACCACACCGTGCTCTTCTCCTTGGTGAAGCCTATGGCAGACGCATAATTCTCACCCGACTCGGCGCTTGTCTTGGAGAGGTAGTCCCCCGTCATCAGGCTCTTGAGATAGAAACCCTTGAGCTCGTGTGTCTCCCCAAGCGTATTGGTGTAGGAGAATGTGACACCGGCGTCCTCGAGCACTATGGCAGCCCTGTCGCCTATCGTGGCGGCATTAACGGCGGCCACACTGTCGGTCTCCTCGCTGGGATAATACACACTGACCCATCTGGAGGTCATGTCCGCCTCGGTGGTATTCCAGCGGCCCTGAATGAAGATTGTGTCTCCGCCCTTGAGTCCATAGACATCCTCGATAACATCCATCGGGATGACTCTGCCCCAGGCTGAGACGCCCACCAGAGTCATGAGCATTGTCATGAACACAGTGGACAGAAACTTGGTTACTGTTTTCATTGTTTTTTGGTATTGGTTGTTTAACAATTTCGACTCTTGCATACCGAATCCCACTCTTCACATGCACTCTTGATGAGATTGATATATGCAAAGATGCAAAATGTTTTTATCAAGCAGCATTTTTTTCTGAAAAAATCAAAGTTTTTTTGTAGCTGAAATCAGAAGATGTTGCAAATATGCATAGAGGCGGTGCTTTTTCGCATAGATTTTACAAATAGAGTCTGCGCTCTCTGTGGAGAGAGAATACGGGAGCATGATGAGAAGATATTGATTTTCCTGTGTCCTGAGAGTGTGCCATAACAAAAGACTTTGTAATTTAGCCCCGGAATAGAACTGGCATACAAACTATAAGATATGAGAAAGTTATTCTTTGTCATAGCCGCCGTGGCGGCGATGTGTTTCGCTGGCATCAGCAAGGGCGCTACGCCCTACAAGGGTCCGCGCATATTCTGGGATCTCTCGTCCCTCTCCACCGTGTTCTCCTCCGGCGGATATGCGAGGATGATACAGCTGCAGGACAAGCGGCTCATGGCCGTGTGCGAGTCGGGCGGCATCAACGTGGCTACGAGTTCCAATCGCGGCCGCTCGTGGAGCAGTCCGCGCAAGATAGCCATCAACTCGAATAATGTGCCCAACTGCACGCCCGACCTCATACAGCTCTCCGACGGCACCATCATCGTGGCCTACAACCCGCGGCCCTCGACGCCGTACACCGCCGACCGCCACTTTGGCATACGCTGCAAGCGCAGCACCGATAACGGGCGCACGTGGAGCAGCGAGATCTTCGTCTACGATGCCGATACCACCTTCAGCGACGGATGCTGGGAACCGACGCTCCTCGAGCTCCCATCCGGCGAGGTGCAGCTCTATTACTCGGACGAAGGCCCCTATACCAGCAGCAGCGAGCAGCAGATCTCCCTCTGCCGCTCCTTTGACAAAGGGCAGACATGGAGCTCTCCGGAGAAAGTCTCGTTTCGTGCGGGCTATCGCGACGGCATGCCGTGCCCCATCCTCCTCAACGGAGGCGACAGCATAGTGCTCGCCATCGAGGACAATGGTTGGTCGGGCTACAACGACTTCTTCCCCACCACAGTGCGCTGCGACCTCCGGACCAACTGGCACGACTACTATGTGAACGGCAGCAGCAGCAACCGCGCCAAGACGCTCGACTTGACCTACTGCCCCCTGGCCAAGGGCGGCGCGCCCTACCTGAGACAGATGCCCTCCGGGCCCACCATCCTCTCCTACCAGTCGTCCTACGGCCGCACGGGGCTCACAATGCGCGTCGCCGTGGGCGATGAGTACGCCCGCGGCTTCAAGGCCCTGAGCAGCCCCTTCTACGCCGCCGACGGCGTGGAGCAGCTATGGAACTCGCTCGCCATCATCGACAGTAGCGTCGTCGTGGCCGTCTGCGGGCAGGGCGGACAGATCAGGATGATCAAGGGCTACCTCTGCGACCAGCTTCAGGCGCCCTTCGCCCATCCCACCGTCGACGGCTCTGTCACAGCCACCGACGGATACCTCACCACGACGGGCAATCAGATCAAGATGGGCACCACGACGGGCAACACCGTGCGCGCCGACTTCGCCTACGATGCCGACTCGCTCTATTTCACCGCCTATGTGCGCGACGCTACCCGCGACAAGAGCGGCACACAGTGCGACGCCGTGCGCCTGCTCCTCGACGCCAATAACATCTGCGGCACAGCCATCCGCAGCGGCATGTACAGCCTCCTGTTCCGCCGCGACAGCACCGTGCAGCTGCAGAAGGGGACGATAAACCGCTGGGTGAGCGCTGAGAGCGATGCCATTCACTACGCCATCACCAACGGTTCCTACAGCTACACCATCGAGGCGGCCATACCGTGGAGCGTGCTGGGCAAGGACACTGTGCCGCTCGATGAGCGGATGGCAGCCGCCGTCGAGGTGATCAGCGTGACCGGTACGACGGTGCAGGCGGAGACTATCCCCGACGTCAACAGCAGTCGCTCGCGCACCTATATCGAGCTGCGCCTCAAGCCCGCCGATTCCTCCACAGGCATCGCGGCCGTGCGCACCACCGCCTCGCTCTCGGCGACCGTCAGGGATGGCAGAGCCACCTTTCGCGCCCCCGTCCCCATCCGGCAGATCATCCTCAGCAGCTCCGACGGCGCTGAGATAGCCCGCGCCAAGGGCTCGGGCACATCGCTCACCATCAGGCCGGGCGTCCGCGGCGTCATCATTGCCCGCGCCCTGCTGAGCGACGGCACCACAGCCTCTGCCAAGCTCTCCCTCTGAGCCATCGCGCCGCGCTTTCGGCAGGCGGGCTTTTGCATATTGCCCGGCGCGCCGGCGGCTTGCGTATTCGTTTCTATTTATAAGGCAATAAATCCACCTCTCTCAAGACCATCGAATAAGATTTCCCGGTGCACGCAGACTGCCCCGCCTTCGGGCGTACGCCGGAATGCATAAAAGGATGGTTACGCATATCGCCGGGAGCACTCTATGCACACATCAGAAAAA
>OMUV01000161.1 GCA_900314335.1 uncultured Prevotellaceae bacterium | reverse complement strand
TTTTGGCCTTCCGGGAGCGCTGATTTACAGACATATATGAGCGGCGATTTTGGCCCTTTTCCCGAGGCGATGTGACGCGGCCGGAATGAGAATATTCATTCGTCAGAAAGGCCAATTCCGTATCCCCGGCCCGGAATACGTTTACGGTATCCACGGAGCGGGGGAGCGGGGACGGGACACAGGGCCTGCCGCCCCTGAAACAGCGTCGGAGATTTGCCTTCCGCCGCCTCGACGCCACGGGAACGGCTGTAAGATCGCCTGTTCTGTGGTCGGTCGCGCCGCAAATGTTAAAAGTGTAATGTCATTTTATTCAGCCTTCTGTCTGCTAATTTGTCTTTTCATTTTGGCACGATTTGTCGTGTTTTCAGACCTCTTAAAAATAATTTTTCATTGATTTCGTTCGAAATATTTCACTTTTCAGGCGAATTTCTTTGTCATTCGGAGTGGAATTTTTATTTTTGGTAACGGAAATGCGTTAGACTGAAGAGTGACTAATGTTGACCGAGAGTTCGTTTGCTAAAACTTTATTTATAATACAATATGGGATTGTTAAACCGTAAGTGTTCTTTATTAGGCCTTTGCCTGTCGTTGATTTTAGTGTTGCAGGGATGTAGCGATGATGTCAACTCCGATAATCTTTTCATATTCAGCGGAGAGACCATTTCTTCTTATTTGGAGAAGACTGACGGCTATCATTTGTTCTCAGAGCTCACGGCCCGCGTCACGACGGGCAGCAAGACCGACTCCAGAGTCAAGGCGCTGCTCTCGGCCCGCGGCAACTATACCGTTTTCGCCCCCAACGATGCCGCCGTGCGGGAGTTTGTCGACTCGGTCTACGAGCAGAAGAATTATCCGCTTGATAGCATCTCCGACGAGATGGCCCGTTATATTGTGAGAAACGCCATTATCGACAACGGGACGGACGAGGCCTACATGACGACCGACTTCCAGATAGGCGCGCTCGAGAAGCGAAGCCTGGACGACCGCTATATTATGGTTTCCTTCGACACCATCAACGGCAAGACGGCCGTGATCATCAACGAGAAGTCGGTGATAGAAAATCCGGACGTGGAGTGCAGCAACGGATATGTGCAGGGCGTGACGAGGGTGCTGCAGCCCTCCAATGATAAGCTCCCCGACCTGATGAAGCAGGCCGACAATATGCGCATCTTCTCCAAGCTGCTGGAGGTGACCGGTCTGGCCGACTCGCTGAGCCACGTGAGAGATGAATACTACGAAGCCAATCACGCCGAATACGGCTACGACCTGAGCAAACGCCTCTCTGTGCTCAATCCCGAGCACCGCTACTACGGATTTACGGCCTTTGCGGAGCCCGACAGCGTATTCGAGGCAGAGTGGGGCATAGAGGCTCCGGTCTACAAGCAGGACGAGTTTGTCAACTGGGAGTCCATTCTCGCCAAGCTCAAGGAGAAATGCGCCGAGGCCTATCCCGACGCCAAGGGCGAGGATATGACCAGCAACGACAACCCGGTCTACCAGTTTGTAGCCTATCATCTCGTGCCGGCGCGTATGAGCTGGGAGAAAATGGTCATCCACTATCTCGAGATGGGATACGCATTCAACAATCCCAACAACCTGACCATCGACTGCAACGAGTATTATGAGACAATGGGCGGCCTGCACCGCCTGATGAAGATCACCGAAGGTCGCCAGACCGACGGCAAACGCATCAACCGCCACTGCACCTACGACCGAGATACATATGACGAGCTCACCGTGGACCGCCCGGGCATCAAGATCAGCAGCGACAATGGCAAGTTCTCCATCAATGCTCTCAACGGTTTCTACTATCCTATCGATCATATCCTTACCTACGACGACGGTGTGCCGGGCGTGGTGCTCAACGACCGTCTGCGCTGGGATTTCTCATCGCTCTTCTCTGAGGTTATCACTAATGGTATCCGCCGCTATCCGGACAATGGTGCTCACCCCATTCCCCGCGGCTACTGCGAGCGCATCTCCTGGACGGCCGACAGCTGGTGTGTCTACCTTCCCTATGCCGGCGCTTACAGTCAGTGCAACTATCAGGCGGACGAGTATAACATCCGCGGCCAGTACGACCTGACCTTCCGCCTGCCGCCCGTGCCGTTTGAGGGTACATGGCAATTCCGCATCTGCGCGCCCTGCAACTCGGGCTTCGGTATGGCCCAGTTCTACATCGGCAAGGACAAGAACAATCAGCAGGCTATCGGCCTGCCCGTCGACCTGCGTCTCTCGCTCTCCAACCCCAACATCGGCTGGCAGGCAGACGACCCCGAGGACGAGGAGTTCAACCGCGAGGTGGACAAGAACATGCTCAACCACGACTATATGAAGCCGCCTCGTCACGACGGTATCTCGCGCAACGGTGCGCCCGTTACCGAGTCGATGCGCAACTCCGAGACCTACCGCGCCAACCTCCGTGTCCGCAAGATCGTGTGGACCGGCACCATCCGTCCCGACGAGGTGATGTACATGCGCATCAAGTCCGTCCTCACCAACCCGTTCGCCTGCTTCCTGCTCGATTATATGGAGTGGGTGCCCAAGAGCGTATTCAATGGCGTAGAGGAAGAGGATCAGTGGTAAGCACGCCCTTCAGGGCCGCATAGGAGGTTGCTATGGCTTCTTCATCAGGATTACGAATAAATTCGTAATTTTGTAGTCGGATAATACTTCTAACTACACAATTCTAATGAAGACCATAGCAATCTTTGCTTCCGGCGAGGGTACCAATGCGGAAAATCTTATCAGGTATTTCGCCGGCAGCACGACCGTCAGGGTGGCCGTCGTGGTGTACAATCGTAAGGAAGCCGGCGTCCGCCAGCGCGCCGAAAAGCTCGGTGTGCCCACCGAATATGTGCCCAAAGCCATGTTCAATGACGAGGGATACATCCTCCCGCTCCTGAGCCGCTACGGCGTGGACGTCATCGTTCTCTCGGGCTTTCTGCTCCTCGTGCCGGGCTTCCTGCTCGACGCCTATCCCCATCGCATACTCAATATCCATCCTTCGCTCCTTCCGCTGCACGGCGGCAAGGGCATGCACGGGCTGCATGTTCACGAGGATGTGCTCCGCTCAGGCGACAGGGAGAGCGGCATCACGGTGCATGTCTGCGACGCCGATCTCGATCGCGGTGTGACGCTCTTTCAGGCCAAATGCCCCGTGGAGCGCGGCGATACGCCGGAGTCGCTGGCCGCGCGTGTGCACAAACTGGAGTATGCCTTCTTCCCCGAAGTGGTAGAGAGATTCTGCGAGGGAGGATACGATTACCTTTTTAAATAAGTGACGAGATGCAAAAGATAAAGGACGACATCTTTTATGTCGGTGTTAACGACCGTGTGACCTCCCTCTTTGAGGGCATGTGGCCCATATCGGGCGGCATCAGCTACAATTCCTATGTCATCGCGGATGAAAAGGTGGCGGTGGTGGACTGTGTGGGCGAGGAGTTCTTCTCCGAATATCTCAGCAACATCCGCCAGGCTATCGGAGACCGCCCCGTCGATTATATCATAGTCAATCACATGGAGCCGGACCACTCCGGCGCGCTCAGGCTCTTCCGCCAGTATTATCCCGACGCCCGCATCGTGGGCAACAAGAAGACGCTCCAGATGGTCGACGGCTTCTACGGCGTGGCGAGCGAGGACGACATCGCCGTCTCGCCCTGTACGACGTTGGAGCTGGGCAGCCATGTGCTCGAGTTCTACCTCACACCGATGGTCCACTGGCCCGAGACGATGATGACTTACGACAGGCTGAGCGGCTGCCTCTTCTCGGGCGACGCTTTCGGCTGCTTCGGCGCTCTCAACGGCACGGTCATCGACAGCGAGATGGACGTGGAGCCCTTCTTCCCCGAGATGCGGCGCTACTACAGCAACATCGTGGGCAAGTACGGCATCCCTGTGCAGAACGCCCTGCGCAAGCTCGCAGGGGTGAAGATCAGCGCCCTTTGCCCCACGCACGGCCCCGTCTGGACGGAGCAGCGTGAGCGCGTCATAGGCGAGTACGACCGCCTGAGCCGCTACGAGGGCCGGGCGGGGCTCACGATAGTCTACGGCACGATGTACGGCAACACACGCCGCATGGCCGAGAGCATCGCCAGGGGCGCCGCCGAGGCGGGCCTCAGGGATATCCGCGTCATGGACGCTATGCGCACACCCCTGTCCAATATCCTCGAGAGCGTGTTCACCTACTCCGGCCTCGCAATAGGCGCCACGACCTACAACACCACCGTTCATCCGGCAGTGGAGGCCGTCATCGGGGCGATAAAGCTCCGCGAGGTGAAGAACAGGTGCTTCGGCGCCTTCGGCTCGTTCTCCTGGGCCGGCAAGGCCGTCAAACTCATCACCGATTTTGCTACCGACATGCACTACGACATGCCCGCCGCTCCGATCGAGATGAAGCAGGGCTTCAGCGCCGAAGTGGAGCAGCAGTGCGTGGAGATGGGACGCCTTATCGCCGGCGAGATGAGCTGCGTGGCCGATCAGAGCGATAAATAGTCATACATATTATATATGAGTAACAGAAACGTTTTGGGACGGATGCTTGCGGCGGCTCTGTTTGTCCTTTGTTTTGCCGCCCCGGCTGCGGCCCAGATAGCGCCCATGCCGATGGACACCGCCATAAGATACGGCCATCTGCCCTCCGGCCTCACATATTATATACGGCATAACTCCCTGCCGGTCAACAGAGCCTTCTTCTACATCGCGCAGAAGGTCGGCTCCGTGCAGGAGGACGACAGCCAGCGCGGCCTAGCCCACTTCCTGGAGCACATGTGCTTCAACGGGTCGAAGCATTTCCCCGGCAACGGCATCATCTCCTTCTGCGAGAGGATCGGCGTCAAGTTCGGCCGCGACATCAATGCTTACACCTCGACCGACGAGACAGTCTACAACATCGACAATGTGCCCGTCAGCAGCACCAATGTGGACAGCTGTCTGCTCATCCTGCGCGACTGGGCCGGCGAACTGCTGCTCGACCCCAAGGAGATCGACAAGGAGCGCGGTGTGATCCACGAGGAGTGGCGTCTGCGCTCCTCGGCCATGCAGCGCATACTGGAGCGCCAGCTGCCTCAGCTTTACCCCGGCTCCAAGTACGGCCACCGCATGCCCATCGGCCTGCTCTCGGTCATCGACAGCTTTCGTCCCTCCACGCTCAGAGCTTATTATGAGAAATGGTACCGTCCCGACCTGCAGGGAATAGTAGTAGTGGGCGACTTTAATGTGGACGAGATGGAGCAGAAGATTAAATCCACCTTCGCCGACCTGAAGATGCCCGCCAATGCCGCTCCCTATCAGACATATCCCGTACCCGATGACCCCAAGCCTATATATATTGTAGACAAGGATAAGGAACTCACCGCCGGCAATATCATCGTGATGTACCGCCACGACCCTCTTCCCGACTCCCTCAAGGAGACGGTGGTCGCAATAGGCAATACTTACATCCAGAGCCTCATCTCTTCGGCGCTCAACGGGCGCCTGGCCGAGGTGGCGCGCCTGGCTGACTGCCCCTTCGACGATGCGTCGGTCGACTTCGACGGTGACCTGCTGGCCAAGACCAAGGATGCGTTCTACCTCAACATCACGCCTAAGCCCGGCAAGAGCAGCGAGGCGCTGGAGACCGCCATGCAGGAGATAGAGCGCGCACGGCGCTACGGCCTGACCGACGGCGAGCTCATCAGGGCCAAGGATGATTTCCTCAGCGGTATGGAGCAGGTCTACGACAACCGCAACAAGCAGCGCAGCCCCTTCTATGTGCGCCAGTATGTGCGCCACTTCCTGGAGCGCGAGCCGCTGCCCTCCATCGCCGACGAATATGAGGCCGACAAACTCATAGCTGCGCAGGTACGCCCGCAGGATGTCAACACCTATTTCCGCAATGCCGTGGCGCATACCGACACCAATTTCGTAGTGCTGGCCGTCTTCCCCGACAAGGAGGGCGTCTCGCTGCCCACCATCCCTGCGCTGCAGGGCGCCGTGGCTGAGGCCTGCAAGGCTAAGCTCGATCCTTATGTGGACAAGGTCAAGGCCGGCAATCTCGTCGACTCTCTGCGCGCCCCGGGACGCATTACCAAGACGGAGAAAGCCCCCTTCGGCTACACCTGCCTCAGGCTCTCCAACGGCGCACGCGTCTATTACAAGGCTACCGACTTCAACGATTCGCAGATCATCTGCAACGCGTTCTCCTTCGGCGGCTGGCAGAAAACCGCTGACAAGGATCTGTCCGACGACAAGGTATTCGATTATGTCATGAACTCTACCGGCCTCGGCCGCTTCTCGGCTACCGACCTCGAGAAGAAGCTCGCCGGCAAGCAGGTGTCGACTCGCGTGTCGCTCAACTATGCCTCCGAGACCATCTCGGGCAATGCCGCGCCCAAGGACCTTCGCACGCTCTTCGAGATGCTCTACCTGCATTTCTCCGGCCCGTCCAATGACCCCGACGGTTATCAGAACGTCATCAGCAGCCTGCGTACACAGCTCGAGAATGCGGCCAAGCGTCCCGAGACCGCCTTCTCCGACTCCGTGGAGGCCACCATGTACGACCACAATCCCATAGAGCGCCGCATCAGCCTCTCCGACCTCGACAAGGTGAGCTACGACAACATCCGGCGCATATACAGCGAGCGTTTCGCCTCGCCGGGCGACTTCGACTTCTTCTTTACGGGCAACATCAACGCCGACAGCCTCCGCCTCTTCGCCGAGAAATATATCGCCTCGCTGCCAGCCTGCAAGAAGCGCGAGCCGCGCAGCCGCCAGGACATCGCTCCCCACAGCGGCGAGATAGTAAACCGCTTCACACGCTCTATGGAGACGCCCAAGACCTACATCTTCCTCGCCTACAACGGATATGACAAGTATTCGCTCAAGAAGGACATCGTCAGCGATATGTGCGGCCAGATACTCCGCAAGATATACACGCGCACCATCCGCGAGGAGGCCGGCATATCCTACGCCGTTCAGGCCGACGCCTCGTACAACTACTCCACGCGCGACGGCTACATGCTTGAGGTGATATGCCCCGTCAAGCCCGCCAAGGCCGACTCGGCCCTGCTCCTCATCCGTCAGGGGCTCGAGCAGGTGGCAGCCGCCGGCCCCGACGCCAAGGATCTCGAGGACGTCAAGAAGTATGAGCTCAAGGCCTACGCCGACCGCCAGTTGAGCAACGGCTACTGGTCGCGCCTGATAAACAGCATGGTCTGCTACGGACAGGACGGGCAAACCGATTACGTGAAGACGGTCAACTCCGTCACGCCCGATGACATCCGCTCCTTCCTCAGGGACACCGCCATGAAGCAGAACAACAAGGTCACGGTCATCATGATGCCCGCCGACCTTACCGACAAGCAGTAACCCCTGCCGCGCGGGCGGCGACGCCCTTCAGCGCAGATATCTACAGGCTTCGGAAAATTCCCTTCGCGGGATCGTTCCGAAGCCTTTTATTGTGCCGCGCCCGCAACGTCAGAAGCAGGCGGCTATTCCCGCTAAACTACCGGCTATTGCGCCCGGCCTTCGCCTTTGGCGCCCCGGGAGGGAGGAGAATGAAAAGAATTGCGTATTTTTGCAGCGGAAATAATCTTTCCGACTTTATTCAATCAATCTCCGTATTACAATTCAATATCACAACAACAATGGCCACGACAGACGATAAGAAAATAATCTTCTCCATGGTGGGAGTCTCAAAGATTATTCCCCAAAATCGCAAACAGATACTCAAGGACATATATTTGTCGTTCTTCTACGGCGCCAAGATAGGCGTCATCGGTCTCAACGGCGCGGGCAAATCGACGCTCCTCAAGATCATCGCCGGCATCGAGCAGCCTACGAGCGGCGATGTGGTGTGGAGCCCGGGCTACAGCGTGGGCTACCTGCCGCAGGACCCGCCTCTCGACGAGGACAAGACGGTCAAGGAGAACGTGATGCAGGGCGTGCAGAAGGTGTACGATGCCCTCAAAGAATATGACGAGATAAACGAGAAATTCGGCCTCGAAGAATACTACGGCGACCCGGACAAGATGGACAAACTGATGCAGCGTCAGGCTGAGGTGCAGGACATAATCGACGCCACGGACGCATGGAATATCGACGCGCGCCTCGACCGCGCCATGTCCGCCCTCCGCTGTCCCGCAGGAGACACGCCCGTGGCGCACCTCTCGGGAGGTGAGCGCCGCAGGGTGGCCCTCTGCCGCCTCCTCCTGCAGAAGCCCGACGTGCTCCTGCTCGACGAGCCCACCAACCACCTCGACGCCGAGAGCATCGACTGGCTCGAGCAGCACCTCCAGCAGTACGAGGGCACGGTGATAGCCGTCACCCACGACCGCTACTTCCTCGACGATGTGAGCAGCTGGATACTGGAGCTCGACAGGGGAGAGGGCATTCCCTGGAAGGGCAACTATTCCTCATGGCTCGAGCAGAAAACACAGCGCATGGCGCAGGAGGAGAAGACCGCCTCACGCCGGCGCCGCACACTGGAGCACGAGCTCGAATGGGTGCGCATGGCGCCCAAGGCACGTCAGGCCAAGGGCAAGGCGCGCCTCAAATCCTACGAGCGCCTGCTGGGCGAGGAGCAGAAGGAGCGGGAGGAAAAGCTCGAGATATTCATCCCCAACGGCCCGCGCCTGGGCAACAAGGTGATCGTGGCCAATCATGTGGCCAAGGCCTACGGCGACAAGGTGCTCTACAAGGACCTCAGCTTCAGCCTGCCCCCCGGAGGCATCGTCGGAGTAATCGGGCCCAACGGCGCCGGCAAGACTACGCTCTTCCGCCTCATCATGGGGCTCGAGAAGCCCGACAGCGGCACATTCGAGATCGGAGAGACGGTCAAGTTGGCCTATGTCGACCAGCAGCACGCTCAGATCGACCCGGAGAAGTCAGTATACGACGTTGTATCGGAGGGCAATGAGACCATGCGCCTCGGCGGCCGCGACGTCAACGCCCGCAGTTACTTGTCCCGCTTCAACTTCTCCGGCACCGACCAGAGCAAGCTGTGCAAGGTGCTCTCGGGCGGTGAGCGCAACAGGTTGCAGCTGGCCCTCGCGCTCAAGCAGGAGGGCAACGTGCTCCTGCTGGACGAGCCCACCAACGATATCGACGTCAATACGCTCCGCGCTCTTGAGGAGGGACTGGAGGACTTTGCCGGCTGCGCCGTCGTCATAAGCCACGACCGGTGGTTCCTCGACCGCATCTGCACCCACATCCTGGCCTTCGAGGGCAATGGCGAGGTCTACTGGTTTGAGGGCGACTATTCCGACTATGAGATCAACAAGGCCAAGCGCCTCGGCAAGAGCGATGAGATACGCAAGGGCCGCTATGCACGCCTCATGAAGGACTGAGAGATTATCATTAAGAGATTATGAAGATAGATAAGGATAAAAACAAGGAAGAGTTCTCCTCACTTTTGCGTTCCACAGGCCGCGACGGCGTGGACTATGTGCTGGAGGACCTGGAAAAGGGCGGCTTCTTCGAAGCTCCCGCCTCCGCCGGTCATCATCTCAATGTGGCGGGCGGACTGTGTCAGCACTCGATCAATACATGCCGCGCCGCGCTTATGGTGTGGGAGGGTATGCAGAAGCTCGACCCGTCGGTCAAGGCGGTGAAGCGAGAGAGCGTAATAATAGCGAGCCTGCTGCACGACGTCTGCAAGACCGACATCTACAAGCCCACCGTCAAGAAGCGCCGAACACCCATAGGTACATGGGAGGACGTGCAGGGCTACGGCGTGACATACAAGCACTTCCCCATGGGCCACGGCGAGAAGTCGGTCATCATGCTCCTGCTCAGCGGCCTGGAGATGACCGACGAAGAGATGCTGGCCATCCGCTGGCACATGGGCGCATTCGGGCTCAATCAGGACTCCTACGAGGACATACGCAACTATGACACGGCCCGCGCGCTCTATCCGCTGTGCGCCATCGTGCAGAGCGGCGACTCGCTGGCGGCCTCCATCATGGAGATGGACGCAGCCGAGACTGACGAAATGTGAGCACCCCTCTGCGCCTTGATACGGACGCAGAGGGGAGAGTAAGACTACTTGTCGGAAAGAGCGTCGCTTCTACAGTGTGTGCAGCGGTTGTCTCTCCGAGGGGTGAACGGCAGCCGCAGGGCTGTGGTTACAGTATCGGCGGCCATGTGTTTTTCCGCGCTTCCCTTTTTATCCGTTTTATACACTGTACCGGATAAAAAAACATACTATTTTATCCGGTAGTAAGTTTTTATTGGATAAAATCAGAGCTTTTGCAGTTTGCGGAATCGTATTTGATTTTCGAGCATACGGCATTGGGGACGGTGATTATCTCACTCGCGGTATCCAGGTACAGATTTTTTTGCCCTGCCAACAGTTCACCGACGAATAATCACTCATTCTTATCTTCCCGTTTGCGGTCGGCACTTCAAATTCCATGCGTGTACCGGCGAGCAGAGGCTTTACGGGCGTGATGTTCATTGTTCCGGCATCATCGGTAACGAACTTAACAGGCGCGTTATAGTTTGCATCGGTGTTTTCATCCCTTGCCAAAACTATCGGACCGTATTCTACGGCTTGGAAGTTTGCCGATTCGGGATTCGAACCTATTGGCGCATCGATAACGCGGCACTGCATGTCGAACGTTATGCTTATCTTGTCGCCCTTGTTCCATTTGCGTTCCAGCGTGAGGTATTTGCCGGCCACGACATCTTTCACCGGTTCGCCGTTGACCGACACTTTTGTGTTTTTGCTCCATGACGGTATGCGCAATGTCAGAGAGAATTTTTCGGATTTTAGTTTTGTAAGCTCCAATTCGGCTTTGTTGCTGCGCGGAAACTCGGTTTTCAAAACCATTTCCACGTTGCGTTTCTTGGCGGTAAGGGCTTTTGCGGTGAAAGAATTGTAAAGATTCACCACAGGTCCGTTACCGCTTTGCATCACAGCCATGTAGGGGATATAAGCAAGCCCGATGGGACCGTTAAGATTGCAACATGTAACGGGAAGTCCGTCGAAATTCCATCCCCATCCATGGTTTGTTACTTTGTCTCCGTTCAAGAGGTTCACATAACTGAATCCGTCGCCGCCGGGTTTCATTGCGCCGAGAAGACCATTGTAAATGTATTTTTCAATATAGTCTGCCGCAGAAACATCGGCTGTTGTGCGCAGAACGTAAGTGCAGAATTTCATCCACGAAACGCCTATGCACGTTTCCATCATGCGTTTTATTTTCGGGTTAGCCTGTTCCTTGGCAGTGTTGTCCCATGCCTCGCCCGCCCACTTGGGATAGTAAGGTTCGTCAGCCCCTCCGTTTCCCACAATGGTTATTTCGTTTTGTTTTATATTGCAAAAATAGTTTTCGAAACAGGTTTTCCACTTTTCCTCGCCCGTCATCCTGTAATATTCAACAAGTCCGTTAAACACGGAGTTCATTTCGTAGGCTTTTGGATAGCCGCTCGCCATTTCGTGGGGCGGGACATTTTGAAGAGCCTGGGTAAAGATGTTGGCATTGCGGCATCCGCCTCTGTCTATGACGTATTTGGAGAAATCAAGATAGCGTTTGTCGCCGGTTATTTCGTATAATCGCATGATCGGTTCGAGCACCGACGACGACTCTATTCCGTTCCAGCTCCACCCTTGTTCTATTATGTCGTGTTTGGGTGCGTATCCTATCTGGTCCAGAATGCTGTTAGCTTCTCCAATCATGGCTTTCAGCACTTCGGGAGCGGCTTCAACATAGGTGTAATAGGATGTAAGCGCGAGCAGAACGTATTTGCGTTCCCAGAGGTCGCCACCCTTTCCGTCGGGTTGCTCGCTCACGGGCACACACGATATACTTCCGTTTTCGCGCACGGTGGTCAGTATGTCCTTTACGGTGGCTTGCAAAATGGTTTTCAGTTCCGGGTCGTGGGTATAGCGATACAGCATTGCACCACTCAGAACCGCTTTGCCCCACATCTCACCGAGTGCAAACTGCGCACGTCCGTTTCGGAAGAAATCGGCAATCCTGGCATAAGGCAACACGCCTTTGTTCCAATGGGTAAGGCTGTTTTGAATGTCGTTCTCGAAATATCCCGTGAGTTTCAGACTTCCGGGCGCAAGGGGTGCGAGCTTGTCGCGCTGCGAATAGGTTTGAGCTATATACGCCCTGGTCTGCTGCGGGTTTTCCTTGTTTGCGGCAGCATAGACCTTGGATTGTGAAAAAAGCAGATTGTTTTGCGCCGCTCCGTGTTGGTATGCGCCGCCGAAGATGAGCACACACAGTGTGCCGCATGCTGTTTTGGTATTCAGTTTCATGGTATGCTTCAAAAACTTTTACGCCTGCAAATATAAGCAATTAATATAAAATTGCGGGCATAGGTCGTGGGGCAGTTTTCAAGGGTTGCGGTGCGCGGACTTTCCTTTACCGTAAACGCCGGAATGCCCACCGTAAACACGAAGTCCGGTCATGGAAAAAACATCCCATCCGGCGTTCGAAATTTGCAATGCGGCTGCGTTTTTTTCTGATGCTTTTTGCGGGAAATTCCGACTGTTCCTCCGGCTTTTATTTTGCGGTTTGTTTGCTTTGCATTGTCTCCATGTCCTTGCGGCTTCTGCTTATGGTTAC
Organism: uncultured Prevotellaceae bacterium; assembly: GCA_900314335.1. Taxonomy (GTDB): domain Bacteria; phylum Bacteroidota; class Bacteroidia; order Bacteroidales; family Bacteroidaceae; genus UBA6398. The sequence goes on along the minus strand of OMUV01000161.1, from coordinate 8,706 downwards.
GAGATACACGCCGCCAAAGATGAGCACAACGGCAATGACTTTTGTGAGATTGAAGGAATCCATGTTCCAGCACACGGCAACCACACAAGCCACTACGGGCTGGACGTAATTGTACATTCCCGCCACGGTGGGGCGAAGAGTTTTCTGCCCAACCACTACGAGCATGTAGCAAAGGAATGTGCCACACACCACAACGTATGCCAGTCCCGCCACATCGGCTGCAGGGAGACTGCTCCACCGGGTGTTCATGAGGTCATTGGTTGAAAACGGCAGAGTACATATAAATGCGTAGGTGAACATCCATTTCATTATTGTTACCAATGAATATTTGTTTACAAAATCCTTGAACCGCACTATGTAAAAGGCATAGCTAAGCTGGGCAAACAGCACGAGCAAATCTCCCCAACGGGAATGTGCCGCACCCGAAGCCGAAACGTTTGCGCCCTGAGCACTGCCGAGTATAAGCATCAGCGCACCTCCCGCACCAAAAGCTATGCCGAGCACTTTCTTGCCCGTTATGGGTTCTTTGAGAATGAATGCTGCAAGCACCATTGCCCACAACGGCATGCTCGTGGTTATTATCGAAGCCTCGCCGGGCGATGTGAGACTCACGCCGAAAATAAAGCTGCCCTGATTGAGTACTATGGCAAAAAGCGAAGCAAAAAAGAGCGTTATCATGTCCTTGTGGTCCACGTGTTCGGGCTTTTGGAAAAACGAAACAACCCAAAACAACAGCATGGCACCGCCTATGCGCATGTCGGTAACAACCCACGGAGTTACGGCACCGCTTGCCATGATAATTTTAGAGACAGGAGACATTAATCCCCACATAGTATTTGCGCCGAACATGGCGGCGTGTCCTTTCAAATTAAAATCCATTGTATTACATTTGGTTTTGAGGTGCAAAATTACTATTTTTGCCTACATTTATCTTTTTTATCCAACATCAACAAAACACAATGAAATATTTTCTTGGGGCATTGATTGCATTTTGTATTCTTTCGGTGCAGACAAAAGCCGAAAAGAACGACACCATATATTATAATGTATCGAAATACGGCGTAAAAGGCAACGGCAAAACCGATGATCTGCCGGCACTGACCCGTCTGTTTCTTAAAGCATCACAACAAAAACGCCCCGCCAAGGTAGTGTTCGCGCCGGGAAAGGTTTACCGCATAGGACAACACACTAAAGATTTGTACGGAAGGGTTCTCATAAACCGCGCCGACAATCTCGTTGTCGAAGGAAACGGTTGCACACTGCTCATTCACCCTTCTTCGCGGGCATTTGCCGTTTACCGTTCAAAAAACATAGTGATTCGCAACTTCAAGATTGATTATTCGCCGCTTCCTTACACTCAGGGAAGAGTTAGCAAGGTAGATGCCGACAATTATTACCTTGAATTTAAGATTGACAGCGGTTATCCCGCCCCCGTTGCAGGAAAAGAGCCTTACAAAAACGGTGGAAAAATCGTGGACTGCATAACAGCGAACGGAAAAACACGCAAGTTTTTTCAAGGACATTCGTGGGTGAAAGAAGTGGAAGACTTGGGCAACGGAACATTCGGCGTGAAATATGATTTGCGAAAGCAAGAGCAACTGAAACCGGGCGACTTTTTCTGCATGAAACTGCCCTATGCCGAAAGCAGACTTATTCAGAACAACGAAACAAAGGATGCCGCCGAAAAAGGAGAGTTCATATATACCAACACAGCCAACATAGCCGCCCAGCAATGCGACGGACTTATTCTTGAAAACATTACGTCATACGCCGCACCGCTCATGACGTTCGTTCTGAAGGGTTGCTCGCGCCACATACTGCGAAACTGTTCAATCATATCAAAAGACAACAGAATTGTGGCGGGATGCAGCGACGGAATGCACCTGAAAGGCAACGAACATCAGCCACGCATTGAAAATTGCCACATAGAACGCACCATGGACGATGCTATTCATATAAAAATGTCGGGCGATGCAATAAAGGAAATACTCGCGACAAACAAATTCAAAATAGAACACAAAGACATTCTGTGGGACAACACAAATCTCGGAAAGGGCAAGAAAGTAATGGTGTTCAATCCCGAAACCTCCAAACAGCTTGCGGAATGCACCATTACCGACTACGAGCCCCTGAACTACCGCGAGGGAATCGTAACACTGGACAAAAACGTTGCGGAAGCAGACACAAAAACCTGCCTTTACCTTCAAAGCGACGAGGAAGCCGTAATAACAGGATGTACATTGGGAACGCAACTGCAGAGAGGCATTCTGACCCACCAACCGACCAAGGTAACGAACTGTACAATAGAAGACAACGGGCTTGCATTTGAGCTTGCGCTTTTGAGTGGCGGAATAGAAGGTCCTCCAACCCAGAAGCTCACAATAGAGAACTGTATTTTCAGAAATCTTGTATGGGGCGGCATTTCCGTGAACTGTCCCTCGCACGATTATAACCAGAAAGGCACTCCGCAACTCGTAGTAAAAAACAACATATTCGATTTGCGCCACAACATTCCTCTTGTTTCGGCAGTAAATTCCAATGGTGTTTCGTTCACCGGCAATAAAATTATAACCAAGAAGGCAAACGTTGCCGAAGCTTCCCTTTTCCGGCTAATAAATACACCGGTGCTCGAAAACAGTAACAACTTATATACTTCCCAACCCTGATATTTCACCTACGAGATAATTTTTTTTATCTCGTAGTAGACGAACCGTTATCTCGCAGTAGAAATAATTTACCTCCGACGAGAATTTATTGTTGTCCTGCGAGTATTTCCGGAGGCCGTTAATCGTCGCTCCCGGGAGGGACGATCCGCCTCTGATGCGCTTTTTGTACATCGCCGGAGATGCCTGAATGACCCCTATGTAAGTGTATGAAAATCAACGCTCCCGGAAGGCCGAAACTACATTTGAGACGAGAAGAAACATCTCAAATGTAGTTTCCCTCATGTCCTATGTGAGTATCCGCGTATGCGGAAGGTTTTTTGAAGTGTGGGGAAGGCCTTTTCCGACAAGCGGAAAAAGCGCAGTCGTTTCGGATGGCGAAATTATATCGGCGGGGCTGGTGAGCGACAACTTCCGTAAGGGGGATGCTTTCAGCGAACTGCCGGCTAATGCGCCCCGCTCATTCATCCCCGGCTGCGTTCCTCCGGCGCCGCTTTCCCCGCGGCGCCGGAGCATTGCCGCAGGCAGGACTTTCCTTCGCCGGGAGATTCTCCCATAAAGCCCACACCATTATAATATAGCGGCTTGAGGAGGCCACTTTTGCCTCCTTCCGCATAACAACAAGGCCCCGACTTCGCCGGAAGTCGGGGCCTTGTGAAATAGTTCTATGTTATGGATTGCTGTTGGTCGAATGTATCAGACGGCGTGCTTACCACTGGTCCTCGGGTTTGGCGCCATTATATACGCTCCTCGGTACGAGCTCGAGCCAGTCCATCACAAACTGGGTAGAGGTGTTGGCCAGCACGCTCTTGCACCTCACATAGTAGACCTTGTCGGGGCTCATGGGGCCTGTGTAGATGATCTTGCGGATACGCTGGTAGGCGGTCTGGGCGCGGAGCGAGGAGGTGGCTGCGCCGCCCGTGCTTACGGCGTCGTGGCGCGGCGGCATCATGTAGCCGTGGTTGCGCATGACGCGGTCGTGCTCCCTGTTGGTCGCCGGGTCGTCGGTGTCCTGCTGCCAGCCGATAGTCGGATTGTCAGCGTAGAGACGGAGGTCGATAGGCAGGCCGATGGCGGTCAGGTTCTGCTTGTTGGTGCCGAAGTAGAACTGGGCCATGCCTCGCGTCGGGTAGATAGGTATAGCCCAGCGCAGCTCGTAGGTTCCCTCGTAGGGCACAGGCGGGAGGCGGAGCGTCAGGTCGTACTGGCCGGTGATGTTCTGCTCGTCGCCCTGGAAGTCAGGCCAGCCGCAGTTGTAGCCCGAGAGGTAGTTGTAGTGGGACTCCTTGCTGAATGTCAGGTTGTCGAAATAGCCGGTGGGCATCTGTGTGCTGATGTTGCGGTTCACACGGCGGTAGCCGTTGGTCATGAGTTCGGGCAGGAGGGAACTGATGTCGTAGCGCATGCGCTCGTTGAGCACACGGCCCGGCACATCATCGTCGTAGACGAGGATATCGTCGATGGGATAGTAGAAGCCGTTGAGCGCGTTGGAGCTCTCCTGGCCGTTGGTCGAGTAGACACGGATGCCGGGTCTCGTGACGGTCAGTTCATCGTAGGTGTCCTCGTCGTAGGTGCAGCAACGGTTGATGCGGATGCCGTCGGTCTGCTTGCCCTCGGTGAGCTTGAGGACACGGCGGTGAGCCTCGGTCATCGTTTCGTAGTATTCGAAGCAGTCTATCGTCAGGCGCGAGGGATTGAGGTAGGAGTAGCCTATCTCGGCGTAGTGGATGACAAGCTTGTCATAGGTGATGCGCTCCGGCAGGAGATGGTAGGCGATAAACTGGTTGACGCAGTTGTTCGAGTCGGTGAGGGAGGTGTTGGTGGCGAAGGGATAAGCCTCGCGGCACTTGGCCTCGAGCTGCTGCATGATGGTGGCCTGATTGGTCACTACGCCGCCCTCCACGATGGGCATGTCGATGCCCCATTTCTCATGGAAGATGCTGTCCGGCTCCACAAAGGCCGTGTAGCCGAAGTATCTGTGCTCGGGCTGATCCACTTTGTTGCCGTACATATCGCGGCCGTTGTTGTGATCCTCCTTCTCGTAGTCCTCGTCGCGGTATTTCACCAGTTTCTTGTCCCAGCCGGTGGCCTTGAGAGCCATGGAGAATATCTTCAGATTGCTTGCCTCGTCTATTACCTGAGGCAGATAGGCGTTGGAGAGCACGAGGGGATGATCCACCACGTTGACATATCCGTTGACAGCCTCGAGGTCCTGCGTGGTGACGAGGGCTTCGCGGTTGAGCTTTACCATAGCTTTGCCGTCGTGCTGCTCAAAGGCGACCGTGATGTAGCGGTCGGCGAGGTTGGTGCGCTCTATGGCGCCCTCTCCGAGCGAGCTCACCGTGAAGGCATCGTCGTCATCGCCGCAGTCGATGATGCTACTGAGCACGAGCAGGCTGGCCACACTGTCGTCTATCTGAGTGTAGTCGTAGTTTTTGGCGTTGTAGATGGAGTCGATGTATTGCTGTATTGCCTCGTTGGACGCGGCGAACACAACATAATGGCCGCGCGCCTGAAGCAGCTGTGCCACCGTGCTCTTGGTACGCTGGCTCAGTTTGACACGATTGAGCAGAGAGGTGTATATGCTGAAATCCTGATTTTCGCTGAGGATGCCATAGATAGTCTGGCCATGCATGACGTACAGATTGGATTCGTCCGTGTTATCACTGCACCCGCTCAGGGTTATTCCCGCCACAACGCATACGATGGCCACCATGTGCATCCATACCCTGTGGAGAAGCACACTCTTCTTGCTTGTAAATCTCATAACCTATTCTTTCTTCATACTAAAGTTGCTGCAAAGTTATGAAGTTTAGGCGAATTGGTAGATTTAACAGTGTCACATTTTTGCTTATTTAGTAGAAGCAGCCCCGCTATAACGTTTATTTAGTCCCGGTCGTGGAGGTTTTATAAGCGAAAATCGCAAAAATCTTGCAAAAGTTGCGCTCAATGCGCCTTGAAAAGCTAAAAAAAGAAGCAAATTGCATAGTCTTTTATATCAGAATAATTAACTTTGCAATGATAAAGCATTACGAAATAATTCGGAGAATTGTAAATAGCATGAAAGCCCGGATCCTGCTCCTTATGGTCGTTGCAATGCACCTCTGTGCCGTCGCAAGGGGAGAGCGCGCCGTGCCGGGCGTGATAGTGGCCCCCGCATTCTCCGCCGGGCATGTTCAGGGCATCGCGGTGGACATTAAGGACAGTGTCGTCTACCTTTCTTATACTACGATGATCGCCAAGGTGGACTTCCGCGGACATCTCATCGGCACGGCCACCGGTCTGGCGGGCCATCTGGGCTGTCTGGACTTTAACGATTCCGACGGCTGTGTCTACGGCTCGCTCGAATACAAGGATGACGCTATCGGCCGCGGCATCTTAAAGCGTCTCGGGAGCACCACGCGCTATAGCAATGCATTCTATGTGGCCCGTATCGACGGCCGCCGCATAACAAGGGAGGGCATGGATGCGGCCCGCGACGGCATCATGACGGTCGCGTGCCTGCCCGAGGTGCTAGGCGACTACAGCGATACCGTGACGACGGGCGGCCGCCGCCTGGCGCACCGCTACGCATGCAGCGGCATCGACGGCATCTGCGTCGGCCCGCGCATCGGCTCCCGCAAGAGCGAGGAGCAGTATGTGACGGTGGCTTACGGTGTATACGGCGACACGACGCGCACGGACAACGATTATCAGGTCATCCGCCAGTATTCGCTCGCCTCGCTCAGGCCTTACTTCAGGACGCTCACGCCGGAGGCTCCGGTGTACGAAGGGCCCGCCAGGAGCGACGTGCTCTGCTTCGTCCACACCGGCAATACGGACTGGGGCGTGCAGAATCTCGAGTACGACCGCAGCTCGGGCCTCTGGTTCATGGCCGTCTACCGCGGAAAGAAGAGCCGCTTCCCCAACTATAACCTCTACGCGTTCAGCCAGAGCTCGCCTCTGCGCAAACAGCGCCTCACGGGCGTGGACTATGAGCGGGGCAAGCACTACGTCCTGCCGCTTGCAGCGGGAGAGCTCAGCGACCCCGCCACAGGCGTCACGGGATGGATGAAGCCCGCGGGCGGATGCTTCGGGCTCCACTCTCTGGGCGACGGGCTCTTCTATGTGGCCGACATATACAAAGACCGCGACGGCAGGCAGGGCGCCCGCATCCGGCTCTTTGGCTACGACCCCGCCACACGCCATTTCACAAGGCTAAATAACTGATTAATCAGCATCAGTCACTAACTACTAACAATACTAATTATGAAAAAGAAACTAAAAGAGAACATGCTCAACAAGAAGCTTCCGTCAGAGAGCGACAAGCTCTCGCGGCGCGATTTCCTCAGCCTTTCGGCGCTCGGTCTGGCCTCGCTCACCATTCTCCCCAGCTGGAAGATAGACGGCGTAAGGGTAGCGCCCAGCGACCGCGTCGTCCTCGGCTTCATCGGCCTGGGACAGCAGGGCTGCAGCGACTTTGTGAGCTTCTCCCAGTGTCCCGGTGTGCAGGTAGCAGCCTGCTGCGATGTCGACTCCATCAAGCGCGAGCGCTTCCGTCGCCGTGTTACGGCATGGCAGAAGAAGCAGGGCGTTGCCGAGCGCTGCGACATGTACGAGTTCTATCAGGATCTGCTGGATCGTCACGATATCGACGCCATCGAGATAGCCACGCCGGACCACTGGCATGCGCTCATCGCCATCGACGCCTGCGACGCCGGCAAGCATGTCTACTGCCAGAAGCCTCTGGCCTATACCATTACCGAGGGTCTTGCCGTACAGGCTGCCGCCCATCACAACGGTGTGGTATTCCAGATGGGTAGCCAGCAGAGGTCCAGCGCCGAGTTTCAGCAGGCCATCAAACTGGTTCGCTCCAAGGCCCTCGGCCATATCGACAAGGTGTACTGCCGCGTAGGCGATCCTCCCAAACCCTTCGACCTGCCCGAGCAGCCCGTGCCCTCCAACCTGAACTTCAACCTCTGGCTCGGCCCGCTCAACAATCCCAAGATTCACTACAACTCCGACATCTGCCCCGTCGTGAAGCTCGACCCCGAAGAGGACGAGAAGCTCTGGGGCGCATGGCGCTGGTACTGCGAGACCGGTAACGGTTATCCCGCCGACTGGGGCGCTCATATGTACGACATCGTTCAGGCCGCTCTCGGCATGGACGGCCTCGGCCCCACGCAGTTTATCCCCAAGGGCTACAATGGCGCTGAGCACGACACGATGATCTACGACAACGGCATCGTGATGACCGAGCAGCCCTACCGCGACGGTGTGGATTCGCAGGGCATCAAGTTTATCGGCGACAAGGAGTGGCTGCAGGTAACGCGCGGCTTCATCAAATGTTCCAATCCCAAGCTCCTCGAGGAGAAGAACGAGAAGATTGAGAAAGGCCAGTATGAGGTGAGCTCGCCCCACATGCAGAATTTCATCGACGCCATTCGTGAGAACAAGGAGCCCATTGCGCCTGTTGACTACGGCACGAGCACCAACACGCTCTGCTGCCTGACCAACATCGCCCGCGAGCTCAAGCGCCCCGTTCACTGGAACCCGGCATTGCTCAGTTTCGAGGGTGACAAGGAGGCCGCTGCTCACCGCCTCTATTGGTACGAGTACCGCCGCCCCTACAAGCTCCGCTACGTAGATTTCCGCTTCAATAAGAAAGCGTAACCACAGCAGTTGCCTCTGCCCGATGAGGGCGGAACGATGTAGATGATATATAGCCGGCCGTGTCGTGATGCAGAATTCACGACGCGGCCGGTGTGCTTTGTGCCCTGTCCGCCGCGGAGGCGCGGCGCTGAGCGCTGTAAGCTTTGTTATGCCCGATCTCTCCGAAGTAAGGATAGCTCCGATTTATCACGCCTCCCCGCGCAAAACAACAAAGGACATGATTCACGCACGACAGCTGTCATTCATTTGCATGACAGCTGCGATGAATATGCATGACAGCTGCGATGCATTCGCATGACAATTGCGATGTATTTGCATGACAGCTGCGATGCATTCGCATGACAGCTGCGATGCATTCGCATGACAGCTGCGATGCATGAACCATGTGCCT
>OMUV01000103.1 GCA_900314335.1 uncultured Prevotellaceae bacterium | reverse complement strand
TTTATTTTCCGTTGAGCTTCTTGATAAGCTCCACTTCGCTCTTATCGAAGGGCGTCTTGTCCTGGCGGTAGATGTCGTGGAACCATACTTTCGGTTCGCTGCCGTCGGGCATCGGCTTCCCCCAGGCGTAGATAGTGTTGGTCTTGCCGGAGACGAAGCCCCAGTTGATGGCCACGACCTTGTTCTCCTTGAGCAGGGGCATGATGGTGGCGAAGGTGCTGCCATTTGGGCGCGCCATATACTCGGAGCATACGAGCGGGCGGTTGAAGCCCTGCAGGAAGCGTATCTCGGCCTCGTGGTCGCGCAATATCTTGTAGTTGTGGTAGGAGATGACGTCCGAGTTCTCAAGCTGGAAGGCGCTCAGCGGGGCGAATTCCTTGTCGAGGGTATATATGGCGGACGTCAGGGGCTGCGACGGATTGGCCGAGCGGGCCCACTCGAACGCCTTCTTCAGGAGCGGCAGCGAGGCAGCCAGGTGGCCGCGGTTGCCGGGCTCGTTGTAGAGGTCCCACATGAGGATGCGCTTGTCGTTGCGGAAGGTGGAGACGATATCCTTCACATATTTGCCGAGCTCCTTGTAGAGCTTCACGGTGTCAGCGCGGAGAGGAACGGGCGGGTCCTGCACCCAGCCGGAATTGTGCACGCCGGTCTTGGGAGCGGGCTGCTTGCCGTAATGAGAATCCTCGGCCCAGCAGTCGTCGAAGAAGACGAAGAACGGGCGGATGCCATGACGGGAGCAGATGTCCAAGAAGTTGTTGATGCGCTTCTTGAGCCCCGAGGGATCGTTCTTATAAACGACACTGCTCAGAAAGACGCGCATGGTGTTGAATCCGAGCTCCTCGGCCCAGCCCAGCTCCTTGTCTATCTGCACAGGGTCGTAGGTATCCTTGCTCCACATCTCTATCTGATTAATAGCAGTGGCGGGAGTATAGTTGCACCCCGACATCCAGGGGAGCTGCGCGTACCAGGCGTTGGCCTTGTCTTCCGACCAGCGGACAGCGGCTTTCTGCTTAGCGCCCCGCGGAGCGGCGGCTGCGGTAAGGGCGAAGGCCATCGTCAGCGTCAGGAGCGCGAGCGCTTTAAGGTTTATTCTTCTCATGATAATCTGTTTTCTCAGTTTGCGATACATATTCCTCTCTCCCCATGTCCCTCCTGCGCCCGGGCAGGTCGCAGAGCGGCGCGCTCTCAGGGCTCAGGAGGCGGGAGAGGAGGGGCTGTTTATTTTCCGTTCATCTTCTTGATAAAGTCCACTTCCCTTTGGTCAAACGGCGTCTTGTCCTGACGATAGATGTCGTGGAACCAGAGTTCGGGCTCCTTGCCGTCGGAGATGGGCGTGTCCCACGCGAAGATGGTGTTGGTCTTGCCGGAGACGAAGCCCCAGTTGATGGCCACTACCTTGTACTCCTTGAGCAGGGGCATGATGTTGTAGAACATGCTGCCGCCTCGGCGCGCCATATATTCGGTGCATACGAGGGGCCGGTTGAGCGCGCGGAGGTACTTGATCTCGGTCTCGTGATTGGCCGTCGGGCTGTAGTTGTGATAGGAGATGACGTCGGAGTGGGAGAGCTGGAACGCATTGAGCGGCGCAAACTCCTTGCCGAGGTTCCAGATGCCCGAGGTCAGCGGCTGCGAGGGCTTGGCAGAGCGCGCCCACTCGAACACCTTCCTGAGGAGCGGCAGCGAGGTCGTCAGATGGCTGCTGTTGCCCGGCTCATTGTAGAGGTCCCAGAGGAGGATGCGGTTGTCGTCCTTAAAGGTGGAGACGATGTCCCTGACATACTTGCCCAGCTCGGCGTAGAGCTTAGCGGTGTCGGCGCGGAGCGAGACGGAGGGGTCCTGCACCCAGCCCGAGTTGTGCACACCGGGCTTGGGAGCGGCCTGCTTGCCGTAGGCCGACTCGGGCTGCCAGCAGTCGTCGAAGAAGACGAACAGCGGGCGGATGCCGTGCTTAGAGCAGATGCCCAGGAAGTCGTTCATGCGCTCCTTGAGGCCCGCGGGGTCGTTATTGTAGACCACACTGCTCAGGAAGACGCGCATGGTGGTGAAGCCGAGCTCCTGTGCCCATCCGAGCTCCTTGTCGATCTGGGCGTGGTCATAGGTATCGCGGCTCCACATCTCGATCTGATTGATGGCAGTGGCGGGAATATAGTTGCAGCCCGACATCCAGGGGAGCTGCGCGTACCAGGCGTTGGCCTTGTCGGCGCTCCAGCGGTCCTGAGCGCTCATGCTGCCGGCCGTCATCACGGCGACGGCGGCCATCATTGTCACAATAACACTTTTCAGGTTCATCTCTGCTATATGTTTTGTTGGTAGGACAATCTCATGCGTGGCTTACTTCTTCTGGAGGGCCTTGTCTATCTCGCCCTTCATGAACTCGTTGCCGGGGTAGCCTCCCTCGGTAAGGTTGGAGAATGCCTCGGTGCCGTCGGCGTTGAGGAGCTTGTAGCAGGGTATTCCGCGCATCTTCTGCTCCTCGCCGAGCGCTCTCCACTGCTCTGCCGTGAGGCGGTAGTGGTCGCCGGCTATCGAGGGGAGCATCTGCTTCCATGTGGCCAGGGGCGAGGTCTCGCCGGTGATGTAGACAAACTTGACGCCCTTCTTCTGCAGGGCGGGCTTGATGGAGTCGATGGCGGCCATGGCCATCCTGCACGGGCCGCACCACGTGGCCCAGCAGTCGATCAGGGTCACGCTGCCCTTGTACTGCTTCTCGATGTTCTCTAGGATATTGCTGGTGACACTGATGGGCAGGGTCTTGACGGTGTACTGGGGTTTCGCCTTCTTCACGGGCTGCTCCGTAACGGCGCTCTGGTTCGCGCTCCTGCGGCCGCATGACGGCACGGCCACGAGCATGGCGCAGCAGAACAGCATAACAATTTCTTTTCTCATGATTTCTGTTTAATGATGATTGATGATATGCAAACTTACGATTTTTTTCATTCTCCCCAATGCCCGCCGGCACATTATATATAATATGTCCCCTTTCCCGGCCCTCATCGCCGCCATCTGAAACGGGGTCATAAGGAGAAAAATCAGGCCTCTCGGGAAAGGATTCCGGAGACGGGAAGCAGGCCTCCTGAAGGACCTCTTTGCGGCAGGCTATAAGCGCGTGAAAATCAGCGCCCAGAAGAAGGGTTTCCTTACATAGGACGTGTTTTTGATTATGTCCTATGTAGTTTTTCTCATGTCCTATGTAGTTTCGGCCATATGCGGAACGATTTCGGCGGCATGCTGAATGCGGCGCATTTTCTCCGCACATGTCAGGCCAGGAAGGGCCTGCGGTCAGCGGGCAGACGAGCGGCGGGCGGCGGGACGCGATATGCGCTTCGAGAGGTCGGCGAAGCTGTAGCCCATTTCCCTGAGGCGCGTGATGAGCTCCGGGAGGCGATTGTAAAACTTGTCAGTGCGCTCGCTCACTGTGCCGAGATGGATGAGCAGGAGGTGGCCGTTGATGCCGCTCGGGGAGGCGGCGGCCATGTCGAGCGTGCGCTTCATGATATAGTCGGAGGAGTAGTAGCGCTTCATGGAGGGCGTAGTGTAGTCGCCGTAGGTGAGTGTGCCGTAGGTGTTGTTGATGAGCTGCAGACCGATGTCGCGCGCCCAGGCAGAGACGGTGTCGTTGAAGTGCTCAAAGGGCGCGATGAAGTAGTAGGCCTTACGGCGCGTGATGCCGAAGGGCCGCATCACGGCATAGGCGCTGTCGAGGTCGGCATTGAACTGCTGCCGGGTGACGAGCATCGTGTCGCTGCGGTCCCAGGGGAAGTAGAGCATGTGCGTGTAGCCGTGGCAGCCCACATAGTGGCCGTCGGCGAGCAGGCGCTTCACCACCCCGGGGAAGCGGCGGAAGAACGTGCCCGTGAAGAAGAAATGGCCCCTCACCTTGTAGCGGCGCAGCGTGGAGATGATGGTGTCGGCCCCGTCTGCCATGTCGGCGGCCGTGAACACGAGCGCCACCTCGCGGCGCGCGGGACTGAGCTGTGTCACCGCCCCGCGCGTGATGACTGGGCCCTTGTCGCGTCCGCCTCCGGGGCCTGCGCCCGCCGTAGCGGCCATGATGCCCGGCACGAAGATGGCGGCGCCGAGCAATGCCGCTATCAGCGGCCTTATGATCTGCTTCATAATTATTCTCTGTTATGTCAGCGCTATCGGCGCTAAGACTGAGGACAAATTTAGTCATTATTCCCTTACCCGGGATATTTTTCATCCGCGCTTTGCACAAGAAAAATAAACTGCTTAACTTTGCATATATATAATATGTATCCTCTCTCCTCAGGACGGAGGGCATGACAAGAACAATAAAATCCTACATAGCACTATGGCAAATATTCCCGAATTTGATTACGCCCCGATGTTCCAGACGGGCAAGGACGAGACAGAGTATCGCCTGCTGACGCGCGAGGGCGTAAGCACCGCGATGTTTGAGGGCAAAGAGATACTCAAGGTGAGCAGCGAGGCCCTGCGTATGCTGGCCGCCGAGGCATTCCACGATGTGGAGTTCCTCCTGCGCCGCAGTCACAACGAGCAGGTGGCCGCCATCCTCTCCGACCCGGAAGCATCGGACAATGACAAATATGTAGCGCTCACCCTGCTGCGCAACGCCGAGACCTCGGCCAAGGGTGTGCTCCCCTTCTGCCAGGACACCGGCACGGCCATCATCCACGGCGAGAAGGGCCAGAGGGTGTGGACTGACTTCGACGACGCAGAGGCCCTGAGCCACGGCGTCTACGACACCTTTACCACGGACAACCTCCGCTACTCGCAGAACGCGCCCCTGACGATGTACGACGAGGTCAACACGCGCTGCAACCTGCCCGCGCAGATAGACATCGAGGCCACAGAGGGCGACGAGTACCGCTTCGTCATGGTAGCCAAAGGCGGCGGTTCGGCCAACAAGACCTACTTCTACCCCATGACCAAGGCCACCATCCAGAACGAGGGCACGCTCATCCCGTTCCTCGTGGAGAAGATGAAGAGCCTCGGCACGGCAGCCTGCCCGCCCTATCACATCTGCTTCGTCATCGGCGGCACATCGGCCGAGAAGAACCTGCTCACCGTGAAGCTCGGTTCCATCCACTATTACGACAATCTGCCCACGAGCGGCGACAAGACAGGACGCGCCTTCCGCGACCTCGACCTTGAGGCCAAGCTCCTGGAGAAGGCTCACGAGATAGGCTTCGGCGCCCAGTTTGGCGGCAAGGCCTTCGCCCACGACGTACGCGTCATCCGTCTGCCGCGCCACGGCGCCAGCTGCCCCATCGGACTGGGTGTGAGCTGCTCGGCCGACCGTAACATCAAGGCCAAGATCAACCGCGACGGCATCTGGCTCGAGAAGATGGACAACAACCCCGCTTCGCTCATACCCGAGAGCCTGAGGAAGCCCGGCGAGAACGGCGGCGTGGAGATAGATCTCGACAAAGGCATAGACGCTGCGAGAGCCGAACTGACCAAATATCCCGTATCTACGCGTGTGTCGCTCAACGGCACCATCATCGTGGCGCGCGACATAGCTCACGCCAAGCTCAAGGCGCGTCTGGACAAGGGCGAGGGCCTGCCGGACTACTTCAAGAAGTATCCCGTGCTCTACGCCGGCCCCGCCAAGACGCCGGCAGGCTATCCCTGCGGCAGCATGGGCCCCACTACGTCCAACAGGATGGACCCCTACGTGGACGAGTTCCAGAGCAATGGCGGCTCGATGATCATGATAGGCAAGGGCAACAGGACGGACGCCGTGACGGAGGCCTGCAAGAAGCACGGAGGCTTCTACCTGGGCACCATCGGCGGCGTGGCAGCCGTTCTATCGCAGAGCTGCATCCACAGCATCGAGTGCGTCGAATATCCCGAGCTCGGCATGGAGGCCATCTGGAAGATCACCGTCAAGGACTTCCCCGCCTTCATCCTCGT
>OMUV01000187.1 GCA_900314335.1 uncultured Prevotellaceae bacterium | reverse complement strand
ACTACCTCAAATGTAGTTCTACTCGTCTCAAATGTAATTTTGGCCTTTCGGGAGCACTGATTATAAGATATTTACAAAGGGGCAAAAATCGCCCTTTCCGGTCCTCCGGAAGCAGGCATTTTATACCATTTCTCTCATTTCGGCAGACACGAAATGCGTCTCCTTTATTAGAAAATCCTCGGCGCAGCATTCATCTTATTATAAAGGAGTGGGCGGGCCTCTACATTGGCCTCCGGCCTGAATTGCTCCCTCCCGGCTCGACCCAGCGCCGTTACATTAACCTCAACAATCCGGCCGCATCATAGCGAGCGCTCGATGGGGAAGCGGCGCGTGGTGATCTCGCCGCGCAGGTCGCGCGTCATGTAGCCGCGCACCTGATCGGGCGTCAGGTCGTGGGCCAGCAGGAACATGAGCTTGGTGATGGTGCTCTCCACGGTGGCGTCGCGGCCGGCGATGATGCCCGTCTCGAGGAGCTGGAGGCCGGTGGAATAGCGGTCCATCTCGGTGGAGCCCTCGCTGCACTGGGTGACATTGACCACGACGATGCCCTTCTCGCCGGCGCTGCGGAGGGCGTCGATGAGCCAGGGCTTCTGGGGCGCGTTGCCCGCGCCGAAGGTGCGCAGCACGATGGCCCGCAGCCCGGGGATGCCCACCACCGCCGACACGATGTCGCGGCGGATGCCCGGGAAGAGCGTCAGCACCACCACGTGATTGTCCATCTCGAAGTGGGGGTCGAAGGGCGCGCCGGCCTCGGGGCGGCGTATCAGCGGCAGGTCGTATTTGATGTGGATGCCCGCGTGGGCCAGCGAGGGAAAGTTGAACGACCGGAAGGCATTAAATCCCTCGGCGTTGATCTTGGTGGTGCGGTTGCCGCGCAGCAGGCGGTTCTCGAAGAATATGCACACCTCGGGCACCATGGCCCTGCCCTCGCTGTCCTTGGCCGCGGCGATCTCGATGGAGGTGAGCAGGTTCTCGCGGCCGTCGGTGCGGATCATGCTGATGGGCAACTGCGAGCCCGTGAGGATCACCGGTTTCGACAGCCCGCGGAGCATGAAACTCAGCGCCGAGGCCGTGTAGGACATCGTGTCCGTGCCATGGAGGATGACAAAGCCGTCGTACTCGTCGTAGTGGTCGGCGATGACGCGCACAATGGCGGCCCAGTGGGACGGCTGCATGTCGCTCGAGTCGATGGGCGGGTCGAAGGCGTAGGAGTGGATGTCGTAGTCAAAGTTCTCCAGCTCCGGTATCCAGTGGCGCACGTGCTGGAAGTCGTAAGCCTCGAGGGCGCCCGTCCGGCGGTTGCGTATCATGCCGATGGTGCCGCCCGTGTAGATGATGAGTATGGTGGCTGTGGTGTTCTTTGTTTTCATGTCGCAAAGATAGCTTTTTCAGGCCAATTAACCGCTCGCGGCGGGCTATTTGTGCCGCCCGGCGGGCGGGATGTTAAGAGATGGTTGCATTCTCGCCCGCGACGGCTTTTTGAGGCGGCGCATCGAGCGGGGCCGAAAGGATTTTGTTATATTTGTAGTGGTTAAGGAAATGGCCCTGCGGGACGGGGCCGAAAAATTGAGCGAAATGAGAGACAGAATGAGATACATGGCGGGCGGCAGAAGGCTGTCCGGGATAGTGATCATGGCGTTGCTGACTGCGGTGTCGGCGCTGCGGCCTGCGGCGGGCTTTGCCGCGGACGGGCGGACGGTCTACTGCATGGGCGAGACGGTGGTCGACATCCTGTTCCGCGGCGCGGAGGTGATCGGCGCCAATGTGGGCGGTTCGGCGCTCAACACGGCCGTGTCGCTGGCGCGCGCCGGGGCGAAGGTCGAGTTTATCGGCGAGGCGGGCACCGATTCCACGGGGCAGCATGTGCGCTCGTTTCTCCGCGCCGAGGGAGTGGGCACGGGCTGTCTGCGTATGGTGGACGGCGTCAAGACTTCCGTGTCGGCCGCTTACCTGGACCGCGAGGGCGAGGCGCACTATTACTTCTACGCCGACCGCCGCGCGGAGGGCTCGCTCATAGTGCCCGCCTTCCACAAGGATGATGTGCTGCTGCTGAGCTCGTTCTTCGCCGTTAGTCCCGCATACCGCGCCGACGTGCAGCGCATCCTGGAGGCCGCACATACGGCCGGCGTCATCGTTTACTACGACATCAACCTTCGTTCGCCCCATGCCGCGATGATGAAGTCGCTCCTGCCCGCCGTCCGCGCGAACATGGCCGCTGCGACCATCCTGCGCGCCGGCGGAGGAGACCTGAAGACCGTCTTCGGTTCGAGCCGCAGCGACAGCATCTATAAGCATGTGGTCAGTCCGCTCTGCACGCGCTTCGTCAGGACGAGCAACGACAAGGAGGTCAAGATATTCGACGGCGGCAAACTCAAAGCGGAAGTGGACGTGAACCCGGTCAAATCCGTCAGCCGCATCGGCGCGGGGGACAACTTCAACGCGGGCTTCCTCTTCGCCCTCCTGCGCGAGAATGTGACGGGCGACGCCCTCGCCCGCGGCCTCTCCGCCTCCACCTGGCGCAAGATGGTGCAAACGGGCTTGGACTTCTCGCGCGAGAGCTGCCGGCAGATCGGCAATTACATCCCCCGCGACTACGCCGCTAAGCTCCGCGACCGCAAATAGCGCTGACAGACTGCGCAGACAGAGCCCTCCGCCGCCGCAAAACTTCTTCCCGCCGGCTTATCTGCGCCCTTCCAAAGACGCAGGTAAGCCTCCCGCCGGCGCTGACGCCCCACATCATATTCCCCATAACAAACGTAGCGCCCGCATTGACGGACGCTACGTTTATGATATTCGGTGCTGTCTGCGCAGCCTGAATCTATTTCCTTATTCCCTTTGTTATCGGGCCCCGGGCGATTATCCCATTGCCTCAGATGCGAAACTCGATGCCGGCCATGACTGTGGCGCGCGGCATGGGGAAGCCTGCGTTGATCTCATAGCGACGCGCGAGCAGATTGTCGCCGCGGGCGAAGAGGCGGAGATTCCGCTGCAGCTGCCAGGCGGCCCTCATGTCCCACAGCAGGAAGCATGTCTTGTGGCCGGCGCCCTGTGTGGAGGTGTAGAGCCCGCTGATCCATTTCAGACTGCTGCCCACGAGCAGGCGGCCCTTGCTGAAGGTCGGCGCGAAGCAGAGCTTGTGGGCGGGCGCAGCGGTGAGGTGGCGCGACGTGTGCAGGAAAGCGTAGGATAGCGAGAGGCGCAGCGAGCTCAGGGGCAGGTAGTCGGTCGAGAGCTCAAACCCGGAGTTCTCCGTGCGGCCTGTGTTGATGTTCGTAGGGCGTCCGTCGCGCATCTCGGTGGTGATCATGTTGCGGGCCTTGATGTAAAATCCCGCCATGGTCCATGCGAGGCGCCCGTCGAACAACCGCTGCGTGGCCTTGAGCTCGTACTGGGAGAGCTGCTGCGGCTTCAGGTCGGCGTTGGCGGGGCGGAACATGTACATCTCGCGCAGTGTCGGATTGCGGAACGCCCTGCCGGCGGTGGCGCTGAGCGTGAGGTCGGCCGGCAGAGCGAGCGTGACGCCGCCCTGAGGCACCCACATGCCGCCGCTCCTGTCGCTGTAGTCGTAGCGCAGGGCTCCGTCGATGCTGAGGCGCTCTATGGGGCGCACGGTAGCCGAGGCGAAGGCGCCGCTCTCGGTGACATGGCGCCGCGTGATGTCGGTCTCGGTGCGGTCAGCCTTGGAGCGGTTCCACGCATGGCCTCCGTAGCGGCGCACATCGCCCCCGACGTTCACGGAGAGCACCCTGAGCGCGTCCCAGGTCTCGAGAAGCGATACGGAGAGCAGATCATCGTTGTGCAGATACCACGAGGCGGTAGGCGCAGCCGCGGCCGTGTGACCGTCGTCGATGTGGTGGTGGCCGCCGCTGTAGGAAGCGCGCAGCGCGCCGTGGATAGCGCCATAGTCATTGAGAAGCGAGAGCGAACTGCGGTAGCGAAGGAACATCATCTCGCTTCCCAGGATCGGCGCAGCCACTGTGCCGGGATTGGAGCTTTCCTGATAGAGCACATGTCCCTCTGCGGCGAGTTTCCACTGCGGGGAGAAGTCATAGCCGGCCTTGAGCGTGCCCTCCGTCTGCTCATAGCCCATGTTGCTGCGGTGACCGTCGGAGCGCTGGTGGGCGGCGGCCATCTCGCCGAAGAACTTGCCTTCCTTCAGCCGCGCCAGAGCCGAGGCGGCGAGCGAACCGTAACTGCCGCCCTCCACTGTGGCCTCGCCGCTCCAGCCGTCGGTGGTGGGGTGGTGCGTGATGACATTGATCACACCGCCCATGGCGCCGCTGCCGTATATCGCCGAGCCCATCGTGCTGGTCACCTCGACGCGCTCCACGCCGTAGGAGTGAAGGGCGTCGGCCACGGGATGACCGTAGAGGCCCGCGTACTGCGGTGTGCCGTCCACCATCACCAGCAGGTCGGCCATGGAACCGATGCCGCGGATCTTGATGGCGCCTGCAGAGCCTGTGCTCATGCCGTAGCCCAGCAGGCCGCGCTCGGTGACAAACATGCCCGGCACAGCCTCTGAGATGGTGGGCAGCAGCGACGGCCTGAAATTCTCCTCGATGCGCTCGCTGCCTACGACGGTGATGTCGGCCGAGGGCGACACGGCTGCCTCGACGCTGCGCGGCCCGCCCTTGACGATCACGTCGCCCAGACGTATCGAGTCGCCTGCGCGAAGTGAGGCGGGGATCATGATGAGCGAGGCGATGAGGATGAATGTATTAAATGTAAATCTTCTCATTATAAATATGAATGAATAAAAATCCCCCGCACGCACGGGCGTGCGGGGGATGGCGGTGAATAAATCCGTTATTTGTCGATGCTTATGAGCTTGTACTTGCGGCTGCCGAGCTTTATCTTCTCGGCCCACTCGATGGTGTGCACACCGTGCTGCTTGTCGATACGCTTGAGCAGGTCGGTGGGGTCGTTCTCAGCCGTCACCTTCTGATCGTTGATGATGTCCACGCAGGCCTGATCGAGGGCCACGGGGTCGGTGGAGGCGAGGATGCCGTAGTCCTTGAGTTTGACGGGCGCGGGATGGTCTACGCAGTCGCAGTCGATGCTCATGTTGTTCATCACATTGATGTAGATGATGCCATTCTCCTTCTGGAAGTAGTTGACCACAGCCTGAGCCGCGGCGGCCATGCTCTCGAGGAATCCGTCCTGATTGCCGATATACATCGGGGTCCAGAGCGAGTCCATGCGGAGCTTGGTCATCTTGCCGGCGGAGTGGATGTAGGCCTTGCCGTTGGCCGACGCGCAACCGATGGAGAGGTTCTTGAGCGCACCTCCGTAGCCGCCCATCGGGTGACCCTTGAAGTGGGAGAGGCAGATCATAAAGTCGTAGTTGGCCAGGTGACCGCCCACGATGTCATAGTTGAGGTGGGTATGGTCTCTCACGGGGATGCGTATCTCGTCGTACTCGTCCATGATGTCCACCGGGAAATACTTGGTAAAGCCGTGGCGGTCGATGACCTTCCAGTGGTTCGCCGTGTTGTTGCGCTCGTCGCCCTTCGGGCTCATGTAGGCGGTGTTGTTCTCCACGATGGTGCCGTCCACATCATAGACGAGGTCCTTGATGAGCTCCGGCTTGAGGTAGTTGGGGTTGGAGCCCTCGCCTGTGCTGATTTTGACAGCCACGCGGCCCTTGGCCGGGACGCCGAGAGCCTGATAGATCTTGACCAGCGCCTCGGGCGTTATGCTGCGTGTCAGGTAGACCTTCGACTGCGCAGCGGCTCCCGTGGCCGCGGTGAGCAGCAGCGAGAGCATAAGCATACGAATATTAAGGATTCGCATAGTAATGAATATTTTAGAGGTTATTGTTGCCTCTGCAAAAATAGAAAAAAGACAGATACTATTCATCGCCTCCGCCGCTTTTCCGGTAATATGTGAAACAAAAACGGAGAAAATGATAAGAAATTCGATAAAACTGGTAGGAAAATAGGATTGTAGCCGGGATGAGGCGCTGGAATGAAACCTGCGTCGCTTCAGAGAGTGAGGAATAAAGAGTGAGACAATGAATTCCGCGAAGTTAGCTGGGAGGGCCGCTGCAGCGCGGTCCGCCAACCGCCGCGTAAAGTATAGGAAGGAATAATACGCAATGCGCATCTACAGCTATCGCGAGTCACATGCCTCGCAAATTACTTCGCGCTTTGCCCTTATTGGGCATGCGGCCGCTGAGGGCAGCGGCCCTCCCAGCTATCGCCGCGCTCATCTATTATATTCTGTAAGTTCGTGTCTGCCGAAATGAGAGAAATGGTATAAAATGTACGCTTCTGTGACCCCGGAAAGGGCGATTTTGGGGTTTTGTAAGTGATTGAAAAACAACGCTCCCAAAAGGCCAAAACTACATTTGAGACGAGTAGAACTACATTTGAGGTAGTTTTCCTCAGGTCCTATGTGAGTAACATAGCAAGCGGGAGGGTTTTTTGAGAGTGGGGAAATGCCTTTTCCAAAATGCGGAAAAAACACACTATTATCGCATCGCGAAATTATATC
>OMUV01000186.1 GCA_900314335.1 uncultured Prevotellaceae bacterium | reverse complement strand
GAGTTCGGGATGGTGATGCTCCCCAGGCTCGTGCAACCCAAAAAGCAAGACTCTCCCAGCTCAGTCACTGAGTTCGGGATGGTGATGTTCGTCAGGCTTGTGCAACCCGCAAAGCAACCGTAAAGGTAACCACCAAGAGAATAAGAAGATAGGCTTTTCACTGAGGCTGGTATCGTAATTGATTTCAGTCCTGTACAATGGCAAAACGCCCCACTTATATCCGTAATACTTTCAGGAAGATTTACAGTTGCAAGGCTTGAGCAGTGTGTAAAGCAGAACTTTCCTAACGAAGTCACGGAGTTCGGGATGGTGATGCTCCCCAGGCTCGTGCAACCATAAAAGCATTCCCATTTCAGCTCAGTCACGGAGTTGGGGATTGTGATGCTCGTCAGGCTCGTGCAACCTCTAAAGCAATAATCTCCCAGCTCAGTCACGGAGTTGGGGATGGTGATGCTCGTCAGGCTCGAGCAACCCTCAAAGCATCCATTTCCCAGTGAAGTCACGGAGTTCGGGATGGTGATGCTCGTCAGGCTCGTGCAACCATAAAAGCATTCCCATTTCAGCTCAGTCACGGAGTTCGGTATGGTGACGCTCTTTAGGCTCATGCAACCCTCAAAGCATCCATTTCCCAGTGAAGTCACGGAGTTGGGGATGGTGATTCTCGTCAGGCTCGTGCAATTCCAAAAGCATCCCCCTCCCAACGAAGTCACGGAGTTGGGGATGGTGATTCTCGTCAGTCTCGTGCAATTCCAGTATTTGTAACTCACTGTATTCCAATTGATTTTATTCTAAACGGTAGAAAAGTGATTCCATGGATTCTTAGGATGGTGAAAATGATGAAAGTTTAACGTTTTTAACTTTCCATAACATGGACAGGATTCAAATTAATAACGCAACAACTATAGAATTGCCTTATTATCTGATAATCTTTACAATTGCAATCTATCTCATCATGCAAATCTGCAATTTCCAGTATTTTCCACTACACATTTTCCTTGCTTCCTTCAGATGGGGAACGCGATATAATCGCGTTTTCTCAAGATAAGGTGGCACATTCTTAATCATATATTAATTCCGTAGATTTTCTCCAACCAGTGATTAACCTCCTCCTGTCTTTCAAGGGATAACAGTTCATCTTCTTGTTCTTCTGCTAATATAGGCAGTCCGAAATGCTGAATGTATCTTTTCTCTAATGAGAAGAACCCTCCTCTATATGGTTTACTGGTCTTTGTAATGTAGTACCAAAATACATTAGATGATAATATCCTTCTCACGATTTCAAGTTTCCTAGGCGATTCTGCAAATATTGAGTAACCATCATAAAACAGCATAGATTTGTGGATACAGTGTACGAAGCAAGAAGTATCACAAATATGAGGAACTAACAAACGTTCTCCACATAGATTCAAAGCCTGTGATCGCCCGTATGCATACCATTGGGGATATGTCTTATGCCCATTATCCCGCTTTGCAAGTTCGTCTTTCTTGGATATTAGGTAATTATAGGCCAAGGGGTATTTTTTTTTAAATACTTCTTCACTTATGACCTTCTGCAATCCGTTTTCCAATCTATATGGAAAGATTATATATTCACACAGGTTCTTTATGTCGCTCTCTTTCCTAACGATATTGGCTTTAACTATTTTCCGACAAATGGCACGCTCAATAATGTGTACAGCACCATCTTTTTCGAAATAGATATATCTTCGGTCGGTACGTAGTGGTTTTATCAGATATATGTCATTGCGTAAAGTTGCTAAACCATTTTTGATAGCAACAACCTCCCCCAAAGGCTTACCTACAGACTCTATAGTTCTTATTTTTGATGATGTTTTTTTGTCTTTTAAAATCCAGCCTTTCTTGTTGTCGAGCGAGCTATAGAAAATATCTTCAAATAAGTCGTCTTTTAGTTCTAATAAACCATCACTTGTAGTTTCTTGATAGTGAATCAATCCCGTGGGATTGTCGCTTATAACACAAATGCAGGTGTAGGTAGAGCAGCCTTTGAACAATTGCTCTGCTCCAAAGTCAATAATAGTACTGTCGAGTCCTTTAGCTGAAAGGTAGTTTCTAAAAGCACTGCCGTTCAGACTGCGATAGAAACTATTGACTGTGATATACCCAAGACTTCCGCCATGTTTCAGACTCTCCAAGCCTATTTGAAAGAATGGTAGATACAAATCAGACTTGCCGGTTTTTGATACAGCCCAGTTCTTTACATATTTTCTATTCTCTTCTGACATTTTGGAAGATGCCACATATGGTGGATTACCAATGACGACATCTATTCCTCCATGTTGTTGTACAATGGAAGATGTGACAAATGAGTTGCTCAATGTGTTCTGACAAAGTATGTTAAACATGCCGTCTTGAAGTTCCTCACCCTCTTGAAGTGCATATAATGACAATAGTATTTTTGTTCGCTCTATACTGTACTCTTTTATGTCGACACCGAGAATGTTTTCTCTGACAAAGTTACAGATGGAAAAATCTCTTGATTTCTCTTTGATAATTTTAATCAACGAGTAGAAAAAGCCTCCGCATCCACATGACAGGTCAGCATAGAGCATTGAATACCAAACCGTAGAATCATATTTTGAAAGGATTCTTTGAATAATAGCCTCACGTATATAATCGGGAGTATATACTGCCCCGTTGATTTCTTTGTCAGCTGGTGAAATAACGAACTCAAAAACTTCAACCAATTCTTCAATTCCATAATTACATGGAGACTGGTTGATAATTTTATTCAATTTATCAAGGACTTCATCATTTGCAGTTATCAAGTATCTGTATAAATAGTTATTCCTATCAACATTTAGACGATGGTATCTCACGAAAGAGCTGACTATCAGATTGTTGATATAGTCAGTTCTTTTATCTTCAATCTTCATGAAAAAAGAAAGAATATCTCTGTCTATACTGTCAGATACGGACATAGTGCTTCGTCAGACTTTGTAAATGATCCGTCAACCCACGGAATCTTTGACAGACTTTGATAATAGGGAGATAATATATGATGGGCAGAAACGCGACACAACCCCATGAAATTGCCATCTTGGAGCAATTTATTGTATCCAGTTTGATTATAGTTGGCATATACTAACAGTATTCCTAGCAATACGTCTACAGGGTGGTGCATCAACCGGGGCACATCCATTGCCAGCACCTCCGTTCCTTCTATCAAACTGTCATTGAGGAAATGAACATGGTATAGCGGATGCATCTCTGATGGGTCGTCTTTAGAATCCATCTTATCTATATGAAAACCTGTCTGAAAAAACTTTTGGGCATCGTTCTGATTCTTCTCCAACACTTCCACTTTAAATCGCAGGCTCTTGATACAATCCTTCTTCTCCTTCCATTCTTTACCACTGCCTTCCATGCTAATGGATACAAACATTTTCAGGTTACCTGACAATCTCCCAGGCTTTAGGTGTTTGGGATTCTCTATGGGCATCTCCATGTCGTCAATCTGTACCGACCAGTCATCACCTTTACAGTTTGCACGTATAGACGAAGCTGCCTCTGACAGTTTATGAAGCCAAGCAACATCTCCCAAAGTTCTTCTCAAGAAGCCAACGGCCTTTTCCAAACTCGATGCCTGTGACAGAACAACACTATTGTACTTAATCTTTGCCATCAATCGTCAAGTGCTGCTAAATCCTCGTTGTATCGTTCCTGTTCGGATGGAACAAGGCGAATGTCGCCCTTGTTTCCCGATTCTATAGTATCGAAAGACAAGAAACGCGGCTCCTGCCACGACTTTAAGCCACCTTCTTCTTGAATCATGTAGCCGGTGGAAGAGTCTAACGGTTTTTTCGTTACCTCATCTATAGCCCAACAATAGGTACTTATATCCTTGTCTGAAGGCTCATATGCAACCAAATCTTTGGCTTCTTCAGAATAGGTCTTTAATGATGTTACTCGCTGAATTGTAGTCATGGATGCGGCATTTTTCCCCTTTGTTATCTGCACAAACACTTCTTGCGCCTTTTTACTCCAGTAACGTTCCGCTATCCGTCCAAACATGCCCCGATATTGAGCCACTCCCAAATACTTTGTCTTGAAATTATTCCAAGCAGTTCCAGATTTATCCATATCAACACCATAGCGGGCTGCCAATAATTCTTCTGATATCAATAGACCAGGATGGATGAATAAATCGTTCAACACAAAGGAAGCAAATTGACTCACATTAAAAACTGAAGGTTCTAAAAAAGGAGCAAAATAGGTTGAAGAAATATCTATTGAATCGTTCTGAAGAAGTTCTGAAAGATTCTTTTCCTTACTCTGGTTCAACTCATCGTAGTCATCTGCTAAAACGGCTAATTTACGAGCAAATTCTTTCCAATCTAAACCACCACTACGCTCCAAGACCATATCAAAAAGGTCATGACTGGTAATGTCGGCCTTAAAGTTGGCACATTGCAGGTCGTTAGACAGCAATACGATGGGTTTAGCCTCTTTATGATCTACAACCACATATGATGAGATCCATTGAGCAAGACTGGTAGCGGTAAACTTTGTGCTGTCATCACCACCGCCATTAAGCTTTAAATCCAGTATAAGTCCGTCTATATCGTTCCACTCGTTCCTCAGTTGCTGGGTCAATTTGTCAAACTCCTTAAACTTTGCAAGTGGGAACACATCCACATGAACCACATTGCTCTCATTGATGCCATCCGCTATCGACTTGATGGTATCAACCTCGTCATCTATGTAATAATATCTTTTCATCAGTTTGTGGGTATTGATATTTGAAATGTTGTTTTATAATCTTCGTAGGGATCAACCACGAGTATGTCCCCACTATAGCTTGTCACTATTTCCTTGATGATGGTTAGGCCTAGGCCAGTTCCTGAATAGTTATCATTGCCTCGTCCGACAGGAGAAGAGGTGGTGAAAAATGCATTAAAAACGTTTTCCCTATCTTCATCAGGAATACCTTTCCCTGAGTCTGAGAATTGCAAATACACCTTTCCATCGGACTTCCAGCATCTTATAAGAATTCTCCGGTCATCTTTATCCTTCATTGCCTTCTTGGCATTGGTGTATAGATTAAACAAAATTGACATCCATTCCGACGGATGCATCGGTACAGTTACTAGACCTTTTCCTTCATATAAGGGTTCTGACATAATGATGTGCGACCGCCGGAGGTCATTCTTAACACTCTGATAAAAGGCATTTACCTGTTCTTTGATATTGATAGGTTCAAGCTCACGGATTACATTGCGAGAAATTGTTCTGTCAAAATAGGCAGTATAAGAATTGAAGGCATTCAGTTTCTCCTCCATTTCATCAACCCTCTCCAGTAAAGCACCATTTCCTGCCAACCTGCTTCTCAGAATACTGATATCTGCCGAGAATGACGGTTCGAAACGTTTGATTTCATGAATGAACTCTCCTATCACAAGTCCTGTTCCTCCAAGAACGCGTAGCATGTTGTTCTCGTCTATTAGCTTCTGCGTCTCTTCCTTTTCTTCACTACGCGCATTGACAATGGTTTCAATAAGGGCGCTTGCCTGATTATAAAACTCACTTTCGTCTTTGGCATCCTCGCCTCTTGTTTCACCACTCTTCTTCTGTTCCACAATATTGCGGAGTTCCTCTATGGCAGTATCAATGCGAATAGATGAATTTTTTTTCTTCCAGTCTTTCTGACCTGCACTTCCCTTACGGCCACGAAGTTCTGCTATTTTCAGGACTGCGGAAGTAATGACGCGGAAAAGATAGTCGACGAGCTCGTCATATGCCTCATCCTGGATAAGACCCTCGCGACTTGAAGTCTCTTCAAAAATTTTCGCTCCTTCATTATCTATCTCCACGAGTCCAAAAAAACTGATATTCTGATGAGGTGCTACTATAGAGCGACGTCTTGCAGACTCGTCAAGTCCCAGCCAATCATCTCCTTTTTCACCATATGGAAGGACACGAAATCCTTTACGATATAGTCTGACACCACCCTGTTCCTCAGCTATTGCCTTAATATCATTGCGCTTTTGACCTGACAATAGTGAAGCTTCGTAGATAAAATAATATATTCTGGCACGGACACCTCGCACGTATGCCATCTTAGATGATTCAACATCAGGGTCTTTTCCTATTAGCAACTCCTTATAATAGCCCAACTGATTGCTCTTCAATGTCCAATGTGCCTGACCATCATCATCCACATAAGTGTCAATGACAGCCAAGGCAAATTGTGTTATTTCAGACACTTCATCAACAATTTTATGGGCTTCATCTTTGACATCCCTGTAAAAATATGTTTTAAAGCCTGGGTCTTCGTCGCTACTGAATGGTTTAGATAGAGGATAGGGTTGTAAAAGGGTGGAAACATTACGGTATATCTTCTTCACATACCCGTCAGACCATCCTTCACGCAACTCTTCAATCTTTAGAAACGTACCCTGTTCTTTCTCCTTAGGCAGGGTTTCTATTTTACTTCCAATCGCATTCAAGTCTTTATCTGATTCAAAGGCATCCCAACGAATCTCTACCTTGAGTGCTGTATCCGCATCTTTTGTCTGAGTGATGATTGTCAGATATTTGCCTAACCGTTGAGCAGCAAAACGCCCAATTCCCTTTCTACCTGCACGTATACGCTTGAAAAGTGGAGATACGGGATTGTGAATTTTATCAGCTGACGACAGACGCATAAAGCCGTCTATCAGCTGTTCACGCGTCATGCCAAGACCATTGTCATCAATTATAAGAGTACCTCCGGCCGACCAAGCATTTTGGAATATCACATCTACTTCCGTGGCATCTGCATCGTAAGCATTCTTTATAAGTTCAGCGACTGCTGTATCTCGTTTTCCTACCAACTCCTCACCCAGTCGGCTTATAATGCCTGCATCTACCGAAAAACGGACATTCTCACAATCGAACTTAGCAAGTTCATTCGTGAGTATCACCAATTGACCGTAGTCAACAGGGGTACAGGAAAGCAAATCTTGTATTTTAAGTTTGATCTGCTCCTCTGTCTGTAGATTTTTCTGAACGTTTGGCATATCCCAATGCTTATTTCAATTTGCAAAATTACAACTTATTCTTGAAATAACCATAGGAAATCACTAATTCATGCATAATTTAAGCACTTTTGTCTAAAGACAGCCCTATTTATAACAAAAAGAAACGAATTGTGCTGAAAAATGACTACCTTTTTACCCACGAATCAGATAATTGACGAAAATGACAACGAACAAGCAATTCAACACCTACAAGGAGGGGCTGGACATGGAGGCCCTGCGGGAGTACTGCATGGAGCACGGGGAGCGGCGCGTGATGGAGTGCGGCGAGACGCTGGAGGAGGCGGGCGAGCCGGCGCAGTGGGTGGCCTTCTTGGAGCACGGATGCTTCAAGTACATGGTTCACAACGACGAGGAGGGCAAGGACTACTGCATGGGCTTCACCTTCGATGGCGAACCACTGTGGCAATAGAACAAACTTTGAAACAAATAGACAAATGGAACAAAGATTGGATAAATCCTTCTCGCTCGGCAGACAGAAAGCTTTGCTCGTCGAAGAATATGACCGACAGACATAAAACGACATAAAGACGCGTTGACTTATTGAGGCGGGCGGGGGTGGAAAAGGCATATCCTCCCCCGCCTTCTATTGTGAATGGGGCAACATTTTTTTTGCCAGACGAAAAAAGTGGAAAAAACTGTCTTCACACAACCTTTTGACGTGCTGATACGTTTATATAGTAGAAAGCAGCAACCAAAAACGTCCGATGAATCGAGAAACATTCATTCAACATATCCGCCAAGAACTCTCCAGCTTGCGCCGTTTCCTATTGGCGGCCTGTAGCGGCAATGGTAATGAGGCAGACGATGTGGCACAAGAGGTTTTGATGAAAGCTTACGTGGCTTCACGCCGCTTCGAGGACGAAGAGGGATTCTCGGCTTGGCTCTATAGGATTGCCTGTAACACCCTGATAGATCATCAACGAAAACAGATGGCACGTGGTGAGACTATTGGCATTGACAAAGCGCATGATGTGGCTGGCGTCTCCCGTTCCGATGACAGCTTTGAGTATCAGGAACTCTATCAAGCCATCGACGGCCTACCGATGAGTGAACGCACGGCAGTACTTCTCTTCTATATGGAGGACCGACCTATCAAGGAAATCGCCGCTATTATGAACGTGGCAGAAGGAACGGTGAAAGGCTACCTCTCACGTGGCCGCGAGCATCTAAGAACGAAATTAAGCAAATAAGACAGATATGAAAGATCAGGAACTACGAGACAAATTCCACGCTTATCGTCCACAGATTGACGATAACGAAGCGTTCATGGACAAACTCATGGCGCAGATGGATGCTGTAGATGAACAGCAGCATGCTCGCACTATTCCATTTTATCGCAGGATTCTTCCATGGGTGGCTGGCATCGCAGCATGTGTATTCCTCGTGCTGACGCTCTATACGCAACATTCTGAGCAGCCAAACCTAAAGTCACAAAGCATAAGCTGGACAAAGGAAACGCCTGCATGGCAATATGAAGACGAGCCAATCGGATTGGACGTCTATTCCGTCCACCAAAAGGAGATTCAAGAAAAGGGTGAGAGGCTTGCCTCATACATCCAGCAACAAATAACCATTAACATAGAATAAAAGAATGAAAACAAGAAACATCTTATTGTCTGTTTTGGCAGGATTGAGCATTGTCTCTTGCACACAAAATGTTGCAGACAAACCAATGCAGATAGAAAGCGTGAATGCACTTTTTGATAGTATTGCCAAGCGGGATATATATGGACGGCGCATACTGAGATGCCTTGAGGATTCCGTTTTGTATGAGGAGTATAATATCTGTCATGTACTGACAGATACCACAGGGAAAAATAACACCATCAATTATGACAAAGAGTGGATGCGAAAACAGACCGAGGATCATAACTACTTGTTGCGGAATGTGCCGGATATGCTCGACATGTTGTGCAGAACCGCAGAAAAGAGCTACCGATACATATCAGGCGACTCTATAGACTACAACATCACCTTAGGAAATAATCCCCAGGAACTTCTGTATTTAAAAAGTTACAGTGAAGTAAACAGAAACAAAGTATTCGACTTTTGCTATATGGTCGAGAAGCCTGCCAATATCACGGTAAAGTCTGGCGATGTCACCTCAGTCCGGGAATTGCTTCAGGCGTTCTTAGCCGAGCAGAAGAAGGTTAAGAAATACGAAGTCAAATACGAGTGGGATAAGGATGTAGCCATTCCTGATGACTATAACACCTTCATGCCGGTAAGCTATATAGGGCATGGTTCTGACTCTCTGGCTGTTTCATGTGTCACAGGAATTCATTTCTTTATTCCAGCTAAGAATCAGCATCGCATAGACGTGGCAGTCGATTTCTACAACCGTTTGAACCGCATGGCCACCGAACAGCCTCGAAGAGGTTCTATACTCACCACGTCTGCAAGATTCAAATCATATATGGAGAACGTGGAAAGGCATGTGGACTTGCTGCGTTACACAGTCTATAACTATGAAACACGACATCGCATCTACACTATCATGATGGAACAAAGCTCTGAAGGGATTCACATCTTGGAGCTCTACACTCCAGATGCACCTCGGTTTACGATACCCTGGCTTTGGCTGAAGGTCAAACAAACTCATAACCTTGACATCATCCCAGAGAAGGATTTTGAAAAGCTCTATTAACAACAAATATGAACAAGAAAACTATCATCACCATCCTGCTCGTCCTCGTCGCAATGGCGGGGCAGGCACAAGAGATATTCTTCCGAACGGACTCGGCATCCATCATCGGAAAGATTGCTGGATTAGAGACAGAGGTGATGCCTAAGCAGATTATCGTCGCATGGAACAACGCCCTGACCAATAACATGAGGGACAAGACGGTTGATGTGTCTGCCGATGGCGATTTCACATGCCGGATGCAGTTGCATCACCCTGTGCTCAGCAATTTGGTAATCTCTGAGAATAATATGGTGCCGTTTTACCTCATGCCGGGCGAGACGCTACACATGGAACTGAAACAAGATGCTGCCGGACATTGGACTTGCAATTACGGTGACGGCAGCGCGGCGAAAAAGGTGGAGCGTCTGCGTAAAGAACAACTTATCAGTTACGACTTCCATTACCTCACAGGTAACTATCCAGAGGGCAATGCCCTGCTCGACCTTTATATCCATCCATTAGACCTTGTCACCTTCCTCTTTGGTAAGCCAGAAATCCTTGCATGTCAGCAGGTAGCCCCAGCTTCCTATATCCTCATGCTCCGTCATCCACACATTGTCGGCACTCTCGAACTATCTACCGCCTACACCTGGACATCTGCCGAGGAATCCCTCAAAGTCTGTACATCAAAGGGTATTTACCGCCTCTCGCAAATGGAGGAACTTACCTTCGAGCCAAAGCCCTCCTCCCTCCTCGGTATCCCATACGAAAAAATCCACAAACATAATAAAACCGTCGAACACCTCTATACACAAAACAACTTCATTCCAACACTGCCCAACAACCAAATCTATTCGCAAGGCTACTACAGCGAGATACAATCCTTCATAACATCT
>OMUV01000145.1 GCA_900314335.1 uncultured Prevotellaceae bacterium | reverse complement strand
ATGTTATCCGGCTTATCGCTGCGGATTTGCCGAAAGGCATTCTGCGGATTTGCCGAAAGGCTTACCGCAGATGCCGGTCGAAAGGGTTGCGACGGAGATTTACTTCATTACCTTGACAGCCTTGCCGCTCTCGTACACCTTGATGTACACGCCTGCGGCGGGCTCGGCGTTGAGGCGCACGCCGGAGAGGTCGTAGAAGGCCTTAACCCTGTCGGTGGCGGAGGTCTTAGCCTCGTTGATGCCGACCACTGCGCCCTTGGCAGTGAAGTGGTATGTGCGCGAATTCCTGAGGTCCTGCGAGGTCACCTTGACGGTCACTGTGGCGTCGTTGCCGTTCTGCTCGATGGTCTTGCTGACCTTGGCGGCATGGCCGTTGGGGGTGACATCGACGTCGGCGAGCGAGAGGGAAGTGATGCCGGGCAGGGTGTAGTCGCTCACGCTGTCCACGAGCGTCACGGGCTGGCCCTTGACGGTAGCTGAGGCGAGGGCGCCGTTGTAGATGAGTTCCACATCGTCGACATAGAGCGAGTCGGTAGCGGAGCCCTGAC
The DNA here is from genome assembly GCA_900314335.1 of uncultured Prevotellaceae bacterium. Lineage (GTDB taxonomy): Bacteria > Bacteroidota > Bacteroidia > Bacteroidales > Bacteroidaceae > UBA6398. The sequence continues at coordinate 21,769 of OMUV01000145.1, read as the reverse complement.
CGGCGCCGGCGTTGGTGGAGATGGTCACGAGGATGGCCTTGCCCTCTACGCTGTTGCCGACGTAGCTGAAGGGCACGGCGATGCGCTGCCATACATAGCCGTTGGAGGCTATCTGATTGTCCTTAGCCGTGGCCAGCACATTAGTATAAGTCTTGCCGTCCTCCTGCGGATCCTGATAGTAGGTGCCGTCCGTGATGGCCGCGCTGACAGTAGCGTAGGGATAGTCAGCATTTGCTGTGCCCTGGCGGAACTTGACCCAGAGCGTCAGGCTGTCGGGCTGTCCCTTGAGCGTCGTGTAGTAAGGGTCGCCGGCGGCGTCCTTGTCCTCCTTGCTCATGTCGAGCTCGGCGTGATTGTTCGGATCGGTGGCTACCATGGCGCCCGCATTCATGCGGCCCGTGGTGATGGTGCCGTTGGCCACGATGCCGAGGGCGTTGGAGGCCACGACGAGCACACTCTTCTGTCCTGCGGAGCCCGGGCGGACAATGTCGGAGGGATAGGTGTGCTGATTGCTCGAGAAGAGGTTGGCTGCCGCTGCAAAGTCGCCGCCGGCCGAGGCGAACGAATGCCAGTGGAGAGGCTCGTCGACGGTAATGCTGCCGCCCAGAGTCTTTACGCTATAGCTTGTGTAATCCTCAAATCCGGAACCGGCGATCTGATAACCGCCGTCGCCGAACACCACCTGTATCACCTGGCCCATTGCGGAGCTCAGGTCGATGTTTATAACGGCATAGAGGCTGCTGCCGGTCTGCTCGGCGTTGAGGTTGACGGGGATGGGAGGCAGGAAGGCCGACATCCATGTCGTGATGGAGGGGTCGTCGCCTGCAGCGATCTTGATGGTCTGGCTTGTGGTGTAACTGGTGACACCGTTGCTCTCGGTGGTGGCGACGCCGTTGAGGGTGATGGTGCCCACGCCGAGGCTCTGGCCGCCGGCCTTCAGGACAAAGTTTTTGAGCACGAAGGTGCTTGTGCCGTCAGTGCCCGGGGTTACGGAGATGGTGGCCGTCTGGCCCGTGACTACGCCGTTCACATTCACCGTGATGGTGTCCGTGAAATCTTCGGCCATTGCGGGCGTTGCGCCCAGCATCAGGAGTGCGATGGCTAATAAGTAGAATTTTCTCATGTCTGATATGTATATAAATGATTGCTGTCTGTTATTCTAATGTATGCGGTAGATGAGCGCCAGTGTGCCGTAGATGGGGTAGAGGGTCTGCTCGATGGTCTTGAAGCTGCTCTTGTGCACGCCGCTCAGGCCCCAGCTCAGGTCGGCGGCGATGCCGAGCCTGCGGCGCACATACCAATCGGCGCCGAGGTCCATGCCCCACTGCCAGAAGCGCATGTTGGAGGAGAAGTTGTACTGCCCGTTGGTCTCGGAGTCGTTGCCGATGATCATCTTGGCACCGGTGGGATTGCCCACACGGAGGTAGCCGTCGTGGGCGTGGCCCTTAAACCGCTTGTCAAAGAGCAGGGACACATACGGGCCGAGGCGGAAGCGGAAATCACCCGTCTTGAAAGCCGCCTGCACGGGCACCGTGAACATCCACTCGGTGACATTGGTCTCCACATCGCCCCAGAAGCGTCCTTCGAGCTGCTCCCCGCCGCGTGTCATCGTCATGTGGTAGTCCTCCACGCGGGCGTCGGTCTTCATTCCCTTGTTCTCTACAATGAGCGCCGAGCTTATGCCCCATGAAGAGGAGAACATGTGTGCGGCGCCTGCGCCCAGACGGAAGTTGGGCGCGGGGCGGTAGCTGTTGAGGTGGCGGATGGAGGAGGGAAGGCCCACGGGGGCCGTGCCGCCGAGCGAGAATCCCAGCATGGCGTCGTACTCGAGCGAACTGAGGAAGCTCTCCGCGCTGACGGTCGTCGCGAAGGCGAGGCTGAGAAACAGTGTGATTATCCTGTATTTCATAATGCGGTTATTCTTCTTTGGTGCTTATTATTCTTACCTTGTCTACCATCAGACAGCTGCCCACGGCGCCCATAAACTTATCGCCCTCACTCGAGGAGGAGAATACGACGGCCAGCGAATAGCCGCGCTCTGCAAGCAGCCGGGCGTCGGGCTCGGAGAGGTAGGTGAACGTGACCTCAAAGGGCGTCCACTCCGTCGTTGGAGCCAGATATTTGGTGTCGGCTATGGCCACGACGAGCGGACTCGTCTTGACATTGTCGCCGTAGAGCACCATGGCGTTGCCGTCGGCGTCGTGATTGCGGTAGAACACGGCGTAGACAGCCGCGCTGTCCGTGCGGCCCACGATCTCGCGGCCCGACTTGTCGATAAACTTGGGGCCGGGGGTGTATTTGTAGTAGCCGGTAAACTTGAGCGGGGAGGCGTCGTAGGGCACGCCGAAGCGCGTAGCCTTGAGCGGGTTGATGAGCACGGACGCCATGTCGAAGGAGCCGAGGAACAGGTTGCCCGCCGCTATGCGCTTGTTGTACATCTCGCCGAAGGGCCCTGTGGAGCGCGTCGTGAGACGGGCGCAGTAGCCGTCGATACCATCCGGGTCGGGCACGGTGGGATACTCGTTGGGCTTGGCGCTGCCCATGCTCAGATTAAATCCCGCATTGCCTGTGCCCCAGTCGGAGGAGAGTGTGCCGTCCTCGAGGAGACGCTGCCAGACATAGTATTTGTGGCCGGAGCTCTCGAGGCTGAAGTGCTCGAAGTCGAGGCAGGTGGTGTCGTTGATGCTGCGTGTCACACGGTTGAAGGCCACGCGGTAGGTGCGGTGCCAGGTCTTGTTCTCCGAGGTCACGGTGTAGGTCACGGGCCCGTTGCTGAAGTCGTGAACGCTGCCGCTCGCGGGCGAGATGACGGAGCCCTTCGTAATGTCGAAGGTGGGGGCCAGCGCGCTGAGGTCGGCGCTGTTTCTCACGGTGAAGGTAACGGTGCTGTCGGTGGAGAGTACCTCGACGGTGGTGTCGCTCAGATTGTAGAACATCTCTGCCGGGGCCGCTACGCTGACCTTAGCCCGCAGAATGTCACACTCGGAGCCGAGCGGCGCGTCCTTGTAGCAGGAGGTCAGCATTGCGCAGCCCGCTACGATCACGGCCGCTGTCGCCAGGGATGACTGTATTCTCTTGAGAAGATGGTTCATTCGCTCTCTTATATATTATTTAGGTGTGTTAGTATGCCTGTTCATATTCCCTGCGCCTCGCGGCGCTGCGCCCCATAAGGGGATGGGGATGTCCTTGTGTGCCCTGCCTCTGCCGCGCCTTCCTTAGTGGGGCAGAAGGTCGGAGACGTCCATGCCGTGGGAGATGAGGTCGCGCACGACGGAGGAGGAGATGGCCGCGAGCGGGGGCTCGGTAAAGAGGATGACCGTCTCGATGCCCGTCAGGCGGCGGTTCATGTCGGCCATGTCGCGCTCGTATTCGAAGTCCCTCACGGAGCGGAGGCCGCGGAGGATGAACTTGGCGTTCTTGCGGCGGGCGAAATCGATGGTCAGGTCGTAATAGCTCTCAATACTGACTCGCGGTTCGTCGCGGTAGTAGCGGCGGATGGTCTCCACGCGCTTGGCCGTCTCTTCGATGACCGATTTCTCCTTGTTGACGCCCACGCCGATGTAGATGTGGTCGAAGAGGGAAAGCCCGCGCCTGACGATGGCCTCGTGGCCGATGGTAAAGGGGTCGAATGTACCGGGGAAAATAGCTGCTCGCTCCATTGTGATGTGATTTACTCTTTTATTCGCTCTCGAGATATTCGGGACGGTCTTCCTCCTCTACGAGATTGTCTATGATAAAGTTCTGCCGCTCGGCCGTATTCTTGCCCATGTAGTAGGACAGCATCTCCTGAACATTGTCGGCCTTGCTGAGCGTGACCTGCTCGAGCCTCATCTCGGGCCCGATGAAGTGGCGGAACTCGTCGGGAGAGATCTCGCCGAGGCCTTTGAAGCGCGTGATCTCGGGCGAGGGCTGCAGGCGGCGGATGGCGGCGCGGCGCTCCTCGTCGTTGTAGCAGTAGATGGTCTCAAACTCGGACCTTCCGTCGCTGCGCTTCTTTTTGAGCACTGCGGCGCCGGCGGCATTATCATCGATGTGCACATCCGGGCGCGGCGCCTGGCGCTTCTTCTTGTTGCGCACACGGAAGAGCGGCGTCTGGAGGATGTAGACATGGCCCTTCTTGATGAGGTCGGGGAAGAACTGCAGGAAGAACGTGATCATCAGCAGCCGGATGTGCATGCCGTCCACATCGGCATCGGTGGCCACGATGACCTTGTTGTAGCGCAGGCCGTCGAGGCCGTCCTCGATGTTGAGCGCAGCCTGCAGGAGGTTGAATTCCTCGTTCTCGTAGACCACCTTCTTGGTCAGGCCGTAGCTGTTGAGCGGTTTGCCCCTGAGGGAGAATACGGCCTGCGTGTTGGCGTCGCGGCTCTTGGTGATGCTACCCGATGCGGAGTCGCCCTCGGTGATAAAGATGCAGCTGTCCTCCTGATGCTCGCCCCGGGAGTCGTTGTAGTGGATGCGGCAGTCGCGCAGTTTGCGGTTGTGGAGGTTGGCCTTCTTGGCCCGCTCGCGGGCGAGCTTCGTCACGCCGGCCATCGCCTTCCGCTCGCGCTCGGACATCTGTATCTTCTCGAGCATGATGTCCGCCACCTCGGTGTTCTTGTGGAGGTAATTGTCCAGGTTCTCCTTGATGAAGTCGCCGATATATTTGTTGACGCTCACGCCGTCGGGACTCATGTTCAGCGAGCCGAGCTTTATCTTGGTCTGGCTCTCAAACTGCGGTTCCTCGACATTGATGGCGATGGCGCCCACTATGCCGTTGCGGATGTCCTGATAGTCGAAGTTTTTGCCGTAGAACTCCTTGATGGTGCGGGCCAGATGCTCCTTGAACGCGCTCTGGTGTGTGCCGCCCATCGTGGTGTGCTGGCCGTTGACGAAGGAGTAGTATTCCTCGCCGTACTGGTTGGTGTGCGTGAAGGCTATCTCGATGTCGGGGCCCGAGAGGTGGATGATGGGGTAGAGCGCCCGCGTGGTCATATTATCCGTGAGCATGTCCTCCAGCCCGTTGCGGCTCTGTATCCTGTGGCCGTTGAACATGATCGTGAGCCCGGTGTTGAGGTAGGTATAGTTCCTCAGCATTGTCTCGATGAACTCCTCGTGGAAGCGGTAGTTCTTGAAGAGCATGTCGTCGGGCTTGAAGTAGACATACGTGCCGTTCTCCTCCGTCGTGCTCTCGGTGGTGTCCTCCGTTAGTTTGCCGCGCCCGAAGACGGCCGTGCGCACCGTGCCCTCGCGGAAGGAGCTCACGACATATTTCTCGCTCAGCGCGTTGACCGCCTTGGAGCCCACGCCGTTCATGCCGACGCTCTTCTTGAAGGCCTTGGTGTCATACTTGCCGCCCGTGTTGAGCATGCTCACCGCCTCGATGAGCTTGCCCTGAGGGATGCCGCGCCCGTAGTCCCTCACCGACACAGCCATATCGTCGTAGGTGTTCACGTCGATGCGCTTGCCGGCGTTCATCTTGAATTCGTCGACCGAGTTGTCTATCGTCTCCTTGAGCAGGACATAGATGCCGTCGTCCGAGTGGGAACCGTCGCCGAGGCGGCCTATATACATGCCCGGGCGCATACGTATGTGCGTCGTGCCGTCCAGGTGGCGTATACTGTCATCGTTATACTCGGGGGCAGGCTCATTGTTCTGCTCCAAAGGTAATTTGTCGTTAGTTTCTTCTGCCATATAGTAATCTGAAAGTAGAAGCACGGGACTTGCCTCGGCTTGCAGCTTATATCTGCGCGAAATTACAAAATTTCCGCGACTTAGCCCTTCCTTTTCCCCGGATGTCATCCCTTGCATCCGTATGTGGTTCAACTATTTCTCATATCGCGGCGCAGTGTGCAATAATTTGGCTACATTTGCACATCAACTTGTAAAAAAATAGAATGAATACGCGATTTCTGATTACGATGCCGGTGCTGGCGATGTTCTGCCTCAGCGCCGGAGCTCAGACAGGCCGTGAATGGGACGACGTGAGCGTCTTTCAGGTCAACAGGGAGAAGGCGCACACTCTGGCCATCCCCATGCCCGACGAGAAGACGGCCCTGGCCCACCGCAACGCCCTCTCACCCTATTACCTCTCACTTGACGGGACGTGGAAGTTCCACTGGGTGCCCGACCCTGCGAAGAAGCCCGCTGGCTTCGAGAGCCCGGGCTACGACGACTCCGCCTGGGACGATATCACGGTGCCCTCCACGTGGCAGGTCTACGGCGTGCGCCATGGCAAAAGCTGGGACAAGCCGCTCTACACCAATGTCCGCTACCCGTTCACCTACGACCCCAAGACCTACAGCGTCATGGCCGACCGCCCGGACAATTTCGAGTATAACAACAGCATGAAGAACCCCGTCGGGAGCTACCGCCGCAATTTCACCCTGCCCGCCACATGGAAGGGCCGCGATGTGTATGTGCGCTTCAACGGCGCCGGCCACGGCTTCTATGTCTGGGTCAACGGCCAATTCGTCGGCTACGCGGAGGACTCGTACACGCCTTCCGAATTTAAGGTCACCCCCTATGTGAAGCCCGGCGTCAACAGCATCGCAGTGCAGGTATACCGCTTCACCTCGGGTTCGTTCCTCGAGGACCAGGACTACTGGCGTATGACGGGCATCATGCGCGACGTGTTCCTCTGGTCGGCCCCGAAGACACAGATCAGGGACTACTTCGCCTGGACCTCCGCGATCAACAATGACGGCTCCGCCAAGGTGACCGTGAAGGCGGACATCACCGGCAAGGAGCTCAGGAAGGGCGAATACTGCGTAAAACTGCTCGACAAGGGGAATGTGGTCTATAACGCCAACATCCCGCTCAAAAACCTTGCCGGCAACATGGTGAGTAGCGACATCAATATCCCTGGCGCCAAGCTATGGAGCGCCGAGCAGCCCTATCTCTACGACCTGATTATCGAACTTAAGGAAAAGGGTAAGACGGTGGATATCCGCTCGCAGAAGCTCGGCATCAAGATGGTGGGCGTCAACGCCGAGGGCGCCATCACCATCAACGGCAAGCCCATCAAGATCCACGGCGTGGACCGCCACGACTTCAGCTGCGAGGGCGGGCGCACCATCACCCCTGAGGAGACGCTCAGGGACCTCCTGCTGATGAAGCGCCTCAACATCAACGCCATCCGCACCAGCCATTACCCCGACAATCCCTACTTCTACGACATGTGCGACAGCCTGGGCCTCTATGTGCTGGCCGAGGCGAACCTGGAGTGCCACGGCAACATGGGCCTCTCCAGTGTGCCGCTCTTCCGCGCCCCCATGGTGGAGCGCAATGTCAACCACGTGCTCTGGATGCGCAATCATGCCTGCATCTTCATGTGGTCGTTCGGTAACGAGAGCGGTCCGGGCGAGAATTTCAAAGCCATCTCCGACACCATCCACGCGCTCGACCCCACACGCCTGCGCCACTATGAGGGCAACTCCCAGTGGAGCGACGTGACGAGCACCATGTACGCCAATGTCAACTACATCGAGAGCGTCGGCAAGGAGAGGGCAGCTGAGGCCGCCCGCGGCGAGAAGCCACGGCCTCATGTGCAGTGCGAGAACACCCACTCCATGGGCAACGCTATGGGCAATCAGCGCGAGTATTACAACCTCTACGAGAAATATCCCGCCCTGGCGGGCGAATTCATTTGGGACTGGAAGGACCAGGGCCTCCTGATGCCCGTGCCGGGCGGCAAGGGACAGTACTGGGCCTACGGCGGCGATTTCAACGACTATCCCAACGACGCCAACTTCTGCACCAACGGCGTCGTATTTGCCGATGATACCTACTCCGCCAAGGCTCTCAATGTCAAGAAGATTTATCAGCCCGCCGACTTTGTGATGCAGGACAGCCTCAGCGGCAAATTCCTCGTCAAAAACAAGATGGCGTTCGCCAATCTGAGCCAGTATGACTTCCGCATGAGTGTGCTGAAGGACGGCATTATCATCTCTCAGCGCGACCTCGGCAGCCTCGATGTGCCGGGCGGCGGAAGCCGTGAGATAAGCCTCGGCAGCCTGTTGCCCCCGGACGCCGACGTCCACTCCGACTATGCCGTGCGCTTCAGCGTCACGCAGAAGCAGGCTACCCCGTGGGCCGAGGCCGGCTACGAGGTCGCCGCAGAGCAGTTCACCCTCCGGGGCGGAGACGGCATCGGTACAAAGCCTGAGACCAAGGCCGGAGCGCTGACTGTAGCGGACGCCAGACCGGCCGACATCACCGTGAGCGGCCCTGACTTCCGCGCCGTCTTCTCGCGCACCACCGGCCAGATAGTCAGCTACGAGCGCGGCGGCCGCCAGATGCTCGACAGCCTCCGCCTCAACGCCTTCCGCGCCCCGACGGACAATGACAAGGCGCACATGCACGACTGGGACGCTGCGGGCCTCAGGAACCTGACCGTCAAGGCCGGCCAGTGGAAGACCGTCAAGGCCGCCGACGGCAGCATCCGCCTCTCCGTGAGCAATGTCTACACCGGTCGCGGCGGCACAGCCTTTACCACCAATATGGAATATCACATTTTCTCCGATGGCACCATTGCCGTGGCCTCCGTCATCGACCCGCAGAACAAGGGCGCCGTGCTGCCGCGCATAGGCTACCGCCTCGAGATGCCCGCCGCATATGAGAATTACACATGGTACGGCCGCGGACCGTGGGACAACTATGCCGACCGCAAGGAGTCCTGCTTCCCGGGTCTCTACCACAGCACCGTGACTAAGCAGTGGACGGGATTCGTCCTGCCGCAGGAGAACGGTAACAAGGAGGACGTGCGCTACATAGCGCTCACCGACAACGACGGCCGCGGCATCATGGTGACCACGCCGGCCCGCATGTCCGCCACCGTGGGCCACTGGAGACCGGAGGACTTCTACATCGACGCCGGCCGTCGCGCCCGCCATCCCTACGAGGTACCGTTTACCGACAAGACGGTGGTGAGCATCGACGCCGCCAACCGCGCCCTCGGCAACGCGAGCTGCGGTCCCGACGTGCTGCCCAAGTATGAGCTCCGCGCCGCCACGACCGTGATGTGCTTCGTCATCCGTCCCATCGACTCTAAGCTCGACGACAGTCAGCTCACCGCGAGATCGCGTGTGGACGCCTTCGCCAGCATGCCCGTGAAGATGAACATCGGCGACAACAAGGTCTCCATGGGCTGCGACACAAAGGGCGCCAAGATCTACTACAGCACCGACGGCCGCCGCTACACCGCTTACACGGGTCCATTCTCCATCGCCCGCAGCGGCAGGATATACGCCTACTCCAGCATCGACGGCAAGAACCGCAGCATGGTGACCGAGGCGAATGTCATCGCCAAGGTGGACAAGAGCGGATGGCGCGTGGTGGCCTTCGACAGCGAGGAACCGGGCCATGAAGCCGCCGCCAACGCCATCGACGGCAAGTTGGAGACCATCTGGCACAGCCAATACAAACCCGCTGAGAAGCCTTATCCCCACTTCATCCAGGTAGATCTGGGCAAGGCCACGACGGCCGCAGGCTTCATCTACACGCCGCGCCAGGACTACAACTACAACGGCATCATCAGGGACTACGAACTCTACTTCAGCAACGACGGCAAGACGTGGGGCGCTCCCGTAGCCAAGGGCGCGTTCGACGGCAGTACGACGCCGCAGACGGTCAAATTCGTCCGCCCCGCCAAGGGCCGCTACGTGCTCTTCAAGGCGCTCGCCACGTTCGACGGCGGCAATCTCGCCTCGATGGCTGAACTGGACCTCGTGGCCGAGTAATCTCCGCGCCTCCGCACCTTCAGCGCGATCCCGGAAACGGACGCATGCAGCGCTCTGCGAAGCATCGCCTCCGTAAATGATAAACGCAAGGCTGTCTTTCTCATGAAAGGCGGCCTTGCGCTTTCTATAGCCTCCCGCAGAACGGGGTTTCTTCCGTATTCTCAGACCCCGGGAAAGGCGATTTTGGAGCCTTTGCAAATAGCTGTAAATCAGCGCCCCGCAGAGGCCAAAATTACATTTGAGACGAGTGAAACTACATTTGAGGTAATTTCACTCAGGTCCTATGTGAGCATCCTGTTATGCGGGACGATTTTCAGAGAATGGGGAATGCTTTTTTCAAAATGGTGGGCAGCGCCAGCTGTTTCGGATGGAGAAGTTATACCAGCGGAGCAGGAGGATGACAACATATAGATGTATGATTCGTGTTCTGCATATGAGCGAAAAATAACTGGGAGGGCTCCTGCCCTCAGAGGCCGTCCGCCGCATAAGAACGTGCGCGAAGGAATATGCTATCATAATTTATCGCCGCTTACTGCACGTAAGATTTACCGACTCGCTCTTGGCCGCTGAGGGCAGCGGCCCTCCCAGTTAGCGCCGCGCTTATTGATTCTCTTTGCTCGCAATAGAGGCGTCTACAGAGGTGATTTTTGACCCCGTGTAACTATCTGGAAAACAGTCTCCCCAGAAGGCCAAAATTACATTTGAGACGAGTGAAACTACATTTGAGGTAATTTCACTCAGGTCCTATGTGAGCATCCTGTTATGCGGGACGATTATGATGGTTTGTACAGAGAAGTCAGAACAAGTCGGCGTGTTTGCCGGTGTCAATAAGGTGCAGCACGAGTCTGTGGTCGTCTTGCAGCCATATCAGTAGCCAGTCGGGTTGCAGGTGGCATTCCCAATAGTCGGCATACTTGCCCGAAAGCTTATGGGGCCGGTATTCGGCCGGCAAAGTTCCCGACGCCTGCAAGAGTCTGATGGCTTGTGCGAAGATAGTCACATCGAGTCCGCGCTTGATGCAACGTTTGAATGAGCGGGAAAGCGAGTGGTATACTCTATCTTGTTCATACGCCACACTCATTTCATGAGTTGCGCCATCAGGTCGTCTACGTCCTTGGCTTTGTGCACACGTCCGGTTTTCAGATCTTCGATGGCTTCGTCGAGCTCTGTGCGGCGTACGTGTTCGAAAGTCCATCCCATGCGCTTGGCGAGTTCTTTGAGAAATTTGAGGTCGGTGGCATTGGATATGCCCATCTTTACTACGTATCTATGTAATGCAGGTGTATCCATTGTTTCCTATTATGTTATTGCGTCAATGCAAAGGTAATATTTTCCAGACAACGCCATCATTAGCCACAGAGTTATTGGGGAAATCTCCATCTGATATGCCGCGTCAAATGGTGCCTTTCAATTCTTCTCCTGCAAAACAAATCGGGAGCGGGGATTCGTCGTCCCGCTCCCGATGTATAGGATTATGCAAAGCAAATTTTCCTGAGTTATTCTCTCCGTAGTTCTGAAAAGTCGGAGTCGGAATTTTTCTGGCATAATTGCGCCTCAGCCCGTTAGTGGCGTGGCGAACTATACGAAGATGAACGTCTTGATGACCCAGTAGGAGAGGATGCCGCAGAGGTAGCCGAGGAAGGCTATCCAGCTGACGTGCTTCATATACCAGCCGAAGGAGATTTTCTCCAAGCCCATCACCACTACGCCGGCGGCGCTGCCGATGATGAGCAGGCTGCCGCCCACGCCGGCGCAGTAGGCGAGCAGTTGCCAGAAGATGCCGTCCGTGGCAAAGTCGCCCGTCGGGGCTATGGGGTACATGCCCATGCATCCGGCCACGAGGGGCACATTGTCGATGATGGAGGAGAGCACGCCGATGACGCCCGTCACGAGGTAGTGATTGCCGTGGAAGGCGACGTTGAGGCCCTGACCGAGCTTATTGAGCACGCCCACTTCCTCGAGGCAGGCCACAGCCATCAGTATGCCGAGGAAGAAGAGGATGGTCGACATGTCGATGTGCGAGAGCAGGCGCGAGACACGCTTGCTCATGCCGTCCTTGACCTTGACGCCGCGGTAGAACACCTCGGTCACTATCCACAGCACACCCAGCACGAGGAGCACACCGACGAACGGCGGCAGGTGGGTGAGCGTCTTGAATACCGGCACGAACATCAGGCCGCCGACGCCTATCCAGAACACGGCTTTGCTCTGGGCGGGGGAGAACTGGCTCTGGTTCATCTGCACCGTCTCCCCGTCGCCGGAGTTGTCCAGATTGCCGCGCAGCATGGTCTGCAATATCAGGCCCGGAATGACGATGGCGATGACGGAGGGGATGAATATTTCGGAGATAACCCCGAGGGCGGTGATCATGTTGGCGTTCCAGAGCATGATGGTGGTCACGTCGCCGATGGGCGAGAAGGCGCCGCCGGCGTTGGCCGCCACGATGACGAGCGAGGCGTAGACCATGCGGTCCTTGTGCTGGCTGACGAGCTTGCGCAGGATCATGATCATCACGATGGAGGAGGTGAGATTGTCCAGAATGGCCGAGAGGAAGAAGGTCATGAAGGCTATCCTCCACAGCAGGCCCGACTTGGTGCGCGTGTGCATCACGTTCTTGACCCAGTTGAACCCGCCGTTCTGGTCCACCACCTCGACGACGGTCATGGCGCCCATGAGGAAGAACAGCGTTGTGGAGGTGCTGCCCAGATGGCGCTCGATGATGCCGCTGACCGTCTGGGCGATCTTGTCGGCCGGCACACCGGGCAGGTAGAGGGACGGGTGGACCATGTACAGGGTCCACACCACTACGAACATCAGCAGCGCAACGGCCGCCTTGTTGATTTTGGTAACGCTCTCGAGGGCGATAAACAGGTAGCCTATGCAGAATGCTATTACTATAATGGCAGTCAAACTCATTGGAACAGGAAAATTATCGGTTACTTGTAATGTGATTATTCCTTATGAAATAGGGCGCTTCTCCGCCGGAGGAGGGGTGACCGTTATCGCCGAGCCGCGGCCAGCCGCCCTCCCACCTTACGCGGTCTATCCACAGCACGCGCCCTTTGTCGGCGCTGCCGCGGCGGTAGCCGTGGTAGATAATCCAGGTATTGCCGTTGTCGTCGTCGACAAATCGGGCGTTGTGCCCTGGACCTGCGCATATGTCATTGCCGGAGAAGATGGTGTCGTATCGGCAGTCGAGGAGGCGGTAGCCGCTCTCTGTGATGTATGGCCCCAGTATGTCGCGCGAGCGGGCGCAGAGCATGTGATAGTTGCTCCTCTCTCCCGAGCAGCAGTCGCCGTTGGAGCCGAATAGGTAGAAGTAGCCGTTCCTGCGGTATATATATGACCCTTCCATGCATCCCTTGGCGGCTATCTGTACGGGCTCCGTGCCGGGCATGGTGCGCAGCCCGTCGTCGGTGAGGCGGATGCACCATATCCCACCGCAGTTGGCGCCGAAGAAGAGGTATTTCTTACCCTTGTCCTCTACATAGCAGGGGTCGATGGTGTTGCATATTCCCGTAATCTGAGCATCGCTGACCACACCGCGGTCTACGAAGGGGCCTTCGGGAGCATCGGCGGTGGCTACGTTGACGGCGCTGTACATGTTACTGTCCTCTACTTTGCCGGTATGGTCCCAAATGCCGCGGGTATAGTATAGTACATAGCGGCCGCCGAAATAGTTGATGTTCGGTGCCCAAATGGCAGGGCGCAGAGTTACGCCGTTTACTTGGAAGGGATAGAGGTTGGCCGGCCGTGTGGCAGGGGAGAATGCCGTGCCTACGAAGAGCCAGTTTACCAAGTCGCGCGTACGCCAAATGGGCAGGTTGCGCGTGTCCTCGGTAGCGTAGAGGTAGAAGTAGCCGTCGGGGGCCTTGATGATGTCTGGGTCGGGGAGGGAGACCTCCAGTACGGGGTTGTGATAGCGTGCGGTTGCCTTCCCGTCGTCAGCTGCTCCCGCTGCGGGCAGTAGCAGAAGCGATAAGAGCATAGCCTTAAGGCAGCTCTGTAAAGAGATCGACAGAAAATACTTCCTCATATAGGCAAATATACATTAATTATCTCTAAGATAAGGCGAATAAGTTTCCCGCTTTTTCGGCCGAAATGCGGAATATTGCGTCGGCAAAGACTTTTCTCAGCTTTAGGCGCGTACTATGGCAAGCCGAGTTGACGTTTATTCCGCCTTACTCTATGCCGGTGAGCACGAAGAGCATCACGGCGTAGCGCGCAGCCTTGCCGACGGCCATAAAGAGCACGGTAGAGGGAATGTTGGCTCTCAGAAGTCCCAGGGCGACGGTTATAGCGCTGCCCAGAATGGGTATCCAGGCCAGAATGGCTACAATGGGACCGTACTTGCGCACGAAGACCTCGGCCTTGTCCAGCTTCTCGGGCTGTATGTGGGCGTGCTTCTCCAGCCATTCTATCTTGCCGAGGCGACCGAGGCCGTAGTTTATCATGCCGCCGCAGACATTGCCCGCCGTGCCCCATAGGAGCAGGCTGATATTGGACACACCGGCCAGTTGCAGCCCCGCGAGCACCATCTCGCTGCTGAAAGGCACGATGCTGCCGGCCAGCAGGGCGGACAGGAACATGCCAAAGCCTCCGAACTGTACCAGAAAATCAACTATCGCGGCCATATTCCGAATTCGTAGCCCGTGAGATTGTAGAAGGCAAGGAATGCGAAGCACAGCACTACTACTACGAAGTAAGCGTCGGCCACATGACCGCGGGAGAAGGAGAGGTGGTGGGCTATGAGCGGGCTGCTGCTCACGATAAACAGGCGGTAGGCCATGTCGTAGTCCGTGGGCAGGGCTATGAGCATGGCGGCCGAGAGCCCCTCGACGATCATAAAGATGTAGAAGAGTATGCGTGTGCGTATCTTGTCATTGAATTTTGTGCGCCAGAAGTGGATCGTCGCCACGAGAGCGAGCAGCAGCGTGAACGCGGCGTTGATGAGCTGATGCTCGGTGAGCAGGCGGTAGTCGGGGATGCTGACGGTGGTGATGGTGGCGGCAAACTGCCCCGTGGGAACAGGCTGGAGCGTCACAAAGAGGTAGGCCCATGTCACGGCTATCGGCAGCGCGAGCCCCAGCAGGCCGGCGAAGAACGCCTTGAGCGTCATGGACCTGAGCTGCACGATCATCGTCAGCAGGAAGAGGGGCGCGAACCACAGCATGCGCGGGTAGGCCACCACGCCGATGCCGAGAAAGAGGAAGCTGTAGAACACATAGCCCTGCGCATGGCGCCGCTGGTAGGTGAAAAAGAGGATGTAGAGGGAGAGCAGCATGGCGCCGGCCGATACAAAGCCCGTGGAGAAGTCCAGCAGGACGGGGAAGGTGCCGACGAGGACGAGAAAGGTGGAGGAGACCATGCGCGAGCGTACCCTGAGCAGGGCGTTGCGGTTGTTGAGCTCCAGGAGGAAATAGCCCACCACTACCGTGGCGAGATATCCGCCCCAGATGCTGGGCTCGCTGATGTTGCTGTTCAGGGAGAGCAGGCGCATAGCCGTCATATAAAGGAAGGTCACGAGCAGCGTGCCGTTGCTCGTGACTATGCTGTACCTGAATCCTCTCTCACCCACGGTTCAGAGTAGGATTTACAAGTCCTGTCCTATGTCGGTGCGGAAGTATTTGCCGTCAAAGTCGATGCTGCGCGCCACCTGCATGGAGCGCTCCAGCGCTTCGGCCTTGTCGCGGCCGTAGGAGGATACGGCTATCACCCTGCCGCCTGCGGTCACCACCTGGTCGCCGTCCATGGCTGTGCCGGAGTGGAAGAGGATGCTGTCGCCGGCCTTGTCGAGCCCGGAGATGGGCAGGCCTTTGCGGTAAGCGCCGGGATAGCCGCCCGAGACGAGCATCACACACACGGCCGAGCGGTCGTCGAATGCGATGGGGCGCTTGTCGAGGTCGCCGGCGGCCACGCCCTCGAAGAGATCCACGATGTCGCTCTTCAGGCGCAGCATGACCGTCTCTGTCTCAGGGTCGCCCATGCGGCAGTTGTACTCGATGACCATCGGGTCGCCGCCCACATTGATGAGGCCGAAGAAGATGAATCCCTTGTAGTCGATGTGCTCCTCCCTGAGGCCCTCGACGGTGGGGCGGATGATGCGGTCTTCCACCTTCTGCATCCACTCCTTCGTGGCGAAGGGGACGGGGGAGACGGAGCCCATGCCGCCGGTGTTGAGACCCGTGTCGTGCTCGCCGATGCGCTTGTAGTCCTTGGCCTCGGGCAGGATCTTGTAGTGGGTGCCGTCGGTAAGCACAAAGACGGAGCACTCGATGCCGCTCAGATACTGCTCGATGACCACACGCGCCGAGGCGTCGCCGAACATGCCGCCCAGCATCTCCCTCAGCTCCCTCTCGGCATCCTCCAGATTGTTGAGGATGAGCACGCCCTTGCCTGCGGCCAGTCCGTCGGCCTTGAGGACGTAGGGCGGAGTAAGGGTGCGCAGCAGGCGGATGCCGTCGTCGATGGTCGTCGAGTCGAAGGTGCGGTATTCGGCAGTCGGGATGCCGTGGCGGCCCATGAAGTGCTTGGCGAAGTCTTTGGAGCCCTCCAGCTGGGCGCCTGCCTTTGAGGGGCCGATGACGGCCACATGGCGCAGGTCGGGGTCGGTGTAGCGGAAGTAGTCGGCTATGCCGCCCACAAGCGGGGCCTCTGGGCCTACGACGAGCATATCCACGCCGTGGCTCTTGACGAAGCTCCCCACCTCCTCAAAGTCGTTGATGTTGAGCCTCACGTTCTCGCCCGCGTTGCCTGTGCCGGCATTTCCGGGGGCGATATAGAGTTTGCTGACTTTCGGGCTTTGGACTATCTTCCAAGCCAGGGCGTGCTCGCGCCCGCCGCTTCCAAGGAGGAGTATCTTCATAATTTCGGGATTTTACTTAAATGTTTTTGTTCCGGGTACAAAGGTAGCAATTTGCGGCCTTTCCCGCGGCGCATCATTCTATGTTTTTGCGGATGCGCTGCAGATAAGCCTCCAGACCGTCCTCGTCCTTGTGCTCTATGATGTCTATGAGTTTGGTGAGCTCGCTGCGTATCTTCTCCACCTGTGCCGGCGTGCGCGGGTTGAAGAGTATCTCGCGCAGGAGCGTGTCGTCCTCGCCCAGCACTCCGCGGGCGATGGCCATGTGCCGCTTGAATGTGGTGCCGGGAGCGTCCTGGTGCTTCATCACTGCGGCGAAGACAAACGTGGATACGAACGGGATGCTGAGCGAGTAGGCCACCGTCTCGTCGTGCTCCTCAAAGGTGTATTCCGAGACATGCAGCCCGAGGCGGTTGTAGAGGTCGCGGAAGAACACCCGGCCCATATAGTCGCCCTCCTTGATGATGATGGCGTTCTCCGAGGACAGCTGCCCGAGGTTGGCGAACGTGGGGCCGAACATGGGGTGAGTGCTGACAAACTTGTGCCCGCAGTGCTCGTAGAACTCCCTCAGGTCCGTCTTGACCGAGGAGATGTCACTCAGGATGCAGTCGTCCGGGATGTGCGGCATTACGTCGTTAAAGGCGGGGATGGTGTATTTGAGCGTCACGGCGTTGATGACCATCTCGGGGCGGAAGGCGTCCACCTCGTCGAGGCTCGTGAAGCGCTGTGTGTTGTACATGAATCGGAGGCGCTTGGGGTCGGTATCGTAGACAGCCGTCTCGTGCTCGAAGGAGAGCAGGTCTACGAAAAACGATCCCATCTTGCCGGCGCCGAGTACCAGTATTCTCATCGCTGTGCCTCCTTATTTGTTGATGAGTTCCAGCTGCTGGTGAACGCTCTCCTCGTGGATGGCCTCGAAGATGGTCTTGAGGAAGTCGGCACTCATGCCGCAGAGCATGCCCTGCGCCACACGCTTGTCCAGGATCTCATTGTAGCGCGACGGCTGCACGACGGTCATGTTGTGCTCCCGCTTGTAGACGGCTATCTCGCGCGAGATGCGCATTCTCTTTGCGAGGATGTCGATGATGTTGTTATCGCACTCGTCTATCTGGAACCTGAGCGAGTGGAGGCTCTCTGTGCTCTGCGTGGTGGAGCGTATTACGAGGCGGTCGAGGATGAAGTCGAGCACCTCGGGGGTCACCTGCTGCGAAGCGTCGCTCCACGCCTCGTCGGGAGTGCAGTGGCTCTCGATGATGAGCCCGTCGAAGCCGAGGTCCATGGCCTGCTGGCAGAGCGGGGCTATCAGTTCCCTCTTGCCGCCGATGTGCGAG
This sequence comes from uncultured Prevotellaceae bacterium, assembly GCA_900314335.1. GTDB lineage: Bacteria > Bacteroidota > Bacteroidia > Bacteroidales > Bacteroidaceae > UBA6398. The sequence continues at coordinate 3,854 of OMUV01000145.1, read as the reverse complement.
GGGTCGCAGATCATGGGCAGCGACGGGATGCGGCGGCGAAGCTCGATGGGGATGTGCCACATGGGGAGATTGCGGTAGATGCGCTTGTCATAGGTCGAGAAACCGCGGTGAATGGCCCCGAGACGGCGTATGCCGGCCCCGTTGAGGCGCTCCAGAGCCCCTATCCACAGCTCGAGATCGGGGTTGACGGGATTCTTGACCAGCACGGGGATGTCCACGCCCCTCAGCGCATCGGCTATCTCCTGCATGGCGAACGGGTTGGCCGACGTGCGGGCGCCTATCCACAGGATGTCTATGCCGGCCTTGAGCGCTGCCTCGACGTGGGCCGTGTTGGCCACCTCGGTAGCTACGAGCATGCCGGTCTCCTTCTGCACTCTCTGCATCCAGGGCAGACCCTTCTCGCCGATGCCCTCGAAGCATCCGGGCTTGGTGCGCGGCTTCCAGATGCCGGCGCGGAATATCTTGATGCCTATCTTGCTCAGCTGGCGCGCAGTGTTCATCACCTGCTCCTCGGTCTCGGCGCTGCAAGGGCCGGCCATAACTACGGGGCGCTTGGTGTCTACGCCCGGGAGGTTGAGTTTCTCTAAGTTCAGTTCCATTGTATTATTCTTATTTTATAGATTTATATTCTTTATTCTTCTGAGAGCTTCGGCAAATTTGTCCTCGCGGGCGCAGAGGGAAATGCGCACATAGCGGCGTCCTCCCTCCCCGAAGATGAAGCCCGGAGTGATGAATACGCGGGCCTCGTGGAGCACGCGCTCGGTCAGGTCCTCGACGTTGGCATAGCTCTCGGGAATGCGTCCCCAGAGGAACATGCCCTTCTGGCCCGGGTCGAACGTGCAGCCCAGCGCCCGCATCACCTGCTCTGCGTAGACACGGCGCTTGGCGTAGGTCTCGATGTTGGCTTTGCGGTGCCAGGCGTCGTCGTTGTCGTAGGCCTTGACGGCGGCCAGCTGCAGGGCGCGGAATGTGCCGCTGTCTATGTTGCTCTTGATCTTGAGTATCCAGCTGATGAATGTGGCGTTGGTGGCGGCGAGGCCTATTCGCCATCCCGGCATGTTGTGGCTCTTGCTCATGGAGTTGAACTCGATGCAGTGCTCCTTGGCGCCCGGTACCTGCAGCAGGCTCAGCGGATGGTCGTTGAGGATAAAGCTGTAGGGATTGTCGTTGACCACGACGATGGAATGGCGTGCGGCGAAGTCCACGAGGCGGCGGTATGTCTCCATGCTGGCAGGCGCGCCGGTCGGCATGTGGGGATAGTTGCTCCACAGGAGGCGCACACCGCTCAGGTCCATCCGCTCGAGCTCGTCGAAGTCGGGCTGCCAGCCGTTCTCGGGCTTGAGATGATAGTAGACCACCTCGGCGCCGAGGATGCGCGAGAGCGATGTGTAGGTGGGGTAGCCGGGATCGGGTACAAGCACCTTGTCGCCGGGATTGACGAAGGCCAGTGTGACATGCAGTATGCCCTCCTTCGAGCCGATGAGCGGCTGTATCTCGCTCGCGGGGTCGAGGTCCACGTCATACCACCGCTTGTACCAGCGCGCCATAGCCCCGCGCAGCTCCGGTGTGCCTTGTGTGGGCTGATAGCCGTGGGCATCGGGCATGTGCGCCACACGACAGAGCTCCTCGACGGTCGCCTCCGAGGGCGGCATGTCGGGACTGCCGATGGCCAGCGATATGACATCCTCGCCGCGGCGGTTCATCTCTGCCACCTCCTTGAGCTTGCGGCTGAAATAGTACTCACTTACCTTCTCCAGACGGCGCGCAGGCTGCACACCGTTATGGCTTTCACTTTTTTGCAACATATTCTCCGAGATTTTTCAATTCACGTGTAAGGGGTTTGATGGCTTCCAGACTCTGATGGAAGCGAATGTAGTCGTCGTAGGTAACGTCTACGTAGAATAGGTATTCCCACTCTCTGCCGATGATGGGCAGCGACTGGATCTTGGTCAGGTTGATCTTGTAAAACGAGAAGATGGAGAGCACCTTCGACAGGCTTCCCTCCTCGTCGGGCAGCGAGAAGACGAGGCTGCACTTGTTGGCCGTCCGTGTGTCCCTCACCAGGTCGGCGTTCCAGGGATCGGTGAGCACGAGGAAGCGCGTGAAGTTGTGCTTGTTGTCCTCGATGCCCTGCTCGAGCACCTTGAGCCCGTAGAGCTCCGCCGCGTCCTTGTGACAGATGGCGGCGTGGCCGGCCATCCGCTTCTCCGAGATGTCGCGGGCTGCGCCTGCCGTGTCATCGGTCTCCACGACCTTGAGCTCGGGGTGCTTCTTGAGGAAATGGTAGCACTGCATGAGCGCCACGGGGTGGGAGTTGACCTCCGAGAGGGTGCTCCACGAGTCGTCGGGGAGGCACATGATGCTGTGCTCGATGTGCAGTTTGTATTCGCCCACTACTGTCAGCCCGCTCTCGAGCAGCAGTTCGTAGTTGTGCAGCAGACTGCCGGCGATGGTGTTCTCGATGGCCACCAGCGCATAGCGCGCGCCGCCGCTCCGCATCTCGTCGAACACCTGCTCGAACGTGTCGCAGCATACCAGCTCTATGTCCTGCCCGTCGAAATACCTGTGGGCCGCTATGTCGTGGAACGAGCCCCGTATGCCCTGTATCGCTACCTCATTTGTCATATTCTTCGTCTTTTTCCCGTCTAACAAAAAATCCCGCTTCCATGAAGAAGCGGGATTTATGTATCAACTTGTTTGTTTTGTTATCTGTGTTATTGTTTATGCGCACATCATCCCGCTTCGCCCTGTCCGTGCAAAGTAAAAATAAAAGTAAAAGCTAAATGATGCGCTATACATATATATTATATACTGTCTTTTGTCTGAGTTTTATCCGGCCGTACCAGCCGGCCAAGTTCTTGTTTCGGTCTTTTTTCGGCCCCGCCCCGCGTTGTTATTAGTGCGGCGGTATGCCTTAATCCGGTGCAAATTTACGCATTCCGAGTATTCCGACAAACTTTTTGCAAGTTTTTTTCGCTTCCCCGCGGTAGTTTGTATCAAATCCCGCGTTTTTTGCAATCCTCTCCCGCCGCTTCAGCGGCGAATACCTCCACTTAATAAGGAAGACCGCAATATTAGCCGCGAATGCCGCCGCGATAGCCGTGAGGGCCGCTGTAGCGCGGCCCGGGAGCGAGCCAGGAAGAACAAATGAGCGGTAAGCGGCGGGGCATTCTCATCGCGCGCTCCTTCGCGCACTTCCTTTTGCGGTGGACGGGCCGCGCTGCAGCGGCACTCCCAGCTATTTATCGCGCTTTGCATAATCGCGTATTCATTCGCGCACGTTCTTATGCGGCGGACGGCCCCTGAGGGCAGGGGCCCTCCCGGCTATTTCCCGCGCCATACCTTGGCGCGCGTCTCGTACTCCCGGCTATTTCCCGCGCAAATGCAGAACAAGAATCTTGCATCTATATGTAGTCATCCTCCTGCACGGCTGATATAATTTCGCCATACGAAAACGAGCCCTTTTTCCACTTGTCGGAAAACACCCTTCCCCACACTTACAAAAACGTTCCGCTTAACTTAATACTCACATAGGACCTGAGTGAAATTACCTCAAATGTAGTTTCTCTCGTCTCAAATGTAATTTTGGCCTTTGGGGGAGACTGTTTTTCAGATAGTTACACGGGGCTAAAAATCACCTCTGGAGACGCCTCTATTGCGAGCAAAGAGAATCAATAAGCGCGGCGCTAACTGGGAGGGCCGCTGCCCTCAGCGGCCAAGAGCGAGTCGGTAAATCTTACGTGCTGTATGCGGCGATAAATTAGTATCGCGTATTCATTCGCGCACGTTCTTATGCGGCGGACGGGCCGCGCTGCAGCGGCACTCCCAGCTATTTATCGCGCTTTGCATAATCG
>OMUV01000185.1 GCA_900314335.1 uncultured Prevotellaceae bacterium | reverse complement strand
TATATTATCCTCTGTAGAGTTATTCTCTGAAAGAGGAGGATTTACTTCTTCTCGTGAGCCTTCTTGACCATGTCCTCAAACTCCTCGAAGCTGACCTTCTTGTGGTCGAGGGTTACGATGTCCTTGTAGGCGGCGATGAGCTTGCGCGTCAGCACCTCCATGAACAGTTCCTCAAACTGCTTGTCGTCCTTGAGGCTGCGCTCGGAGTATTTCTCCACGAGTTCGTCGGGCAGGCTCATGCCGTAGGCGGCAAACTGGGAGCGGGTGCGGGCGTAGGCCATCTGCTTCACATCGTTCTGCTCGACCTTGATGCCGGCAGCCTCCACGAGGTGGTCGCGCACCAGCTGCCACTTCAGCTGGTCTACTGCCTCGGCGTAGTTGTCGTTGATATACTTGTCGTCGGCCTTCGGGTTGTTCTCCTTGATGAGGCGCTTGAGCAGCGGTTCGGAGAACTGGAGCTCGCCGGCCTTCTCCAGGGCGTAGTCGCGCATGTCCTCGAGGAACTTGAAGTCGGAGTTCTCCACCTCGGCGGCGTTCTGATTCTCGCGTATCTTCTCGCGGAATGCCTTCTCGTCCTTGACTACGTCTTTGCCGAGCACCTTGTCGAAGAGTTCCTGATTGAGCTCTGCGGGCACATTATGATTGATCTTGGTGATGGTATAGGTGAACTCGCCGCTGTGCTTTGCGAGGTCTTCCTTCTTGATCTTGAGCATGGAGGTGACCTGTGTCTCGTCCTTGTAGAGCTTGGCGGGGGTGAGCGTCAGCACGTCGCCCGTCTTGCTGCCCTCGAAGAGCTTCTTCTGGTCCTCGTCGCTCACGTACTCGGGGCTGATGTATACGCCCTCCACCTTGAGCGGCTCCTCGCCCTCGGCGGGGTTCACCTCTGTCAGGTTGCCCTCGAGGTATGCGCCCTTCTCGTAGGTGTCGGTGGGCTCAAACTTGCCATTGCTGTTGCAGATGTCCTTCACTCTCTGGTCCACAAACTCGTCGCTCACGTTGATGTCGTAGTAGGGCAGTTTGTCGTCCTTGCTGAGCGTCACGTTGATCTCGGGCTCGATGGCAATGTCCATGACGTAGGTAAAGCTGTCGTCGGTCTTGTAGTCCTGCGGCTTCTGCTCGTCGGAGGGGAGTATGTGGCCCAGCACCTTGATGTTGTTCTTCTTGAGATAGTCCTCGATGCCCTTGTTGACGGCCTTGGAGACTTCCTCGGCCTTGGCCTCGGCTCCGTAGAGCTTCTTGACTATTGCCATAGGCACGCAGCCCGGGCGGAATCCGTTCATACGGGCCTGGGTGCGGAATTTCTTCAGAGATTTCTCAAGCTCGGCCTGATAATCTTCGGCCGTAACGTTTACGGTAAGCTTCCCGCTCACCTTATCGGCGCTTTCAAATTTGATATCCATTATAACGTATTATTATTGTTTCTTGTAACGGCTGAGTGTGCCCCGCCAAATTGCATGCAAAATTAATGTTTTAGTTTCATTTCTAAGGCCATCGGGAGAGAAAAATTGCCTCAGGCATAAAAAAACAGCGCACTTTGTGCTCGGAGTGAGGAAAATTGTATAAGTTTGCTTCCCCAATCAGATATTTATAGACATTCAAACGATGATTCAGCTTATGCTCATAGGCGGCCTCGGTACGCCTGAAATTCTTATTATAGCCATTGTTATCCTGTTGCTCTTCGGCGGCAAGAAGATCCCCGAGCTCATGAAGGGCATGGGCAAGGGCATCCGCAGCTTCAAGAAGGGCCTTAACGAGGACGACGACAACAGCAGTGCCTCCGACAATGCTTCGGTGGACGGCAAGAACGGCGAGGAGGTAAAGTAAGCTCCCTTTGCTCCGGGGCTGCTCCGCAGGGCGGAAGCGCATACCTATATATTATAGAAGGCTTGTCAGGATTATTCATGCAGGGAGCGTTCCCTGAGAATTAATTGTGGCATGATAGTTGTTTACCTATAATAAGCGGCGGACCATTGATGTCCGTGCGCACGGCTCTCCCGCATGCCCCAGAGAGGGCAGGAGAGACCGCTGAGCAGAAGAGAGTAATAACAATCCCATAGTAGAAGATTATGACAATAAGAGATGATTTTAGAAAGTTTGCCGCCGACCGCACAGGTCTCAGTTCGATGGTGACAGACGATGTGATCAAGGCTCAGACGCGCTATCTGAACCCGTATATCCTGGAGGAGCGCCAGCTCAATGTGACCCAGATGGACGTGTTCTCGCGCCTCATGATGGACAGGATCATATTCCTCGGCACGGAGATAGACGACTACACGGCCAATACGCTTCAGGCCCAGATGCTCTACCTCGACTCCAGCGATCCCGGCAAGGACATATCCATCTATATCAACTCCCCCGGCGGCAGCGTGTATGCAGGCCTCGGGATTTACGACACGATGCAGTTTATCTCCTGCGACGTGGCTACGATATGCACGGGCATGGCCGCCTCGATGGCCGCTGTGCTCCTCGTGGCCGGCAAGGAGGGCAAGCGCTCGGCGCTCAGGCACAGCCGTGTGATGATCCATCAGCCGATGGGCGGCGCGCAGGGTCAGGCCTCCGACATCGAGATCACCGCACGCGAGATACAGAAGCTCAAGAAGGAGCTCTATACCATCATCGCCGACCACTCGCACACCGACTACGACAAGGTGTGGGCCGACTCAGACCGCGACCACTGGATGACGGCCGACGAAGCCCTCGAGTACGGCATGATAGACAAGATACTAACACGCGAGAAATGACAGCAAGGAAATCAGAACACACCTGCATGTTCTGCGGACGCAAGGAGAGCGAGACAGAGCTGGGCGTAATGGTGGGCATGAACAATACGTATATCTGCGAGGATTGCGCCGCCACTGTCCAGCAGCTCTACAGCCAGATCCGCGAACAGGTGAACGCCACAAAGCCCGCGCCGAGGGTCTCCGTCTCCGACATCCCCAAGCCCAAGGCCATCAAGGCCTATCTGGACCAGTATGTCATCGACCAGGACGACGCCAAGCGCACGCTGGCCGTGGCCGTCTACAACCACTACAAGCGGCTCGCGCAGCCCGAGAGCGAGGACAATGTCGAGATAGAGAAATCGAATATCCTGATGCTCGGCCCCACGGGTACGGGCAAGACACTTCTGGCGCGCAGCATCTCCAAGCTGCTCAATGTGCCCTTTACCATCGTCGACGCCACCGTCTTCACGCAGGCCGGCTATGTGGGCGAGGACGTGGAGAGCATCCTCTCGCGTCTCCTGCAGGCGGCCGACTACAACGTGGAGGAAGCGGAGCGCGGCATCGTCTTTATCGATGAGATCGATAAGATAGCCCGCAAGGGTGACAATCCCTCCATCACGCGCGATGTGAGCGGCGAGGGTGTGCAGCAGTCCATGCTCAAGCTCCTTGAGGGCACGATGGTCAATGTGCCGCCCGCAGGCGGCCGCAAGCATCCCGAGCAGCAGTACATACAGGTCAACACGCGCAATATCCTCTTTATCTGCGGCGGTGCCTTCGACGGCATCGAGGACCGCATAGCCCAGAGACTCAACGCCCACACCATAGGCTACGACTCCGTGCAGAGCAACATGGATATCGACCGCTCCAACCTGATGCAGTACGTGGCCCCGCAGGACCTGAAAGCCTTCGGCCTCATCCCCGAGATCGTGGGCCGTCTGCCGGTCATCACCCACCTCAACGCCCTCTCGCGCGACGCCCTGAAGCGCATCCTTACCGAGCCCAAGAACTCCATCATCAAGCAGTATGTCAAGCTCATGGAGATGGACGGCGTAAAGCTCTCGTTCGACGATGATGTGCTCGACTATATAGTGGATAAGGCGGTCGAGTTCAAGCTCGGCGCCCGCGGCCTCCGCTCCATCGTGGAGGCTATCATGAAGGACGTCATGTTCGAGCTTCCCTCGCGGCGCCTGAAGAGCTACACCGTGAAGCTGGACTACGCCAAGGAGCAGGTGATGAAGTCAGAGAGCCTCGCATCGCACAAAATAAAGGCGGCTTCGTAAAGAAAAATGCCTCTCCGGGCATAAAAAAGGCGGAGAAACGTGTCGCAGTCTAAATGAAATTGCTATTTTTGTCTTGTTGACATGAAAACATAGACAGATATGGGTAGCAAAGGAATAGATCTCACGGCAGAACTGAAAAAGTATTTCGGTTTCGATGCATTCAAGGGTGACCAGGAGGCTATAATCCGCAATCTGCTTGCGGGGCGCGATACATTTGTGCTGATGCCTACGGGCGGAGGCAAGTCGCTGTGCTATCAGTTGCCTGCCCTGATAATGGACGGTATGGCCATTGTGGTCTCTCCGCTCATCGCGCTCATGAAAAATCAGGTGGACATGATCCGCAACACCTGCGAGAGCGACAGCGTAGCCCATTTCCTCAATTCCATGCTCAACAAGCAGGCGGTCGAACAGGTGAAGGACGATATCCGCAACGGGCGGACTAAGCTCCTCTATGTGGCGCCCGAGTCGCTGACCAAGGACGAGAACGTCGAGTTTCTCCGCAGCACGAAGATATCCTTCTACGCCATCGACGAGGCCCACTGCATTTCGGAGTGGGGCCACGACTTCCGCCCCGAGTACCGCAACCTGCACGACATCATCGAGCGTATCGGCCGAGCGCCCATCATCGCCCTCACTGCCACAGCCACCGACAAGGTGCGCAAGGACATCAAGCACAGCCTGGGCATCGAGAAGGCGAAGGACTTCAAGAGCTCCTTCAACCGTCCCAATCTCTACTACGAGGTGAGGCCCAAGACGCGCGACATCGACAAGGAGATTATAAAATACATCAAACAGAACCCCGGCAAAAGCGGCATCATCTACTGTCTCTCCCGTAAAAGGGTGGAAGAGCTCGCCGCCGTGCTGCAGGCCAACGACATCCCCGCCGCGCCTTACCACGCCGGAATGGACGCAGCCGCCCGCAGCAAGACGCAGGACGACTTCATCATGGAGAGGATAGACGTGATAGTGGCCACAATAGCCTTCGGCATGGGCATCGACAAGCCCGACGTGCGCTTCGTGATACACTACGACATGCCCAAGAGCCTCGAGGGCTACTATCAGGAGACGGGGCGCGCCGGCCGTGACGGTCGCGAGGGACGCTGCATAGCGTTCTACTCCCACCACGACCTCCAGAAGCTCGAGAAGCTCATGGAGTGGAAGCCGATAGCCGAGCAGGACATCGGGCGCCAGCTGCTCAAAGCCACGGCCAGCTACGCCGAGAGCTCCGTATGCCGCCGCAAACTGCTGCTCCACTACTTCGGCGAGAAGTATGACAAGGACAATTGCGGCAACTGCGACAACTGCCTCCATCCCAAGCAGAAGGTCGACGCCTCGCGCGAACTGCTCGATGTGCTGCAGACCATCCGGGACACTAAGGAGAATTTTAAAGACGATTATATAAAGGATATATTGTACGGGCGGAAAACTTCGGAAATACGCGCCCGCAATCATGACGAACTGGAAACCTTCGGTACGTGTGACGATGAGGACGACACCATCCTCAATGCCGTGATCAATCAGGCTGAGCTCTCAGGATACATCGAGAAGAGCGTGGAGGATTACGGTGTGCTCAAGCTCACGCCCGCCGGCGAAAAGTTGATGGAAAAGCCTACTGAGTTTATGATTACAAAGGACAACGAATTTACAGATGACATTCCTGATACCGACTTGCAGGAGGGCGGCACAAGCGCCGTCGACACCGTGCTCTATCAGATGCTTAGTGACTTGCGTAAGGATATTTCAGTCAAGAAGAAGATCCCTCCGTACGTGATATTCCAGGACCAGTCGCTCGAGGCAATGGCCACCATTTACCCCATCACCGAGCAGGACCTGCAGAACATCCCCGGCGTCGGCGCCGGCAAGGCCCACCGCTACGGCAAGGAGTTCTGCGAGCTCATCAAGAAGTGGTGTGAGGACAACAACATCGAGCGCCCCGAGGACATGAGGGTCAGGATGGTGGCCAAGAAGTCGAAGGTCAAGGTAGCCATAATTCAGGCCATCGACCGGCAGGTGGACCTCAACGACATCGCCCTCGCGCAGGGACTCGACTTCAGCGAACTGCTCGACGAGATGGAGTCGATCGTCTACTCGGGCACACGCATCAACATCGACTACTTCCTCGAGGAGAACATGGACGACGACCGCATCGACGAGATCTACGACTATTTCAAGACCTCCGAGACCGACTCCATCGACGATGCTCTCGACAATCTCGACGACGATTTCAGCGAGGAGGAAGTGCGCCTGGTGAGGATCAAGTTCCTCTCCGAGATGGGCAACTAAGCCTCTCCGCCACTGCTGTTTCTCACCGCCGCGCCCCCGTGCGGGCCGCCCGGATTCCTGCGTGGGACAAACAGATACCAATGTAGCTTAGTCGGATTTCTGATATAGACTAAGGAGAAATAAAATCTCCCGTCGCCCTCAATGAGAATGCGACGGGAGATTTTTTATGCGCGCGAGAAATTGCGCGGTAAGGCTGCGGGCGAAGCTGATTGGAGGGGCGTTGCAGTATAGTCCGCCCGCCGAAAGAGGAATTGCGTGAAGAATTGCGCGATGCGGCTTAGAGCAAGGTTAGTAGGGAATACGAAGCGCGCAAAAAGGAATTGCACGAAGTAAGAAGGGAGAATAAAACGCGCGAAAGGAATTACGGGAGAAATAGCTGGGAGGGCCGCTGCCCTCAGCGGCCGC
>OMUV01000179.1 GCA_900314335.1 uncultured Prevotellaceae bacterium | reverse complement strand
TTCAAAACGTCTCAAATGTAGTTTTGCCCTTCCGGGAGCACTGATTATTAATTAGTTATAGCGGTCGAAAAATCGGCCTTTGGGGAGGCCGTGAAAGCGGGCGTCGGGCACGCCGCTTTGGGAAAATCCTACGCGGTGAGCGGGCCGGGAAATTGGCATAAAAAAAGGCAGCAGAGAGCGTGGGTCTGCTACCTGTTAATATATATATGCGTATGCTACCTATTATATATGCGGCGGCGCGTAAGGCGTATGCGGCGGCGCGGGGACTACTTAGCGAAGTCCTTCCTCAGGGCGAGGGCCGCATTCTCGGCGGCCTCCATTATCTCGCGCTCGCCGGGGCCTTTGTCGTTGATGCCGCAGAGGTGGAGTATGCCGTGGATGATGACGCGGTCGAGCTCGTCGGCCGGCGTGGGGGAATAGAGGGCGGCGTTGCTGTTCACGGTGTCGAGGCTGATGATGATGTCGCCGTTGATCGTCTCGCCCTCGTCGTCGTCAAAGGTTATGATGTCCGTGTAGTAGTCGTGGCCCAGGAAGCGGCGGTTGTAGTCGAGTATCGTGGCGTCATCGCAGAACATATAGTTTACATCGCCCGTCTTGCGGCCGTGTGTGGCGGCTACGCGGGTGATCCAGGCCTCGTAGTCGAGGCGGGAGAGGTCGGGCATGTCGGTGCCCGTGCTGTCGAATGTTATCATTTCTCGCTTGGAATATTGTCAAAGAGTGAGGGCGAGTCGTATCCACCGCCGCGTGTGCGGCCCAGATGGCGATAAGCCAGGTCGGTCACTTCGCGGCCGCGCGGTGTGCGGGCTATGAAGCCCTCCTTGATGAGAAACGGCTCGTAGACCTCCTCCAAGGTGCCCGGGTCCTCGCCGATGGCTGTGGCGATGGTCGTGATGCCTACGGGGCCGCCTTTGAATTTGTCAATAATGGTGGTCAGTATCCTGTTGTCTATCTCATCGAGGCCGTAGCGGTCTATGTTGAGCGCCTCGAGGGCCATGCGCGCTATGTCGAGGGTAATGACTCCCTCGCCCTTGACCTCGGCGAAGTCGCGCACACGGCGGAGCAGGCCGTTGGCGATACGCGGCGTACCGCGGCTGCGCGAGGCTATCTCACCGGCGGCCTCCTCGCTGATACCTATGCCGAGAATGTGAGCGGAGCGCTTCACGATACCGGCGAGGGTGTCGTTGTCGTAGTACTCGAGGTGGAGGTTGATGCCGAAGCGGGCCCTCAGCGGGGCGGTGAGCAGGCCGCTGCGCGTGGTGGCGCCGATGAGCGTGAAGGGGTTGAGCCCTATCTGCACACTGCGCGCCGCCGGTCCCTTGTCGATCATGATGTCGATGCGGTAGTCCTCCATGGCGCTGTAGAGGTACTCCTCCACGACGGGCGCCAGGCGGTGGATCTCATCGATAAACAGCACGTCGTTGGGCTCGAGCGAGGTGAGCAGGCCCGCCAGGTCGCCGGGCTTGTCGAGGACGGGGCCGGAGGTGAGCTTGAAGCCCACACCCAGTTCGTTGGCTATGATATTGGAGAGCGTTGTCTTGCCCAGTCCGGGAGGGCCGTGCAGGAGCGTGTGGTCGAGGGGCTCGCCGCGGCGGCGGGCGGCCTCGACGAAGATGCGCAGATTGTCCACCACCTTCTTCTGACCGGCAAAGTCGTCGAAGGTCAGCGGGCGCAGAGTGTTCTCAAATTCCCTCTCGGAGGGAGAGCCCTTCTGCTCTGCTCTGATGTCGAATGTGTCGTCTTTATTCAATGTATTATCTGAAATCTGATTCCTGAAACAATGAGGGAGTCTCCGGCGGCAGCAGGGTGAAACTGCGGCGGTGATAGGGCGAGGCTCCGTACCGGGCTATGGCGCGGCGATGGGCGGCTGTGGGATAGCCCTTGTTGTGCCGCCACTCGTAGACGGGATATTCCTTGTCGAGGGCGAGCATGTAGTCGTCGCGGAATGTCTTGGCCAGAATGCTGGCCGCGGCGATGGAGAGGCGCTTGCCGTCGCCCTTGACGATGGTCGTGTAGGGCACGTCGTGCCAAGGCCTGAAGCGGTTGCCGTCGACGATAATGGACTGGGGGCGGATCTTCAGGCCGTCGAGGGCGCGGTGCATGGAGAGGATCGAGGCGTTAAGAATGTTGATGTCGTCTATCTCCCGGGGCGAGGCGTAGCCGACGGCCCAGCAGAGCGCGTCGCGCTCGATGACCTCCCTCAGGGCGTAGCGCCGCGCGGCGGAGAGCGTCTTGGAGTCGGCAAGGTCGGCGTTAGTGTATCCGCGGGGGAAGATGACTGCGGCGGCATACACTCTGCCGGCCAGACATCCGCGGCCAGCCTCGTCGCAGCCGGCCTCGTAATCGCAGTCGTACAGGTTGCCCTCCAGCATTTTCTTCATCTTCTGTCCTCCTTGTGCTCCGGTATCATTGTCCTTAGCCTTGCGGTCTAAAACATGTGCCTCACTCGCTCGATGGCGTCGCAAAGGGTGTCTATCTCCCCGCTGGTGTTGTAGAGCGCGAAACTGGCGCGCGCCATGCTCTGCACGCCCATGCGCTCCATGAGCGGCTGAGCGCAGTGGTGGCCCGTGCGGATGGCGATGCCGAACCGGTCGAGCAATGTGCCGAGGTCGAGCGGGTGAATCTTGCCCACGGTGAAGGAGATGACGGCGGCCTTGTCGGGGGCCTCGCCGTAGATGCGCATGCCGGGGATGGCTTTGAGGCGCTCCGTGGCGTAGGTGAGCAGCGAGTGCTCGTAGCTCTCTATGTTCTCCAGGCCGAGCTTCTGCACATACTCCAGCGCCACGGCCAGCGCGTGGGTACCGACATAGTCCGGCGTGCCGGCCTCGAACTTGAGCGGAGCGTCCTCATATTCCGTATGGCTGAAGTGGACGTTCTTGATCATCTCGCCGCCGCCCTGATAAGGCGGCAGGCGGTCCAGCCATTCGGCCTTGCCGTAGAGGACACCGATGCCCGTGGGGCCGTAAACCTTGTGGCCGCTGAAAGCGTAGAAGTCGCAGTCCATCTCCTGCACATTGATGCGTGTATGCGGCGCGCTCTGGGCGCCGTCGATGAGAATGGGCACACCGTGCGCATGGGCTATCTCCGCTAGGCGCTTTACGGGATTGACTGTGCCGAGGACATTGGAGATATGTGTGACGCTGACGATGCGGGTGCGGCTGTTGAAGAGGCGCTCATATTCGTCCATCATCAGTTCGCCCTCGTCGCTTATCGGGATGACGCGTATCTTAATGCCTTTGCGGTCGGCGAGCAGCTGCCAAGGCACTATGTTAGAATGATGCTCCATCTCGGAAACGATCACCTCATCGCCCTCCTTCATAAAGGCTTCGCCAAAGGTGGCGGCCACGAGATTGAGGCCCTCGGTAGCTCCGCGCGTGAAAACGATGTCGGAGGGCGACGGCGCGCCGATATATTCCGCCACGACGCGGCGGGCTTCCTCGTGGAGCTCAGTGGCCTTCTGGGAGAGGAAGTGGACACCGCGGTGAACATTGGCGTTGACGCTGTAATATTCGCCGGCGATGGCGTCCACCACTTCCCTCGGCTTCTGGGTCGTAGCGCTGTTGTCGAGGTATACGAGCTTCTTGCCGTAGACCTGGCGTGAGAGAATGGGGAAATCGTCCCTTACTTTCTGTATATCGTACATAATTCTTTAGTTGTTAGTCCGGCCGCCCATTGATGGTGCGGCTCATAATTGCGCGGGCGGTGCACTCCGCCTCCGTGACATAGCTGCAGCGGAGCATTTGGCGAAGCCTCAGCCCTCGCATGCGGCTCTTCGGATACGTCACACGGCAGCTCAGCGGGCCAGCCACGACTCGGGATTGAGGGCGGATGTCTCGCGGCGCAGCTGGAAGTGGAGCGTGCAGTTGCCCGAAGGGTCGCGCGCCACGCTGCCTATGGTCTGGCGTGTGTGCACCTTCTGGCCGCGGCTCACGCTGACGGAGGACAGGTTGCAGTAGGCCGAGATGTAGCTGCCGTGGCGGATGAGCACGTTGCTGTAGCCGCCCAGCGAGAAGACGGCCGAGACTTCGCCGTCGAAGATGGCGCGGGCCTGCGCGCCGGGCTTGCCGGTGATGTTGATGCCCTTGTTGTCCACCTGCACGCCCCGGAGGCCCTCGACATTGTTGACGCCGTAATGGGACGTGATGACGTAGCCGCCGGTGATGGGCATGGGCAGGCGGCCCTGATTGGAGGCGAAGTCGCGCGAGAGAGCCTTGTCCTCGGCGTCCTGACGCAGTATCCTGGCGTCTTCGGCCGACGGCTTGGGAGCGGCGACTGCGACCTTCGTCTCACGCTTGTCGTCGTTGTCCTTCGCGGCTGTCTTCGTCTCGGCTTTGGCCTTTGCGGCGGCCCTCTGCTCAGCGGCTCTCTGCTCGGCCTCGCGGCGCCTCTGCTCGGCCTCACGGGCCTTGCGGGCCTCAGCCTCGCGGCGGCGGGCCGCCTCACGGCGCTTCTGCTCCGCGGCTATCTGCGCCTGGATGAGCGCGTCGATGCGCGAGTTGAGCGCGTTGTACTTGCGTTTGTCGGTGTTGATGTTCTGCTGCACCTGCTTGATCTTCTTCTGCAGGCCGCTCACTATCTTGGTGCGTTCGGCGTGCTGCGACTCGAGCTTCGACTGCTGTGTGCGCCCCTCAGCAAGGAGCACATTTTTCTGATCCCTTGTCCTGACCACCTGAGCGTGCTTGGCGTCCACCTGAAGCTGCTTGCGCCTCACCAGTTCGCCCTGCACCTTCTGATAGCGGGCGTACTCGCGGACATAGCGTATGCGGCGGAGCATCTGGGAGAAGTTGCCGGCCGAGAAGATGAACATGAGTTTGCTCTGCGAGTTGCGATTGCGGTAGAGGTAGAGCATGGCCTTGCGGTAGCGCTTCTTGCGGAGCTCGAGCTGGGCCTTGAGCGTGTCCAGCTGGCTGTTGAGCTCGCCTATGCGCCCCGTGAGGTGGTCGACATCGGAGGAGATGGCGTCGACATACTGTTTCTGATTGCTTATCTGGCCGTCGAGAACCTTCAGATTGCTCAGCTGCGAGCGCACATTGCGGCCCAGCGAGCGCTTCATGCCCTCGCTCTCGCTGATGCGCTTCTCGATGGCTTTGCGCTGCGACTGGAGGGAGCGGATCTGCTTGGTGGTCTGCGCGCCCATCGTCGCGGGCAGCAGCGCAAGGCCCGCCAGCAGCAGCACACGGTATATGCGGCGCGAGATCATTGTAGTTTGGAGAGTTGTGAGAGCACGTCCTCGATATTACGTTTCTTGTAGTTGGACGGCACGGTGGTACGCGTCTCCCATTTGCTGTCGTCGGAGAGGCGGCTCAGGGTGATGCCGAGGTTTACGTCGCGCTTGCCGCCCTTGGCCACGATGGAGATGGACGTGGGAAACTTCTTGCCGGAGAACGAGGCAAAGTCGCCGTACTTGCAGACGAGGCTCTCGGTGGCCTGAGTGTTCTTGGGCGTCACGGAGACACGGTCGATGAGGTGCGAGGCCGTGAGCGTGAGGAAGTCGTAGTTGAGCTTTGGCGCGGAGGTGAGGCTGAGCAGCGTGTGCTCCCCGCTCGAGGAGATGGCGTACTCCGAAAGGGCCTCCTTCACGTTTCTCTTGCCCGGGTAGAAGAGCTCGTCCCAGAAGAGAGCCTGCAGCGTGTAGAAGTCGAGGCTTGCGCTGCGCAGGAATGCGGCGTCGCTGTAGGAGGCCTCGACGTACTGCTTATTGAAGCGGTCGATGACGAGCACCTTGTCGGGCGTAAACTCCATGCGCACCACTTCCATGCCGAGGAAGGTCATCGAGAGGCGTATCACATCATCTTTCTTCATCCGGAGTGTGCCTCCGAGCGAGATATCCTTGCTGCCGGCCTGCAGGGCGTAGGATGCGCGCGCCGAGAGGCAGGTCGCCGTGGCGGCGTTGTCCGTCACCTTGGTCGCGTAGGCCGCGGCGGCTTTTGTCTCCGCCTTGCCGGCCGTCGCGCTGCCCGTCCCCTGCACCTTGCGACTCGTGGAGCAGGAGAACAACATTGCTGCCGTCAGGAGCAACGGGGCGATATGAGCGATGTTTTTCAACTTCATGATTATATTATCTGTTTCGTTTTTATTCAGCTATATATTTGCCGAGCCTGATCTTGCGGGCGAGCGTCTTTGAGCCGCCTCCCAGAGCCTGCGCCTTGCGCCAGTAGCGCATGGCGTCGGCCTTACGGCCGTTGACGTAGGAGATGTCGCCCGCGTGCTCGTAGACGGAAGCGTTCTCCTTGTCCTCCTTGGTGTGGCTGAGGGCTTTGGTGATATATTCCGCGGCCTCCTTGTAGCGCCCTCTCTGGAAGAGCACCCACGCATAGGTGTCGAGATAGGTGGCGTTCTCCGATTCGGCCTTGATGGTGGTGGCGCTCATGCGCTCGGCCTTGTCGAGCTGGCGCTTCTCGAGGGAGAGGAAGTAGGCGTAGTTGTTGAGCACGGAGATGTTGTCGTCCTTGTAGACGAGCGCCGAGTCGTAGGCCTGATAGCAGTCGGCCGTCTTGCCCAGTTTGTGACATATCTCGCCCAGGATGGAGTAGATGTCCGAGGCAAGCGAGGCGTCCGTCTTGTCATTGATGCGGGCGGCGCCTTTGCGGATCACCGTCTCGGCCTCGCGGGTCTTGTCCTGAGAGTAGAGGGCGATGGCGCCGTAGAAGTAGTAGGCCAGATTGTCTGGCTCCTGCTGAGCGCCTTCGCGGCAGAGCTTTGCGATGAGCGGATTGTCATTTTGCTTTATGGCATACTGGAGCACCTTGAGCCTCACCTGAGTATAGTCGGGCCTGAGGGAGAGCAACCGGCTCCACACGGGCACAATGCTGTCCTCGGGCATGTGGAGCATCTGCATGTAGGCCTGATACATGTCGAGCAGCGAGGCGTCGGCGTCGGGCAGGGCTGCGGCGCGTCGGAACAGCGGCAGGGCCGCCGTGCTGTCCACCACACCCTTGGCGCAGTAGACCACAAGCGAATTGAACATCTTGAGGCGCATCTGGGAGGGGAATTCCGGGTCGGTCACGATGCTGCCCACGCGCTTCATATAGGCCGCGGTATCGTTGACCGAGAGGTAATGGGTGAGCAGGGCCATGTTGGCCTGTTCGTTGGTCGGGTCGGAGGCAAGCACCTCCTGATACTGCCGGAGGGCCTCCTGCTTGTGCCCCATGTCGTAGAGCAGCGAGGCGCGGAAGTTGATCGTGCTGACATCGGCAGTGTCCGTCCTGCGGAGGCTGTCGGCCAGGAAGAGCGCGCGCGTCGTGTCGCCGAGATGGAAGTAGGCGATGGCCTTATTATAGGTGAATACGCGGTCGCGGCCCTCCTTCACCTCGAGGCGGTCGAAGGTGCGGATGACATTGCGGTAGTCATTGCGCTGGCGGTAGATGTCGGAGAGGCGGTAGAGGAGGTCCACCTTATCGGGGAAGCGCTGCGACATGAGTTCGTAGCGGGCGAGCGCGCTGTCGGCGAGGCCTGCATTGTCGTAGTAGTCGGCCAGCTGGCTCTGGTAGTAGTAGTTGTCGGGCGCGAGGTCGGCTGCGCGGCGTATCATCCCCGCGGCGCGGCCGGTGGTGTCCTCGGGCGAGAGGACGGAGAGTATCATGCCAGTCTGCGAGAGCGCTTCGGGGGCATCGGGATCTATGTCGAGGCAGTGGCGCAACAGATCGAAGGCGGCGTCATAGTTGCCCTTCTCCTTCTCGATAGTGCTCTGGAGGAAGAAGGTGTCAAACCGCCGCTGCTGCTCATAGCTGAGAGGGCTCCGGCGTGTGGTGGCCGTGACAGCGTCGCGGCGCGGCTTCACCTTGCGGCGGCGCGCCTCGGCGCTCTGACCTGCAGAGAGCATTATCAGGCACAGCAGGATGGTGAGCAGCACATTCGCCGCCCCCATTCTCCGGCCCCGGATGCTAAAGTCAAAAGTTCTGATCATCGCTTACTTCCTGCCGGTATGTCCGAAGCCGCCCGCGCCGCGCTGCGAGTCGGAGAGGGCGTCGGTCTCCTCCCATTCGGCTCTCTCGTAGCGGGCCACGACCATCTGGGCGATGCGGTCGCCATCGTTGATCGTGAAGTCGGCTGTCGAGAGATTGACCATTATCACGCCTATCTCGCCGCGGTAATCAGCGTCGATGGTTCCGGGGGTGTTGAGCAGCGTGATGCCGTGCTTGAGCGCCAGTCCGGAGCGCGGGCGTATCTGTGCCTCGTAGCCCTCGGGCAGCTCGATGCTGAGCCCCGTGGGCACCAGACGCCGCTCCATGGGATGGAGCGTGACGGGCTGGCTGAGGCTGGCCCTCAGGTCCATGCCCGCACTGCCGGCTGTCTCGTAGGCCGGCAACTGATTATGGGAGCGGTTGATGACTTTTATATTCATTGAAACGCGGTTTACTCGTTGATATGCAAAAGTAAACAATTCCACTGACACCGCAAAGCAGATTTCCCCCGCCCATGAGGAGAAGGATACATTATATAAAGGCTTCGCCAAATCTGCCGTCCAACGGGAGCGGCAGGCGCGGTGAAGGATTCTCAGAAATGAATGGGATACCAGCGCCGGAGCTGCCAGCGGAGCCTGAGCTTACGAAAGAGATTGAGGGGCTTGTGAGGCAGACGTCCCTGCCAGCGCTTCTGATAGTCCTCGACGGCATCGATGACGCGCGCGGCATTGTGGCCGTCGCGGTGGGCCTCCTGGCGGAGTGAATAGGCGCGCATGGCCTCCATGAGCGGCTCGGGGCGGGTAAGGGCCCGCTCAAGAGCGCCCTCGATATCGGAGGCGGAGAGGACATTGAGAAGATGGGGACCGGGAGTGGCATTGCGCATCGTTACGACCGGTTTGTCGAGGAACATATATTCCACGATGATGCTCGAACTGTCGCAGAGCATCACGTCCGTGCGCGCCATGTCCTCCACGCCGTCGAGCACGGGCTTGAACACTACATTCTCATGCTCCTTGGCGAGCCTCTTGCAGCCCTCTATGACGGAGGGGTCGCGGAGCTTGGGGTGGAGCGTGATGACCCACCGCCACGGCCGCGTGGAGGCCATGCGCTCTATCTCGGGGAGAAACTCGCTCATGGACGTGATGCCGCGCGAGAAGGTGGACGCCACCAGCACCGTCGGCACACGCTCAGTGTCCCTCAGGCGCTCCTCGCAGAGGCGGCGCACGGCGGGGGCGAAGTAAGCGTCGGCCTTGGGCCAGCCCGTCTCGTAGACACGGAAGTAGCCCAACTTCTGCTCCAGCATGCGGAACGTCGGTGTACTGCTCTCGCCGGCGGTGCAGAAGATGTCATACCAGCCGCGCATGCGGAAATGATTGTCCACCTTACGGCTGCGCTTGTTGATGGGATAGCCGTGGAAGACCATCACCTTGATGCCCGGCAGGAAGTCCGGCACCATGATATTCGGCGACAGGACAGCGTCGGGGCCGTAGGCGATGGCTTCGTCGTAACCCGCGAGGCGCTGCTCGCCCGGAGCGAGCATGTCGGGGCACGTGGGCTTCAGGAGCCACGCACACTCGTAGCCACGACGCCACAGCTCCGCCTCCAGAGGGCGAAGCACAGGGTAGGCATAGGCGTATGACGCGAACAATAAAAATTTCAAGACGAACTCGTTATTATCGGGAGCCAGATTCCCGATGCTATGCAAAAGTAAGTATTTCAGCCGATTCCTCCAAGGCCGGCCCTGCATAAAATAGCGGATAATACGCCCGCCGGAAACGGCCTTCCGAGCCCCTTTGTAAATAATTGAATATCAACACTCCCGGAAGGGTAAAACTACATTTGAGACGAGATGAAACATCTCAAATGTAGTTGAAAACGTCTCAAATGTAAGTTTCCGCGTATGCGGAAGAGTCTGCGGAAGATATATGAAAGGGGACGAATATTCACCTCTTAATATATGGGAAATCCTGTCCGCTGAAAACCTCGCAGCACATCCCCGGCGCCATCAGGGGCGAAGGAGAAAATATGCGGGGCGGGGGCGGCGCTATCCATGGTGCAGAAGGCGCTATGCGGGGTGCAGCCGCTTGTTTTGCCAACTATAGCAGGAATATACAGCATATCCGGCCCGCGCGGAGGGCCTCCGGCACAGCCATATTGCAGAGGCGAAAAAAATAGATATTTATCATATGTCATGATTCAGGAAAAATCCATATCTTTGCCGCTGTCACATTAATATTACAAGGACATGAAAAATTTCAGAATCGAAGCAGCCATTGTGGCACTGGGCCTGGCCCTCATGGGCCTGTTCATCAAGAACGGCATCTACTCTCTCTCCACCCGTGACAGGGTAGTGAGCGTACGCGGACTGGCCGAGAAGGAAGTAAAGGCCGATCACGTCATCTGGCCGGTCATCTACAAGACGGCCGGCAACGACATTACCGCCGTCAACGCGGAGCTGACCAATGCCAGCCGCAAGATCGTCGCCTTCCTGAGGCGCGGCGGCATAAAGCCGGCGGACATCTCGACCGGTGTGCCGCAGATCAACGACCTCTGGAGCAACGACTATGTCTCCAACGCCCGCAACCGCTATACGGCACAGGTCACGGTGACCGTGAGCTCGAAAGAGGTGGACAAGGTGAGGAGCCTCATGCCGCGGCTCGGTGAACTGATGGCGGAGGGAATAGCCATCACGCGCGACTACAGCGCCACGACACAGTACGACTTCACGTCGCTCAACAAGATAAAGCCCGGCATGATCGAGCAGGCCACCAAGAATGCGCGTGAGGCCGCCGAGAAATTCGCCAAGGACAGCGAGAGCAAGCTCGGCAAGATCAAGTCGGCCGAGCAGGGCCTCTTCACCATCGAGGACCGCGACAGCAACACGCCCTACATCAAGAACGTGAGAGTGGTGACCAAACTCGAATATTATCTGGACAACTGATCTCCGCCCCGCGTCCCGCCGCTGAGCGGAGACGACGGCAGGAGCGTCCGCCAGGGGCCGTCCGCCGCGCCACTTCGCCGCAGGAGAATCGCCCGTTCTCAGGGCGGCTTCTCCTCCGCCCGCATCCGGCAGGGGCTACAGGGCTCACACATCCCGTCATAAGCGGCCTCCGCAGACTTCCACGCCCTGCGGAGGCCGCTTTGTCCGTCTACGTCCCTCGCGCTCAGGCCTCTCCATTCGCCGAAGGCGGAAAATACACATTATATAATGGACAGAAAACCCGAAACAAGGCCGTTTCCGATACACATGTCAGGGTATGTGGCACGAAAAGCGTAAAAATGTAGCACACGAAGGCACTACATATTAAATATATCCTTAATTTTGTTATCCGAAATATAAACACCGCTATCTGCGAGCGTTCTGAGGCCCCGGTTAAGAGTGACGGCGGCACCGGCTCGGGCTACGGCGGTGGGAAGAGTCTTTTTCCGGCACCTGAGTAACGGAACAACAACAATAACATTATAGCTTCATAACATTATGACAAGCAGAAGAGATTTTCTAAAAGCTATGGGAGTCGCAGGGCTGTCGCTTACGGGCATCAACAACGCCCTGGCCATGCCGATGAGCTCCAAGGAATGGGCTTCGGCCAAGAGCGAGAAACTGAAGATAGCCTACATCGGCATCGGCAACCGCGGCGAGCAGAACATCAGCGAGTTCGCCAAGACGGGGCTGGTGGACGTGGTAGCGCTGTGCGACGTGGACATGGGTGCTCCGCACACACAGAAGGTGATGAACATGTACCCAGGCGCCGCGCGCTTCAAGGACTTCCGTGAGCTCTTTGAGAAATACTCCACCCACTTCGACGCCGTGTGCGCCTCCGTGCCCGACCACATCCACTTCCCCATTGCCATGATGGCGATGAAGTACGGCAAGCATATCTATGTCGAGAAACCGATGTGCCGCACATTCCACGAGGGCGAACTGATGATCGAGATGGCGAAGAAGCACCCCGAGATCGTCACACAGGTGGGCAATCAGGGTCACTCGGAGGCCAACTACTTCCAGTTTAAGTCCTGGCTCGACGCAGGCATCATCAAGGACGTGACAGCCGTGACGGCACACATGAACAACGGCCGCCGCTGGCACAGCTACGACGTCAACATGCCGCACATGCCGGGCGGCGAGCCCATCCCCGAGACGATGGACTGGGACAAGTGGCTCGGCGCTCGTCCCTGGCAGGGCTACTCGGCGCAGTACGACCTGGGCAACTGGCGGAGCTGGTACAAGTTCGGCATGGGCGCTCTGGGCGACTGGGGAGCCCACATCCTCGACACGGTACACGAGTTCCTCAAACTGGGACTGCCCTACGAGATCACTATGAAGCGCGCCTCGGGCCACAACGACTATTTCTATCCCATGTCGTCCACCATCCTATTCCGCTTCGCCGCACGCAAGAAGATGCCGCCCTGCGATGTGACATGGTATGACGGTATTGACAATCTCCCGCCTCTGCCGGAGAACTACGGCAAGTCGGTCGCCACGGCCAATGTGCCGGCCTCGAGCCAGAACACCGCGGAGAGCTCCCTCAGCCCGGGCAAGATAATCTACGCCAAGGACCTCACCTTCAAGGGCGGAAGCCACGGCAGCACACTCAGCATTCTCCCCTCGGAGAAGGCCATGGAGATCCAGAAAAAGCTGCCCGAGGTGCCCAAGAGCCCCTCAAACCACTACGTCAACTTTATCCACGCCTGCCAGGGCACGGAGAAGACGCGCTCGCCCTTCGAGATCAACGGCGTGCTGAGCGAGGTGTTCTGCCTCGGTGTGATAGCCCAGCGGCTCAACGCACAGCTCTTCTTCGATACACGCCTCAAGCAGTTTACCAACAACGACTTCGCCAACGCCCTGCTCGTGGGCGAGCCGCCCCGCAGAGGCTGGGAAGAGTTCTACAAGATAGACTAAACATTCCCTTTCACCGACTCCGTAACCACCCTCTCCCGGGGGCGGAAGGACCGGAGTGGGATCAGAAAACAAGGAAATATCATCAGACAAAACTAAAAAGTACAAGTCATGAAATACAGCATTAAGAACATGAAACTATGGGCCGCTGCGCTCTCCCTGACGCTCCTTCCGCTGGGCGCCATGGCTCAGGAGTGGCAGTCGCTCTTCAACGGCAAGAGCCTCAGCGGCTGGGTGCAGCGCAATGGCAAGGCCAAGTACAGCGTAGAGAACGGCACCATCGTGGGCCGCACTGTCTACGGCACGCCCAACTCGTTCCTCTGCACCAAGAAGAACTACGGCGACTTCATCCTCGAGTTTGAATTCCGGATGGACAACTCGCTCAACTCTGGCGTCCAGTTCCGCAGCGAGAGCCTCAAGAGCTACAACAACGGCCGCGTCCACGGCTACCAGTTTGAGATGGATCCGTCGCCGCGCGCCTGGACCGGCGGCATCTACGACGAGGCCCGCCGCGGATGGCTCTACAACATGAACAACAATCCCTCGGCCAAGACCGCCTTCAAGAAGGACGCATGGAACAAGGCCCGCATCGAGGCCATCGGCACAACGCTGCGCACATGGGTCAACGGCATCGCCTGCGCCGACATCCAGGACAACGCTACCCTCACGGGCTTCATAGCCCTGCAGGTACACGCCATCGGCAACAAGGCCGATGAGGGCAAGAAGGTAGAATGGCGCAACATACGCATTCTCACCAAGGACGTGCAGAAATACGCCACTCCGGTCGACTACAATGTGCCTGAGCTCAACTATATCGACAATACCATCTCCGCCAGAGAGGCCAAAGACGGCTGGAAGCTCCTCTTCGACGGCAAGACGACCAACGGATGGCGCGGCGCCAAGCTCGACGGCTTCCCCGACCACGGATGGAAGGTAGAGAACGGCCTGCTCAAGGTGCTCAAGGGCGCCGGCGGCGAGTCGGCTAACGGCGGCGACATCATCACCACGCGCACCTACAAAAACTTTATCCTCAAGGTAGACTTCAAGATCACCGAGGGCGCCAACAGCGGCATCAAGTATTTCGTCGACCCCACTCTCAACAAGGGCACGGGCTCGGCCATCGGCTGCGAATTCCAGATCCTCGACGACCAGCGCCACCCGGACGCCAAGCTCGGCGTCAAGGGCAACCGCAAACTTGGTTCGCTCTACGACCTCATCCCCGCACCCGAGAAGAAGCCCTTCGACATCAAGAACTTCAACCAGGCTATGATCGTGGTCAAGGGCAATCATGTGGAGCACTGGCTCAACGGCGTGAAGCTCCTCGAATACGAGCGCAACAACGCCGAGTGGAACGCGCTGGTAGCCTACAGCAAGTATAAGGACTGGCCCAACTTCGGCAACCACTCCGAAGGCTACATCCTGCTGCAGGACCACGGCCACGAGGTATGGTTCAAGAACATCAAGATCAAGGAGCTGCCCTGATCCCCGCGGCATAAATCCAGATCTTTAGGGCTATCCGCCCTGCCCCTCACGCCCGCGTTATTACGGACCTCTTATACGGGCAGGGCGGATAGCGTTTTTATGCGCGGCGGACAGAGCTTCCGACATGAGCAATCCGCTTTACAGCCAGCCTGTCGTGTATTATATGGCCCGCGATATCAATTCCGACATCTTTGTCTAAGCTTCATCATTCCCGTCCGCTATCCGAATAAAAGAGAAATGGCAGGCATTTATCCCCCGGGAGGATAAATCACGCGGTCGATGGGAAGTCATCACTCACCGGCCGCGTCGGTATAACTTTGCGAACCGAAACAATCACCCTTTTTCCGCATTTTGAAAAAGGCATTCCCC
>OMUV01000176.1 GCA_900314335.1 uncultured Prevotellaceae bacterium | reverse complement strand
CATGACAGCTGCGATGCATTTGCATGACAGCTGCGATGCATTTGCATGACAGCTGCGATGTATTTGCATGACAACTGCGATGCGATCACATGACAGCTGCGATGTATTTGCATGACAGCTGCGATGCATGAACTATGTGGGAGATAAATTCAGTAGCCTCCGACCTTATTCATAATAAGGGCGGGAAACAAGTAGTTTATGCTTAGCGGGAAAGAAATAGCGGGGCGGCGGACTATGCTTAGCGGGGTAATAATCGGCGGGGCGGCGGACTATTCGAAGTAGAAGGTCAGCATCACCATGTTGCTCCGGGCGCTGTTGACGCTCTCCGAGTATACGAGCTTGCTCTTGTCGCGGAGGTCCTTGCGGTCCTTGTCGAGGATGTTGTTGAGGCCGATGCAGAATTTGAGCTCAGGTATCAGTTTGAAGAACGGCATGTAGAAGTCGCAGCCCAGGCCTACCTCGGCGAACATCTGCAGCGGCTTGGTGAGGATGGCGTCCTGCTTGTGGCCCGTCAGGTCGTAGGCGGGGCAGAATCCGGCCAGCAGGTACGGGCGATGATTGTTGAACCTGAGCGCGCTGAACTTGATGTCCACCGGCACGGCGATGAGCGTCGAGCGCTGTGTCTCCGTCGTCTCGCGGCCTGTGCCCTGCTCGTGGAAGGTGAGGTGCTTCTGGCCGAAGTGGATGGTGGGCGTGGTGCGCAGCGCGAAGTATTTGTCCAGCCTCCACTCGCCCAGCACTCCGACGCTGAAGCCGATGTCCTGACGGTCGTTGACACTGTACCACTGCTGCCCGTTCTCCGTAGAGACGTGGCCGTTGTTCTCAAAGTCGATGCCCTGAGAATGGACGGCGCAGAGGAAACCGTAGTGAAACCGGCGATTGTCGATGTACGGCTTGTTCTGCACCTTGCGCCGCTGGGCGCAGAGCGGCTCTACGCCGCAGAGAAATGCGGCCAGCAGGATTATGGAGATTATCCGGAGACGTCTCATACTGATATTTATTATCTTAACGCCTCCGGGCGGCGGATATTGTATGGAGAGGAGAGATAAATCGGCGCCGGGAGGGCGGAGGAGCGGCGGCAGGCGCTGCGGTTCTGACCGAATATGAGAGGAGTGCGGATGAAAACTCGGCGAAAAAATGTAACTTTGCAGGGGAAGAAATCAATAGACACATGTCAGACGACAACAACGATAAGGACAAGGAGACACCGGAGAGCCACACCGACTATAAGCCCGAGAGGAGCGGCGGAGACAACATCCACCGCCTGAGCGGCATGTACGAGACATGGTTTCTCGACTACGCCAGCTATGTGATCCTCGAGAGAGCCGTGCCGCACCTCGGCGACGGCCTCAAGCCCGTGCAGAGGCGCATCCTCTACACGATGAAAAGGATGGACGACGGCAAGTATAACAAGGTGGCCAACATCGTGGGCGAGACGATGAAGTTTCACCCCCACGGCGACGCCTCCATCTACGACGCCCTCGTGCAGCTCGGCCAGAAAGGACTGCTGGTGGACACACAGGGCAACTGGGGCAACATCCTGACCGATGACTCGGCCGCCGCTCCGC
Organism: uncultured Prevotellaceae bacterium; assembly: GCA_900314335.1. Classification (GTDB taxonomy): domain Bacteria; phylum Bacteroidota; class Bacteroidia; order Bacteroidales; family Bacteroidaceae; genus UBA6398. Next base: position 5,360 of record OMUV01000176.1, on the reverse strand, counting down.
GATACATCGAGGCGCGGCTCTCGCGCTTCGCGCTCGATGTGCTCTTCAACGCCAAGACCACCGAGTGGAAGCTCTCCTACGACGGCCGCAACGAGGAGCCTGTCACGCTGCCGGTCAAGTTCCCCCTGCTGTTGGCTCAGGGCGCCGAGGGCATAGCCGTCGGACTGTCATCCAAGATTCTGCCGCACAACTTCACCGAGATCTGCGATGCCGCCATCCATTACCTTCACGGGGAGGACTTCGAGCTCTATCCCGACTTCCCAACCGGCGGAAGCATCGATGTCTCGCGCTACAACGACGGCGAGCGGGGCGGCAGCGTCAAGGTGCGGGCTACCATCACCAAGGTCGACAACAAGACGCTGCGCATCTCCGAGATCCCCTTCGGCAAGACGACGCAGACGCTCATCGACTCTATCCTCAAGGCCAACGACAAGGGCAAGATCAAGATAAAAAACGTGGTGGACATGACCGCCGCCGGCGTAGAGATCCTGGTCAACCTCGCCCCGGGCACGAGTCCCGACAAAGCCATCGACGCGCTCTACGCCTTTACCGACTGTGAGGTGAGCATCTCTCCCAACTGCTGTGTGATAGAGGGCGGCAAGCCCCGCTTCATGAAGGTGAGCGATGTGCTCCGCTTCAGCGTCGACAGGACCCGCGCCCTGCTGCAGAAGGAGCTCGAGATACACCGCGGCGAGCTTCAGGAGCAGCTCTTCTTCGCTTCGCTCGAGAAGATATTCATCGAGAAGAGGATCTACAAGGAGAAACAGTTTGAGCAGGCGCCCGACCTCGACACGACAGTGGCCTTTATCGACAGCAAGCTCGAGCCGTATAAGAAAGACTTTATCCGTGCCGTCACGAGGGAGGACATTCTCAGGCTCCTCGAGATCAAGATGCAGCGGATCCTCAAGTTCAACAAGGACAAGGCCGACGAGCTGATGGCCCGGCTGCAGGCGGAGATAGACAAGGTGAACCGCGACCTGGGGAACATGACCGAAGTGGCCGTGGGATGGTACAACATGATCAAGGCCCGCTACGGCGCCGACCATCCCAGGCTCACCGAGATACGCTCCTTTGACACCATCGAGGCGGCAAAGGTGGCCGAGGCCAACGAGAAGCTCTACATCAACCGCGCCGACGGCTTTATCGGTACGGCTCTCAAGAAGGACGAGTTTGTAGAGAATTGTTCGGACATCGACGACGTGATAATTTTCTACCGCGACGGCACATACAAGGTGACACATATAGCCGACAAACTCTTTGTCGGGGAGACGGAGCGCAGCAAGAAGGAGAAGCGCAAGGCGGAGATTATCCACCTCGCCGTCTACCGCAAGGGCGACAAGCGCACCACCTACAACGCCGTCTACCGCGACGGCAAGGGCGGCGCCTACTACTATAAGCGCTTTAATGTGGCCGCCGTGACGCACGACCGCGAGTACGACCTCACGCAGGGGAAGCCCGGCAGCCGCGTCGTCTACTTCTCCGCCAATCCCGCAGGCGAGGCCGAGGTGATCAGGGTGGTCCTGAAGCCCAATCCCAAGATCAAGAAGACTTCCTTCGAGAAGGACTTCGGCGATCTCCAGATCAAGGGCCGTCAGAGCCGCGGCAACCTGCTCACACGTCACGACATCTACCGCGTCAACCTCAAGAGCCGCGGTGTCTCGACCCTCGGCGGCAGCAGGCTCTGGTTTGACCGTGCCATCTCGCGCCTCAATATCGATGGCAGAGGCGACTATCTGGGCGAGTTCAAGGGCGGCGACAGAATCCTCGTGGTGCTGCCCGACGGCACATTCTACACCACCGACTTCGACCTCAACAACCACTACGAGCCCGACCTCCTGCGCATCTGCCGCTGGGACGCCGACGCCGTCTGGACCGCGGTGCTGAGGGACGCCTCGCAGAACGATTACCTCTACCTAAAGCGCTTCCGGATGGAGCTCTCGCGCAAGCCGCAGAACTTCCTCAGCGGGGACGGGGCAGAGGAGAGCGCAGTCGGCAAGTCGCAGTTGATCATTCTTACCAACGACGCATTCTGCCGCTTCCGCATCACGCCGGGCGGCGCAGACGCTTTCCGTGATCCCTTCGAGGTGGAAGCTACCGAATTTGTCGGCGTCAAGAGTTTCAAGGCCCGCGGCAAACGCCTCACGATGTGGGACGTGGAGAGCGTGGAGCAGATACCCTCGACTCTAACTCCGGCTGAGAGCGATGAGCAGGAGGCCGGCGATGAAGCAGAGGGCGCAGACGGCGATAACGCAGACGCCAATAACGGCGGCGATAATAGCGCTGATAACGGCGGAAACGGCTCCGGCGGCGGAAATAACGGTATCGGCGGCGGAAATAATAATGCAGAGGGCTCCGACAATGAAGATCCGCCTTCACTTTTCTCATAGACGATGGAAAGGTTGCTCCACTTCACATGGCAGAAGCGTCTCTACCCGCCCGGGCAGTTGCATACGACGGACAGCAGGCCGATAGAGATCATCAATCCCGGCGTGCACAACACGGATGCGGGGCCTGATTTCTTCGGCGCCGTGGTGCGGCTGGACGGCATGGAGATGGCGGGCAATGTGGAGCTGCACACACGCAGCAGCGACTGGTATCGCCACGGCCACGACCGCGATCCCCGCTACGGCAATATAGTGCTGCATGTGGTGGAGGAGCCCGATGTGGAGGTGAAGGACATCAACGGCACACAGCTTCCGCAGTTTGTGCTCCATGTGCCCCGCGAGGTGGAGGACAACTATTCCGAATTGGTCCGCGAGGACAAGTTTCCCCCGTGCTACCGATATATTCCCACCATCGACGGCGGCAGGATAGAGCGCATGCTGCGCCAGCTCACCGAGGAGCGTATGAACGGCAAGGTCAGGCGTATCGCCGACACCCTCAAGCGCTCCGGCGGCGACTGGGAGCGGGTCTGCTTCATCACCCTGGCGCGCAATTTCGGCTTCGGCATTAACGGCGACGCCTTTGAGGAATGGGCCGAGCACATCTCGCTGAGCGACGCCGGCAAACACCGTGACAATCTGCTCCAGATCGAGTCGCTGTTTCTCGGGCAGGCGGGACTGCTGGACGAGAGTGCGCTCACGGAGCAGTGCCGCCGCGACCCCGCCACGCTCAGGGCCTTCAATCGTTACGCCACCGAGTACGCATTTCTCGCCCATAAGTTCGGCCTCACTCCGATGCCCATGGAGCGGTGGCGCATGCTCAGGACAAGGCCGCAGAACTTCCCCCACATCCGCCTCGCACAGCTTGCCCACCTCTATGTCCGCGGCGCTGTGTCCCTCTCCTCGCTCGTCGAGAAGGGCAGCCTCCGCGAGGTGCGCGACCGTCTCAGGACCGGTGTCTCCGGCTACTGGCGCACGCATTACTGCTTCGGACGGCCGAGCCCCGAGAGCGATAAATGCCTGCAATCCTCTACGCTCAATCTGCTCGTGCTCAACAGTGTCGTGCCCCTGCTGGTGGCCATAGGACGCTATCGCGGCGACACGGCGCTCGAGCGGCAGGGCTGGGCGCTCTACGACCAGATACCGCCTGAGAACAACTTCATCACCCGTTCCTGGAAAGAGGTCGGCGTAGCCGTTCACTCCGCGGCCGGCTCGCAGGCGCTCATACATCTCAAAAAGAACTACTGCGACCGCCGCGACTGTCTGCGCTGCGCTTTCGGCGCCGACTTTCTGAGCCGTCCCGTTCATCATAATGCCAACAATGAAGAAGCCTGATTATATCTTCGAATACCGCATGGAGGTGCGCGACTACGAGTGCGACCTTCAGGGAATAGTAAACAATGCCAACTATCAGCACTATACCGAGCACACGCGCCACATGTTCCTGCATCGCCTCGGCATGAGTTTCGCCGAGCTCCACGACCGTGGCACGGACGCCGTGGTGGCCGAGATGAACATGCGCTTCAAGAAGCCGCTCAGGAGCGACGACGAGTTTGTGAGCCGTCTGGCCTTCGCCCGCGAGGGCCTGCGCTATGTGTTCTACCAGGACATCTTCCGCCTGCCCGACGATGTGATGGCCTTCTCCTCGAGGGTAGACATCGTGTGCCTCGTGGGCGGCAGGCTGGGCCGTTGTCCCGAGCTCGAGGAGAAGATAGAGAGCTTTACCAGGGGAGAGCTATGACAGACGAAGAGGGAATCTACGATCTGGCTCTCGCGCTGGCCTTCCGCTACAGCCCCACGCAGGCCGCCGAGGTGTGGAGAGCCGGCGGCGGAGGGCATAATGTTTGGGAATACCGCAGCGATATCCGCGCCCTGCTTCCCGAGGCGAATGACAAACTCGTCGAGGGCGTCGAACGGCTGGACGAGACGATGGACGAGGCGAAGCGGGAGTTCGAGTTCGCTGCGAAGCACGACATCCGCTGCCTCTCGATCGACAGCACCGCCTATCCCGCGCTGCTGCGCGGCTGCACCGACGCGCCGCTCATGCTCTTCTACCGTGGCACGGCCGACCTCAACGCGCCCCGCTCCCTCTCGGTGGTGGGCACACGCCGCTGCACCGAGTACGGCAAGGACATCTGCGCCCGCCTGACACGCGAGCTCGCCGACCTGTGCCCCGATACACTGATCGTCAGCGGCCTGGCCTACGGCATAGACATCAACGCCCACCGCGGAGCCCTCGCCGCCGGCCTGCCCACCGTGGCGGTGCTGGCCCACGGCCTCGACCGCATCTATCCCTCCATGCACCGCCGCACTGCCGAGGAGATGCTCTGTAATGGCGGCCTTCTCACCGAATTCCCCTCCGGCACCAATCCCGACCGTCAGAATTTCATACGCCGCAACCGCATCATCGCCGGCATGACTACCGCCACAGTGGTCGTCGAGAGCGCCGCCAAGGGCGGAGGACTCATCACCGCCTCGATGGCCACGGGCTACGAGCACGAGGTGTTCGCCTTCCCGGGAAGGGTGAGCGACGAATTCTCCGAGGGCTGCAATGCGATGATCCTCAGCCGCGAGGCCGAGATAGCCCTCTCGGCCGAGAGCATAGCCGCCTCGCTCGGATGGGAGACCAGGAAGGACGGCAAGCGCCGCCCGAAGCGCGAACCGGAGCTCTTCCCCGAGCTCAACGCCGACGAGCAGAAGGTCGTGGACGCCCTCAGGGGTGGCGACGACAAGCAGGTCAACGCCCTCGCCCTCGAGACGGGCATATCGATAGCGAAACTGATGCCGATGCTCTTTGACATGGAGATGCGCGGCATATTGCGCAGCCTGAGCGGCGCCCGCTACCGCCTCTGCATGTAGCCCCGCATTTACAGTAGCCTCGATCAGGCAACATATGAGATTATGTTGCCGCCTCTGCATGCAGGCCCGCCTACCGGAGGTTTTGTTTTTGTAAAATCTCATGTTCCCTGCGGACATAAT
>OMUV01000170.1 GCA_900314335.1 uncultured Prevotellaceae bacterium | reverse complement strand
TCAAGTATGTTCTTAGCACTATATTAAAAAAATAGCATAGAAATACCCTTCTTCACTCCTCAATTAATACGACCAATCACATAAAGTTAAATATGCTACATATATTAAATTGCATACGAGATGAGAAATTCTTTGATGGCATTATGAGTGCTTTCAATGCAGACACTTATCCTGTTGAACATAAATACATCATTATCGGAGCGAAAAAGGACCTTAAACATGTAGCTCTTTCTTCTATGGTAGAGTTTGTTCTTGAGAATGAATTCTTAAATTATCTGCAATCACGCACTGTTGATGCAATCATCATTCATTCTTTGTCGTCTTTACCTTTTTATTTAATTAAAAGAATTCCTCCTCGGATAAAGGTCGTTTGGATTGCCTGGGGATATGATATCTATAGTATGCCCGTACCTTATCCATTTGTAAAAATCAAATTATTTCATAAGCTAACCAAGCGATTAGTATCAAGTGAGAAAAAGAACAATCTGTGGGAAAAGTTTCATAGAGCTGTGAGCTTTCTTAAGCACAGGAAGGAGATTGAAGCGGCAATCCATCGAGTGGATTATTTCTCCGGAGTCTTACCCCCGGAGTATGACCTGATTAATAAGAACTCTTTTTTTAAAGCCAAGAGTATAGACTTTAATTATTTTCCTCTTAATTCAGACCGGACAAAAGAAAATATATCACAACCGTATTGCTCGTCATATGATATTCTTGTAGGAAACTCCGGAGACCCGACAAATAATCATCTCGATGTTTACAACCTGCTCCGCGAGCGGGGCATTAACCGCAAGGTATATTCCTTCCTCAGCTATGGTGGGACGCAAAAATATAGGGATACAATAACAGACAGTGGCCATGAACTTTTCGGAAGCAATTTTCATCCCATCACTGACTTCCTGCCTTACAGTGAGTTTGAATCGGTTATACAGAGATGCGGCAATGTCATAATGGGGCATGAGCGGCAGCAGGCAATAGGCAATGTTAATACTGCGTTATGGCTTGGCTGCAATGTCTTTTTGTCTGATACTTCCGTGGCATTCAATTACTATAAAAGCAGGGGGTTTTCTGTGTTTAGCATACAGCAAGACCTGACTAAAGAGGCTCTTGATAAGCCGTTGCCTGACAGTCTGAGAGTGGACAACAGAAATCTGATTTTAAAATACTTCTCTCCTGAGGCATGCTTAGAAAAGGTAAAGGCAATATATAAGGAACTAGAGCAAGGATAATACTGGCCTCGGCTGAATTCTGCGGGCCTTTATATTAGAACTTTAGATGAAATATTCGATCATCATTCCCCATCATGATATCCCCCGGCTACTCAAGAGGTGCATCGCATCTATACCCCGGCGCGACGATACCGAAATCATTGTGGTGGATGATGCCAGCAGTAAGGGGAATCTGCAGGCCGTCCGGAAAATATGTAATGAGCGTCCTGAGCAGATAAAGTTAATAGAGCGGGACAAGAACGGAGGAGGAGGCGCCGCCCGTAACGACGGTCTGAAGGCAGCAAAGGGAGAACTCGTCATCTTTTGTGACTCTGATGATTTCTTTAATTACTGCGTAGGTGACATACTCGATGAATACCGGAATACAGACTGCGATATAGTCTATTTCAAGTCCAATTGCGTAGACAGCGAGACCTATGCTAATGGGGACAGGACAGGCTACCTTAATGCAATGGTAGATTCGTGGTTCAGGGACAAGGCGGAGGGCGAGGACAAGCTCAGATATTTCTTCGGAGTACCTGTATGCAAAATCATAAAAAAGCGAATTATAGACCAGCATCATATCGCCTTTGACGAGACTCCGATTCATAACGATACTACGTTTGCTTATACTCTGGGGTATTATGCAGGGAAAATCACGGCAGACAGACGGTGTCTCTATTGCGCTACGACAAGAGCAAACTCGGTAAGCAAGCAAAAAAGCGCAGAGATGATTCTTACTACCATCTCAATATTAGGCCGGGAGGTAAAATTCTTCAGGGCCATCGGCCGTCACATTGCAGAAGATGGACTTAGCCAGAACCTTTATATTCTCTTGAGAAGAAAAGATTTCACTAATTTCAAAAACGGGTTCAGCCTTCTTCTAGAACAGGGATTTAATCTTCACGATCTGTATGACACTTATTGCAAAGAAGTCGCGAAGGCATCAATTACTTCAACAATATGGACTGTTTTATACTCTCCAATACTTTATTTAAAGATAAAGAGTTTTACCTATATTCCATTGTCTTTAGTATACACGTATAAGAAGAATCATTAATCATTATAATCATGAAAGAGATTAGAATTGCTGTCATCGGCCTCGGGTATGTGGGACTGCCACTGGCCAGGCTGTTTTCTACTAAGTTTAAGACCATTGGCTACGACCTGAACAAACAGCGCGTCGATGCCCTTATGCAAGGACACGACGCCACGCTGGAAGTAAGCGATGAGCTACTACATGACGCCATTCGTAATCATGGGTTCCGTTGTACCGCAAATCTCGAGGAAATCAAAAGTGCAAACTTCTATGTCGTGGCAGTACCTACGCCGGTAGATGCGAACAATCACCCTGACCTGAAGCCCTTGTGGGGCGCGAGCGAAACGGTTGGCAAGGTCATCTCAAAGGGAGACATCGTTGTTTATGAATCCACTGTATACCCGGGTGTAACCGAAGAGGAATGCCTGCCCGTAGTAGAAAAAACTTCCGGACTAAAATATAACAAGGACTTCTTTGCTGGCTATTCTCCAGAGCGTATCAACCCCGGCGACAAGCTCCATACGGTGGAGAAGATTAAGAAAGTCACCTCCGGCAGCACCCCTGAGATAGCAGACATCGTGGACAGAGTCTACAACACCGTTCTCGTCAATGGCACTCACAAGGCTCCTTCTATCAAGGTGGCCGAGGCCTCCAAGATCATCGAGAACTCCCAGCGCGATGTAAACATTGCCTTCATGAACGAGCTGGCAAAGATTTTCAACGCCATGGGCATCGACACTCACGATGTCATAGACGCAGCCTCGAGCAAATGGAACTTCATCAAGCTCAGTCCCGGCCTTGTCGGTGGCCACTGCATCAGCGTCGACCCCTATTACCTCATACAGAAGGCACAGGTCTACGGCGTGCTACCGCGCGTCATGTCAAACGCCCGCAGGCTCAACGACGGCATGGGCGACTATGTGGCTGGTCAGATGATAAAGCTTATGAACAAGAAGGGCGTTCTGGTAAAGGATGCCAGGATTCTATTGCTCGGTATCACCTTCAAGGAGAATTGCCCGGACATCCGCAACACCAAAGTCGTGGACATCTATCATACATTGAAAGAGTATACGGACAATATTGTTATCTACGATCCTTGGGCGGACCGTGACCGAGTGAAGAGCGCCTACGGCATAGACATAATGAACGACGGACTCGATGCACACAAGAGGCTTTATGACGCCGTGATGCTATGCGTGGCGCACAATGAGTTTAAGAGTTGCAATATGCGCGACTTCCTTGCTGACAGAGACAAGGGTGTTGTGTATGATGTAAAAGGCATCGTAGACAGAAAGCAGATAGATGGAAGATTATAAATACAAGCTCTCTATTATAATTCCGATGTACAACGCAGAGAAGTACATCGGAAATTGTCTTGACTCCGTCTTCGGTTCCGACCTTCCTGCCAGCAGCTATGAGGTAGTAGTTGTAAACGACGGTTCTGCAGACAAAGGCCCGGAGAATGTTGCCGAATACATTAAGGACCACCCTAATCTATCTTATTACAGTCAGGAGAATCAGGGGCAGAGCACTGCCCGCAACTACGGGATCCGCGTTGCGAAGGGAGAATATGTCTGGTGTGTGGATGCAGACGATATGCTGGATAAACATTTAGTCCCTATATTAGAGCTTCTCAATGAAAATAGAGAGTTAGACATTCTGGCCGTTCAATTAAAGCAAGTAAAAGAAGACGGCACCTTTGTTAAGATCGAATGCGATCAACCTGCATTAGCCCATAATATGAGAATGAGCGGCAGAGAAGCCATAATCGATGGATATAATCCTTCATCCGTATGTGCGCTTATTATTAAAAAGATACTCATTATTGAACGGCATTTATTTTTCAAGGTGGGTATAACACATCAGGATGTTGAACTGTCTTATAGACTCTTTGCTCACGCCGAAAAAGTATATTTCTCTGATTTGCATCCATACGTATATATACTCCATCCAAACTCTACAAGTCAATCTTCCAAGCCGGAAAAAAAGATAAAGTACCTTTCTGACGATATAGTAATTATTAAGTCATTTCAAAAGTTATCTAAAGACTTTGAAAGTAAAGACAAAGTGTTGAGCGAAGTAATTATGACTCGCTCTAAAGACATTCTATTTGGCATGGTTTATAACTTATATGTCAATAGGAGCAAATGGAAAAGTAACGGAATCAACAAAGCGGTTATAAACAAAATGCGAGAAGCAGGACTGTATCCGTTAACTACACAATTCGGCAATTGGAAAAAGAATCTGTTTACTTTCATTCTTAATCGAGAATCCTTAATCAGTTAGAATGAGCTTTTACAAGAAAACCGTATCATGACGCGGGTTTCACTTATCTCTCTATCCACTCCTACGTTCAATAATGTAAGGGCGGCATCTGCCCTGCCTTTTCACCTTATCTGGGGTGCTAAGGAATCCGGAAATTATTCCTTTGAGATATGGAGCTACAATATCAACGACATTGATGATGCCGGAATTAGAGAAACAGAAAAGGCCTTAGACGCCAAGATACATATCCTACAGCGTCCATCTTGGATAAAGCTGATGCTACGCCTTCACCTCTCAGCGCTCAGAGCGTTCCTGCGCTATCCATTTCTGGCCTATTGCCAACTGTCTAAGGGGGACGTGAATGACATCAAAGATAGTCAACCGGACATTATCTGGATTTATGGAGAGGAACTAGCCGGCCTGGCAAGGCTTTTTCCCAAGAGCCGCCGCATCGTAACTATGCCCGACTCTGAAGCCATGTACTATCATCGCGTTCTGGCCATCAATTTTATGACCAGAACAGCCCTACAAAAGATACGCTATTGCTTCGGCTATCGCCAATATCGCACTATGGAGCGAGAGCTTTGGACTAAAGAAGTTACTTACCACTTTGTAGGTGAGGCAGACGCTGCTTTCTATAGGGGAGAAAATCCTACAGCCAAAGCTTTGTTCCTCCGCCATCCGCACTATGCCTACAAACAGCGCAATATCGCATTTCATCATCCCCGCATACGCTTACTCTTTGCTGGTCGCTGCGACATTTACAGTGCTCATGCCTCTGCGTCTCTCATCGACGCAATGATAGCACATAGTCAGGAGCTTCGCGATAGCTACGAGGTCACATTTCTCGGCGCCGGATGGGAACATCTATGCGAAAAGATGACTAAAGCAGGATGGAAAGCGCACATCGTTCTCTTTGCTCCAGACTATATCGCAGAACTACAGCAGCACGACATACAGATCAACGCTATAGATGTCGGAACAGGCACAAAGGGCAAAGTACTTGATGCCATTGTCAATGGACTCTTGGTAATAGGTACACCACTTGCACTCGAAAACATAGCGGTAAAAGACGGAGAGAGTTGCATCATTTACCGCCATCCTGACGAAGCCATAGACATCCTGCGTAAAATCCCCTCAAGCGCGAACATCTATGAACGAATGGCCTCTCAAGGCAGAGACAATGTTCTGCTATTTCATTCGCCGAGTCAGATAGCCCAAGAGCTGTTTGGCGATACCGCAAACAATCTTTCATCCGTCGACTACACTACTGATTAATCATTCTCACTATACCGGCTGCCTCCCATAGGGCGAAGTCGGAGCAAATATCATTTATCCCCATGTGGCTATATCTAATAATATTCTTCGTTCCAATACTTTTTTATGTTCTCATAGGTGACACAGCTCAGAAGAAGAACTCAGTCTTATTGTTTATTTATCTGTTATTTTTGGCTTTTTTCGTAGGCATGTCCGACATGCTTGGCGGTTACGACCGATATATCTACGGAGAAGTGTTCGATCGTATTGCTGACGTCACCACTAATGGTGGAGACTTCTCTGCCACCAGAAATTCATTCATATTTAAAGGAGAATGGGGCTACTACCTGCTCAATGTGCTGATATCACAATATACAGCCAACAGGTATATCTTTATACTCTCGATTACTATTCTGATCTACACCTTGCTTTTCGTCGACCTCAAGAGATATGCGTCCAACTATCCTTTTGCGCTAATTCTCTTCATGGGCCTATGGTTCTTCTTCAGCTTCACCTACCTGAGGCAGGTATTGGCGGCTACTGTGGTCTGGTTAGGCGTGCGTTATATTGCTGAGCGAAAGCTGCTGAAATTTCTCATCGTCTGCGCCATAGGATATTCCTTACACAATTCGGCCTTGATATTTCTGCCCATGTATTTCGTGCCTATCCGACGGTTTGACACAGAAAAGGTGCTTATAGTTATGGGCATTACCCTTATCTTGGGGCTTTCTCCAATACCCAACGCACTTTTCAATGCATATGGTGAAGTTTCTGAATACGAGAGGAACAATGCTGTAGATGCATCTTCTGCATTCAGAATAAAATATTTTCTGGAAGCGACATTCTTTCTCTTCATAATTCTCACCAACTATCGCAATATTACGCCTACGCGCATGAATATTGTGCTTTTAAACATGGCCATCGTGTTCTGCGGCGTTCTTTTGTTCTTTATACGAAGCGATAACGGAGGACGCCTAAGCTGGTATTATATGATAGGATTGATAGCAACTCTTACCAACATCTGTTCGTCAAGAACTATAAAAGCCTACGTACCTGTGCTAATGATTGTATTATGCTTTGGATTATATATCCGTATATATACTAGCTGGAATGCCAATATGTATCTCTATCCATACAAAACATTTATGACCAACGGATATCGCAACGGAGATGCGTGCTGGCAGAATTACGAATACGATCACAATTATGATTACAATAAGCTCTATCGCCCGGCCTTCAGGTAAAACTATGATAGACACTTTTTTCGGTCTTTCTTTTTTATAGAGAGAATGGATTTAGTAAGATTAATTCGCATCTAAAGTATGCTTTTCACAGTTTTTACGCCTACGTTCAATCGCGCTGCGCTCCTGCCTCGG
>OMUV01000169.1 GCA_900314335.1 uncultured Prevotellaceae bacterium | reverse complement strand
TAGCAAAATTGCCTGTAAAGCGGAATGTGGCCGCTGAGGGCAGCGGCCCTCTCAGCCAGCGTCGCTCACATTATTAATCTTCGCTCTTATCAGACCGCCCAGCAATATGGCAAATTGTGTAGAATGCGCTTTTCTGCGACCCCGGAAATGGCGATTTTAGCCCCTTTGTAAATATATGATTTTCAGTGCCACCGGAAGGCCAAAACTACATTTGAGACGTTTTGAACTATCTCAAATGTAGTTTTCCTCATGTCCTATGTGAGTATCCGCGCATGCGGAAGGTTTTTGAAGTGATGGGGAATGCCTTTCCCAATAAGAAGGAAAAACGTCGTTGTTTCGTATGGCGAATTTATAGCTGGGAGGGTCGTTGCCCTTAACGGCCGCATGCCCAATAAGGCCTAGCGCGAAGTATTTGCGGTGCAAGAGCCTCACAATAGAAGTAGTTGCGCATTGTGCATTATACCCTTCAATACCTTATGCGGCGGCTGGCGGGCCGTGCTGCAGCGGCCCTCCCGGCTAACGCCCCGCACACAGAATGAAAACAAAGGCGGGGACGCCCTTAAAGAAGCGTCCCCGCCTTTGTATTGCGCGATGGAGGATTTATTTCATCTTATACTTGCGTGAGCTAATCTCTCGAAGGAATAGCCCGGAGCAAGGCTTGATTTATTTTACTCTCACCTTGATGGGCCGGAGTGCGCCACACTTCACGATGTAGACGCCCTTCAGCAGGCCTTGCAGCGAGAGCGTGCTGCCGTGGCTGAGGGCTACCTGCGCGCCGGTCGTGTCGAAGGCCGTGATGGCGCCCGTCACTCCTGCGGGACGGCTCACCGTGAGCGTCGCGGCGTTGTAGCTGAGCGCGGCGGACTTGCCGGCCTTGACCTCATGGATAGCGTTGACTATCTCGTTGCTCTCGGGCGCGGGGATCAGCGTCACGTTGACGGCGCGGGGCACGGTGTAGACGCCGAGGGCCGAGCCTGTGCAGATCAGGTTGCCGCCGCGGTCAAAGGACATCTGGTAGATCGAGTTGCGCGCGGAGGTGTTGACCACGTCGGTGGTGTAGGTCCACAGCGGGGTGAGCGTCGGCGTGCTGCCGTCCCAGCTGATGCGGAAGAACTGCAGGCGGCCGGAGGCATCGTTGATGACGAGCGTGCTGTCGTCGCGCGAGACGGCAAATCCGGCGCCGGAGGAACCGTTGAGATGCGGGGCAAAGGCGTCAGAACCCGAGTTGAAGAGCGTATTGCCATTGCCGTCCACGTAGATGAGCGACGGCACGGCGGCGGTGTTGTTGCCCGCGTAGCGTATCTGGCTCACCCAGACGCCGTCGTGCACGGGGTCGGGGTAGAGGGCGCAGTTGCCGTTGAGCAGGAGCGAACCGACGGAGAGTATCTTAGTGGGCGCCTGGCTCCATGTGCCCTTCACGGCGTCGCCTGTGCCTATGTCGTAGACGCCTATATTATTGCCCATATCCTCCAGTACGGCGTAGAGCTTGCCGTCCTTTACAGCCACGGCGGGCGAGGAGCTGCCGACCTGTGCGCTGCCGTTGGTGATGAGGCCCGCAGAGGATGCCGTGCCGCTGAAGAAAGGCCTGAACGCGCTGCTCTCAGGCATCTGCATGACGTAGACGCCCGGGTGGCTGTCGCTGTAGTCGGGGATGTAGACCCTGCCGCCTTCGCCCGTGGCGATGCGGTAGCCCGTCTGCATGATGCCGGCGCCGAGCGGAGTGCTGTTGGCGCGAGTGTAGGAGGGCGAGTAGACATAGAGGCCGCTGGCGCTCTTGTCGCTCTGAACGTAGTCGTAGAGGTAGATATTGCCAAAGTAGGGCGAGTTGGTATCGTCGTCGATGGCTGAGAAGGCCGAGGTGTAGGTGTTGCTCTCGGAGGAGTTGAGGCGTACGATGTCCGTGACGGGCAGCGCACGCAGCCATACGGCCCACTTCAGCCGGCCGCCGTCCTGGAGGGGCAGACTGCTGACGGGCACCGTGACATTGTTCTCACCCTTGACGGGGCTGTCGACGCTTATACTGTCGCATTTCTCTCCCGTCGTGGCGTCGTAGAGCAATATGCGGGCCTCGCGGGGCTGTGTGTTGGCGGTGAAGGAGAATGTGTAGTTCTCCCCGTCGCTGCTCTGCGCGGCTTTGAGAGCGTAGGCCGTGATGCCGGCCTGGGTGGGCTGTGTCTTGCCGACGGTGGTGTAGCGGATGAAGCGGCGGCCCTCGACGAGGTAGAGCGTGAGGTCGCGGCCCGACACCTTGCTGCCTGTGGCCAGGAATGGGATGGCTGTGCCGTAGCTGACAGCCTCGCCATTGATCTCGGTCATGACTGCGTGGTCGAGGCCGTCGGTTATGTCGTAGAGCTTAATGCCCTTCACCTGGCCGGAGGTGATATACGGCGTGACCATGACATTGCGGCCGCCGTATTTGAAGAACGTGGCGCCCGTGGCGACGGTGCCCACGCTGTCGTCCGCCTGCTCGGTGAAGGTGCTGACGATGCGGCTGTCGACATTGTTGGTGGCGGCGGGCTCAAACTCGATGGGGAGCGACGCGTTGCCGTCGATCACCAGGAGCGAATCGGCGCGCGGCGAGACAACGAGGGACAGGTTGCCCCCCAGACGCGAGGTGGAGAAGTTGCCATTATTGATGGTCTTCTCGGTGAATGTCGTGCTCTCTATCGTGTCGCCGGTGATGTGGAGGCAGAGCATCCTCATGCCGCCGGAGGCCGACATGGTGGTGGCCGTAGTGGTGACGCGGCAGTCCTTGCTGTCTCCGCTCACCGTCAGGGCGTCGCCCATGGTTGCCCGGTAGAAGTTTGCCGAGCTCTGCGTGGAGGCCCACAGCACGGGGCTGGAGGCGTAGCTGTCCCACTTGTAGAGGCGCAGTGTGCCGCGCTTGTAGCCGCTGTCCACCTGGGCGTCGCTGTACTGATTGACCACCTTGTTGATGCCGATGAGCTTGCCGTCGGCGCTGAAGGCGATGTCGTTGAGCGCCACTATCTCGCCGTCGTTGGTCGTGTCGAGCTTGGCAATGCCGGTGGTGCTGATGGTGCGCGAGATGACGCTGCTCTTGAGATTGATGAGGTAGAGACGCGGCTTCTGGCTGCTCTCTGTTAGCACGACGGCCGAGTCGCCGCGGAAGAGGACGCGCTTTATCGTCCCGCTGAGCGATGTGTAGGTCTTGGTGGTGCGCTGCATCTCAAATTCACCCGGTAGCCCGACGTAAGCGGGCTGGTCCGGCGTGGGATAGTTGTCGTAGTGGATGACTGGCGGTATCTTCTCGACGCGCAGGTTGACGTAAGTGGTAGCATTGGCCTTGACCTGGATAGGACGGGTGTAGGTGCCTGAGAGCGGTTCGTAGCCCTCGGCTTCCACCTGGAGCGTGTAGCTGCCCGGGGCGATGCCTTCGAAGTAGAAGATGCCGTTGTAGAGCGTGTCCACCTGGTAGGAGGCCACCTCCTGACCGTTCTGCATGAGGCGCACGGTGGCTCCGTTGACCGGCATCCACTGGTCTATCGAGCCCGAAGCGTAGTGGAACAGGTCGTTGACTATCTTGTTTTTGAGGTCTTTCACTGTGCCCATCACATAGCCCGTCGTCTCGGGCGTCAGACCGAAATAGTTGCACACACCGCGGGCTACACGAACACCTTCCTCGCCGCAGTAGTCCTTGTTGAGGGCGCGATGGCGCGCGGGCTGGTAGGTGTGATAGAATCCTTCGAGCAGAAATCCCGGTACACCGTGCTTGAGCACACCGAGGTAGCCGTGGTAGGTGACGCCGGAGTAGCGGTTGGTGACGGGATAGTCGCCGTGATAGAAGTCGAGGTCGCCGCGAATGTTCATGTTGGTGCGGCTGTAGGCGCTCTGCGGGTCGAGCTCGTCCATGTAGTGGGGGCCCCAGATGGCCTGGCTCATGGCGCGGCTTCCCTTTGCGAGGTCGCCGCCGTCACCATCATTGCCGCGGTAGAGGATCAGGGGATAGTTGGCCGTAGAGGCTTCGGAGGCGGCGTTGGAGTGTATGGAGATGAACATGTCCATGTTGTTGGCCTCCACCTCTGCGGATATCTCGGAGAGGGAGCGATTGTATTTTGCCTCGTTGGCCGCGCCCTTGACATAGGGATAGGGCCCGTTCTTGCGGCGCGAGTACATGATGTTCTTTCTCTTGACGCCCATCTTCTCGAGGGTCTCTCCGAGCTTGAGTATCTTCCAGAGATTGGTGTTGCTCTCATAGAATCCGCACGTGTCGGGGCGTCCCGTCGAGGCGAGGTTGGGGTAGGGAATGGTGGGCATGGGGCGATCGTTCGGGCCCCAGCTTCCGTGGCCCGCGTTGAGGTAGATGCGCACGTCCGAGCTGTTCTGGGCGGCGATGCCGGTGCATATGAGCAGGGCTGCAATAGCGAAGAATAACTTTTTCATGCCGGTCTATTTTTTAACGTCGATGATACGTGTGCCGCCCTCCGGGGTGGAATAGGTGATGCGGCCCGCTTCGGGGGCTACCTGCGGATACATGGCCACTATGCTGTCGGGCGAGAGCGTCTGCCGCCGGCCGTCGAGCGTGGCGGCGATGATGCGCGAGGCGTAGACCGCTACGCCGTCGTCTTCGTCGTACATGCCCACCACCGTGTTGTCGTCATACCATTTCGGGGCGCGCAGTATGCCGAGCGAGACGGGATTGCTGCCGTCGAGGCTGCACACGTAAGCGCCTTCGCCGCCCACATAGAAGAGCACCTTGCTGCCCGAGGGCGAGAGCGAGGGCCAGATGTAACTCTTGTCGGTGCCCAGGGGCGAGAACACGGTAGCCTCGCCGCCGTCGCGGCTTATCATCAGTTGTCCGTTGTCGATGGAGAGCGCGGGGCGGGAGGTGGAGACGGAGCTGCCGCCTGCGATGACGCGCGAACGCGACATCCCCGCCTGCGTAGTGCTGAGCTGCCCGCCGTCGACGCTGTAGCCCTGCAGGGAGCGTGTGGGCTTCACCACCTGGCGCGACTTCCCGCCGCTCAGGTCCGCCACATGGAGCGAGGTGTAGCGCAGGTGATGCTGGTCGTAGGTGATCTCGCGGTAGACAGCCTTTGTGCCGTCGGCCGAGAGCTCCACGCCGTAGCCAGCGCCCGATGCAGTGGTGATGGGAGTGATGGCACCCGTGGTGAGGTCGTATTTCCTGAGGCCGTTATTCTCCGCGTCGGTGAGCAGCAGGAAGTCGCCGCGCGGACTGATGGCCGCTACCTGCGACGTGCTGTCCGGAAGGGCGACGGTACGCTCTGAGCTCACGCTGAATATCTGCGCTCCCGCTGTCAGAGGCACAGCCAGGAGCAGGGTGAACAATTGTCGTCTCATATGTATATGTGTATTTTGTCCTGTCTTATTTGTCGATTCTCACCTCCGTGATGCCCGTGGGGATGTCAGCCTTCTTGCAGAGCAGGATGGTGGAGATGGCGCTCTCGGCGTTGTCCTTCTTGCTCACCGCCGTGACGAAGTATTTCCCTTCGCGGCTCAGCGCATAGCTCGTAGAGGTCGTGACGGCCTCGAGAGTGGCTGTCTTGTGATCGCCATTGCTGCTGTAGACGGCGTAGTAGCAGTCCTTGACCGGATCCCAGCAGAGTGTGCCGCCCTTGACGAGCTCCACATTCTCCGGCGCCGACGGTTTGACCTGGGTGTACTTGCCGTAGAAGGGGATGAGCGCCTTCTTGGCGTACTGCTTGCGGATCACCGACTTTACGTCACACTTGTTGTTCTTCAGGCTTATCGTCGAGTAGAGCACAGCGCCCGTCACCTTCTTTTTCTTGGCTGCCAGGGCAAACTGCTCGGCCAGCATCGCGTTGGTGCGGAACTTGGCCGTCGTCGAGTTGGGGTCGAAGCGGTAGACACCGTAGCCTATGAGCAGATTGCAGCGGTAGGCGTGCGAGCTCCACCAGTCGAGGCGCGCATTGAAGTTGGTGCTCGCTGTGCCAGTGGGGTAGTAGATCTGCGGGATCATCACGTCGAGCCATCCGCGCGACATCCATTTGGCCACGTCGGCATACTGCCCGTTGTAGTCGTTCTCCACATTGCCCTGCGGCGAGATGGAGAACACCACCTCCCGTCGCGTCTCTCTGATGACCTTCTGCAGGCTCTGCACCATCAGGTTGACATTCTCCCTGCGCCAGTTGGTGATGTCGGAAAAGCTGCCGCCGTATTTCTTGTACTCGGCATCGTCGTTCATGCTCTCGCCGCTCGTCAGGCTCGGGTAGAAGTAGTCGTCCATGTGGATGCCGTCGACGTTGTACTTGGTGATGAGGTCCTTGACAATGGTGTCCAGATATGCGCGGGTCTCCGGCAGGGCGGGATTGAACACGCGGATCTTATTGTAGTCCTTGATGAGCGTCTTCGGGATGCGGCTGTCCAGCGCGGGGAACGATTTCGTATTGTCGGAGCGCGTGGCTATGCGATAGGGATTAATCCACGCGTGGAAGCTCATGCAGCGCTTGTGGGCCTCGTCGATGAGAAACTTGAGCACATCGTAGCCCGGATTCTTGTTCACCTGGCCCGTGATAAACCGGCTCCACGGCTCGTAAGGCGAGTTGTAGAACGCATCGGCCATGCTGCGTACCTGAAAGAAGACCGTGTTGATGTTCAGAGCCTTGAGGGAGTCGAGGTATTTTGTATAGAGCCGCTTCTGAGCCGCCTGCGTGTAGAGAGTGTTGGGCCAGTCGATGCCGTAGACGGTAGCCATCCAGACGGCCCGCATCTCCTTGGCGGGCAGCAGCGGCGTCTCGCTGACAGTGTCCCCGAGGTTCACACGCGTGGAGATGCGCGCCTCTTCCATCTCCTCGCCGCTGTCACGGCAGCCGGCCAGAGCAATGAGCGCGACCGCGAAAGTCGCTATACGGAGTAGAGAACGATGTTTCATAATACCATGGTGTAATATCTGTATTGCAAAGTAACTAATAAATTTTTGCATATCAGCTATGTAAATCCTCTTTTCTGCGAATGTTCCCGCGCTATGTCCCCGCTTTGTGTTTAAATTAAAGAAATACGGCCCTTTCCCCGTCTCCGTTGCATCAGGCCCGCGCGCTCCTTTCCCGACAATAAAAACAATGGCAATAGTTTGGTAATCAATTTTCAAATAACTATTTTTGCAATTAGTTATTCCGAAACAAGTAATTTTTAAAACAAACTCAGGGCAGATGGAATTCATTGACAGGGAAAGGGAACAGCGGAGGCTCAGGAGCGCACTGGCTTCCGCGGCGCCGGCATTCATTGTGCTCTACGGCCGCAGGCGTCTGGGCAAGTCGACGCTCATCCGCAAGGTGCTCGGAGAGCAGGACGTGTATTATGAGGCCGCGCTGAGCGAACCGGCGACGCAGATAGCCCTGCTCGCCAGGGCCATCGCCACGGTCTACGAGGGTTTCGACGGCCCCGTATACCCGGGCTGGGAGGAGATAATCCTCGCCTTCAGCCGCCGCTGCGCGGATAATGCCACCCTGGTCTTGGACGAGTTCCCCTACATGGTAACCGGTGACCCCTCGCTGCCGTCCGCGCTCCAGCGGATAGTGGACCGGCGTGTGCAGGGCGGCGAAGGACTGCGTTGCAACATAGTGATCTGCGGCTCGTCGCAGCGGATGATGCAGAGCCTCATCAAGGGCACGGAACCGCTCTACGGCCGCTCGGACGAGGAGTTCTGCCTGAAGCCCATCCGCCTGCCTCACTGGCGGAAGGCCATGGACCTGGACGCCGCGAGCCTCATCGAGGAATACAGCGTGTGGGGCGGTGTGCCGCAGTACTGGACACAGCGGGAGAAGTACGCCTCTCTCGGAGAAGCCGTCGACGCTCTGGTGCTCGACGAGCACGGACTCCTCTACAACGAGCCTTCGCGGCTTTTCATGGACGATGCCCCGGACATAGCCCCGTATGCGTCGATCATGACGGCCATAGGCAGCGGGCGGCACAGATATTCCGACATCGCCGGCGCGGTGGGCAAGAGCACGGCCGACCTGTTCAAGCCCATCAGCAACCTGACCGAGATGGCCTTCCTCCGCAAGGAAGTGCCCTTCGGCGAGAGCGAGAAAAAGACGAAAAAGACCCTCTATCAGATAGACGACCCGTTCATGGCTTTCTATTACAAGTTTGTCGAGCCCTACAAGTCCGCCATCGCCATCGGCCGCGCCGGCATCGTGAAGCGGATGCTGGAGCAGTCGTTCCACGACCATGTGGGCGGCGTCTGGGAGCGCGTCTGCCAGATAGCCGTCACGGGCAATGAGCTGATGGGGCATACATGGCGGGAGGCGCGTCGCTGGTGGGGCAAGGCGCCCATCCGCGAGGAGGGCCGCAAGACGCCTGTCGGATACGAGGACCTCGAGTTTGACGTCGTTGCCGAGGCGCAGGACGACAGCAATACCATTCTTGTGGGCGAATGCAAATGGACCGCGGCCGACTATGCCGACCGGTTGCTGGACAAACTGAAGCGGAAGGTGAGCCTTGCGCCGTTTGCCGAGGGCCGGCATGTGGTGTATGCGCTTTTCCTTCGCGAGCAGCCGCTTTCGAAGGCCGACTGCGACATCTTCCTCCCGGAGGATGTCATCCGGGAGCTCCCGTTGTGACGGCGCGGAGCCTTTTATTTTGGGTGGGATAGGACGGTGCCGGCGGAGGGGCTGTTTGGAAAATCCATTTCGCCTGTGCACGGGGAATTTCACGAAACACACATTCTTACTTTCCTGCGCACGGGGGATTATACCCATCGGGAGAAATGTGTCTCGCATCATCTGAAAAATCTTCCCGCACATTAGAAAAACTACAAAGCACCTGAGGAAAATTACAAAGGACTTAGTAGAAAACATGTGCCTTGTAGTTTCGCCCCTCATAGTGGCACTGATTTTCATATTCTTATAAAAGCCATTTCCGGAGGAGGTGTGAACCCCGGAAGGCGGCGTGAGGAGCACAAAAAAGTCCCGAAGCGATGAGGCTCCGGGACTTTTTATATATGTGCCGCTATGCTGTAGCGGGGTGTTACTTGTCGGTCTTGCCGGCGGTGGTCGTGGCGGTCGTCTTGCCGCGGCGCACATCGCGCAGCACGAGGAAGACGAGGGCCAGCAGCATCACGGCGAGGGCGCAGTAGGCGACGGTCTCGGTGACATGGAGCGACTGCGGGTCGAAGGTCATCTCGAGGCGGTGTGTGCCGGCGGGGATGCTCACGGCGCGCAGGATATAGTCGGCGCGGCCTATGCTTACGGGCTTGCCGTCAAGGGTGGCCGTCCATCCCGGGTAGTAGATCTCCGAGATAACGGCTACGGCCGGCGTGCGTGTGGTGGCGGTGTAGACGAGGTGGTTGGGCTCGTAGGTGATGAGCCTGATGCTGGCCGTCGTGTCGGGCGCAGCGAGGCTGTAGGCCTTGCCCAGCGCACCGCTGAAGCTCTCGTCGGCCACGGCGTCCGTGCGCAGGTTAGCCTTCTGGAGCGCGTTCATCTCGGCCTTGGCGCCGTTCACATAGGTGAGGCTATGGGCGAACCATGCATTGCCGAAGGCCCAGGGATTGAGCATCGCGATGCGGCGGTTGTCCTGCATGGGCAGGATGAAGTACTTGCCATTGAGCATGTTGATGACGGGGCAGACGGTGTCGCCGTTTACCTTCGACAGGTCGCCGTTGGCCTGCAACACCTTCATGGTCTTCTGCATCTCGGGGGCGATGCAGGTGGAGATGAGGTCCTGATAGCGGGCCAGCTTGGCGGCGTGATAACCGCCGATGCTCTTGTGCCAGTAGGATGTCTCGTTCTCGTTGAATGTGTCGGAGGCAAAGTTGAGCACACGGTAGTCGAGGCTCTTGTCGCGGAGTATCTCGGCGTCGACGTTGGTCTTGGCGAACACCTGTTCCTTGGTGAGCGGGTCGACGAACATGTCATCGTTGAGGTAGCGGCGGTTGACGCTCCACATGTCGACCAGGACGAGCAGCGTCACAGCCGACACCATCCACACGCCTTTCAGTTTGCCGGTGCGGTAGATCATGAGGATGGCCATGCCGATAACGATGATCCAGAAGCTTCTCCACGCGTCGGCGGAGAGGATGCTCTGGCGGATGGCGGCGATGTCGCCCGCGTAGGTGTCGACGATCTGCGGCTGCAGGATGCCGCGCAGCTGGGTGAGCGTCTGCTGCTCCGCGCCGGTGAGACACTGGCCGAAGAATGTGGACGGGCTCACGGCAAACAGCAGGCAGAGGCCCGCCGTGATACCGAAGGAGATGTAGAGATACTTGCTCTTCTCCTTCAGGAGCGCGGGCTCGTCGTAGATGCGCTTGAGGCCCAGCGCGGCGAGGAGAGGTATGGAGAATTCGGCCACGACGAGGATGCTCGACACGGCGCGAAACTTATTGTACATCGGGAAGAAGTCGATCATCCAGTTGGTGAAGGCGGGGAAGTTGTGCCCCCACGAGAGGAGGATGGACAGCACGGTGACCACGAGCAGGGCCCACTTCACCGGCCCCCTGACGATGAACAGCGAGAGGATGAAGAGCAGGCAGATGAATGCGCCCACATATACGGGGCCCGAGGTGCCGGGCTGCTCACCCCAGTATTGTGACAGGCCCGGCGTGGCTCCCCCGAGGTTGGGATAGAGCTGCTGGAGTGTCTGCATGTATGAGGAGTAGTGGTCGCTGGCCTGCGCCTTCTCGTTGGCATTGAGCGCTCCGCTGGCGCCGCCCTTCACATTGGGCACCAGGAGAGAGAATGTCTCGCCCGTGCCGTAGCTCCACTGGGTGATGTAGTCCTTGCTGAGGCCCGTCTGCCCCTTCTTGCCGCTGTCGCTGCCGGCGAGCTCGCTGCTGCCGCGCATCGTCTGCTGCGAATACTGGTAGGTGTGATACAGATTGGACACGTTGACGGCCACGCCGATGAGCGAAGCCACTGCGAAGACGCCCACGCCCTTGGCAAACTGCAAGAGCTTCTTCTCCCTGATGGCCGCCACGAGGAATCCTATCGACAGGAGAATCATGACGAACAGGAAGTAGTAGGTCATCTGCAGGTGATTGGAGAGTATCTGCCAGGCGATGAAGAACATGGTCATCACCGCGCCCCTCAGATACTGCCCCCGGTAGCACATCACCATTCCCGCCACCGTGGGAGGGATGAAGGCGAGCGTCAGCACCTTCCACAGGTGGCCCGCACCGATGATGATGAAAAAGTAGGACGAGAACGCCCAGGCGATAGCGCCGAAGGCTGCCACGGGAGGCCGTGCGCGGAAGGTGCGCATCAGGATGTAGAAGCCCGTGAGCAGGATGAACACATACATCACACAGTCAGTCAACCCCAGTTCGTAGACACGCTCCAGAGCGGAGAGCACCGAGCGCGACTTGTAGGACGGCGATATCTGGTAGGTGGGCATGCCGCTGAACAGGGCGTCTGTCCAGCGTGTCTGATGGCCCGTGCGCTGGTAGTACTCCTGCGCCTCGTGGCCCGCACCTACGCCGCCCGTGATGTCGTTGCCCGAGAGGACAAGGCCCTGCGTGAGAGGCGTGAAGAAGTAGGCCACCGAGATTAAGATGAACAGGATGACCGCCAGGGCATCAGGCCAGATGCGGCCCAGAAGCGCCCTGACGCCTGACGATGGTTTCGTATTTTGGCTCATGATGGGATATTTTTGGCTATGAGGGGAGACGTGAGAGTCTCTCTCCGCGCGCCGTGAAGGCGGGCGCGGAGAGAGGTGTGCGCCTCTTTTAATATCTGTAATATTCAGCCTTGAACGGGCCCTCGGGCTTCACACCGATATACTCGGCCTGAGCCGGAGTGAGCTTGGTGAGGTGAGCGCCGACGCTCGCCAGATGCAGGCGGGCCACTTCCTCGTCGAGCTTCTTGGGCAGACGGTACACGCCCACCTTGTAGTCGTGGTTGAAAAGCTCGATCTGGGCCAGAGTCTGATTGGTAAACGAGTTGCTCATCACAAATGAGGGATGGCCCGTGGCGCAGCCCAGATTGACAAGGCGGCCGTCGGCAAGAAGCGTGATGTGATGACCGTCGGGGAACTGGTAGCTGTCCACCTGCGGCTTGATATTCTCATGACGTATGCCGGGGATCTGCTTGAGTTTGTCCACCTGTATCTCGCTGTCGAAGTGACCTATGTTGCAGACGATGGCCTCATCGGGCATGACGCTCATGTGTTCGGTGGTGATGACGTCGATGTTGCCCGTCGTGGTGACGAAGATGTTGCCCACGGGAGCGGCCTCGTCCATCGTCACTACCTTGTAGCCCTCCATGGCGGCCTGAAGCGCGCAGAT
Source organism: uncultured Prevotellaceae bacterium (assembly GCA_900314335.1). Classification (GTDB taxonomy): domain Bacteria; phylum Bacteroidota; class Bacteroidia; order Bacteroidales; family Bacteroidaceae; genus UBA6398. Next base: position 1,367 of record OMUV01000169.1, on the reverse strand, counting down.
CGGGTCTACCTCTGTCACCAGTACGCGTGCGCCGTAGGAGCGGAGGCTCTGTGCGCAGCCCTTGCCCACTTCGCCGTATCCGGCTACGACGGCCACTTTGCCGGCCACCATGACATCCGTGGCGCGCTTGATGCCGTCCACCAGCGACTCGCGGCAGCCGTAGAGGTTGTCAAACTTGCTCTTGGTCACACTGTCGTTTACGTCGAAGGCGGGGATGAGAAGCTCGCCGTTGGCCTCCATCTGATAGAGGCGGTGTACACCGGTCGTTGTCTCCTCGCTGATGCCGCGCACCTCGCCGATCGTGTCGCTCCAGCGGTGCGGCTGTGCCTGCTGCACACGCTTGAGGATAGCCTTGAGCGCCTTCTCGTCGCCCGATGTGCTCGGGGTGTCGAGGACAGAGGGATCCTTCTCGGCTTTGGCGCCGAGATGCATCATCAGCGTGGCGTCGCCGCCGTCGTCGACGATCATGTTGGGGCCTTTGCCGCCGGGGAAGTTCATGGCCTGGAGCGTGCACCACCAGTAGTCGTCGAGGCTCTCACCCTTCCATGCAAACACACCGACACCCATGTCGGCGATGGCGGCTGCGGCGTGGTCCTGCGTGCTGTAGATGTTGCACGAAGCCCATCTTACCTCGGCGCCGAGCGCTACGAGCGTCTTGATGAGCACGGCCGTCTGGATGGTCATGTGCAGCGAGCCCATCACGCGCGCTCCCTTGAGCGGCTGGCTCTCGCCATATTTTGCGCGGAGCGCCATGAGTCCCGGCATCTCGTGCTCTGCTATGCGTATCTCCTTGCGGCCGAAGTCAGCCAGCTTGATATCTGCCACCTTGTAGGGCAGGGTAGAAAATAGCTCTTCCATTGTGTATATGCTAATATGAATTTTAAGATTTTGCAGTGCAAAGATATAAAGAATTTCCGTCTTGTATACTATGATTCAGCGCGCATTAGCCCCAGCGCCCCTTTCACCCCCGCGCGGAGTCTTCTTGCGCCCGCCTGTGTGCCGCTGTGTGGCGGCCGTGCACCTCCGCCGCGACCGCAGGAGGGTATCTGCTGACGCAAATGATGCAGAGAATGGACTGCGCTATTATATGTGTTGGAAACCGTCCCGCATGCTGGGATACTCACATAGGACCTGAGGAAAACTACATTTGAGATAGTTCAAAACGTCTCAAATGTAGTTTTGGCCTTCCGCGGACACTGAAAATCATATAGTTACAAGGGGCCAAAAATAGCCCTTCCGGGGCCGCAGAAGTCTGCCTATTATATCATATAACTCATTTCGCGAGGCGGGCTGATAAGAGCGAAGATTAATAATGTGAGCGAAATTAGATGAAGAGGCGACGATAACTGGGAGGGCCGCTGCCCTCC
>OMUV01000022.1 GCA_900314335.1 uncultured Prevotellaceae bacterium | reverse complement strand
CTCGCAGAGGCTGATTTTCGCACACTTGCAGAGGCCGCCGAAGCGGTTCCAGGTCGTCGGCTGCCGCCTTAAGGATGTATACTGTCATGGCATACGGATAGATTTAGTCCTGCTGAGAAACATCGTATATGCACTTCTCAAAAAACTTTCCGCATATCACAAAAACTACATTTGAGATGAGGAAAAACACATTTGAGACATTTCAAAACATCTCAAACATAGTTTTGGCCCTCTGCGGGGCACTGAAAATCAAATAGTTGGAAATGACCGAAAATCGTCATTAAGTCGTCGGCAGACGGCCCGGGATTGTATATAAGAGGCCGAAGCAAGTTCCGCTTTCGCTTTTGAGAGACGCCGTCTGCGCACTTCTCAAAAACCCTTCCGCATATCACAAAAACTACATTTGAGGTGAGGAAAAACATGTTTGAGACATTTTAAAACGTCTCAAACATAATTTTGGCCCTCTGAGGGGCGCTGATCTTTACGTAGTTACGCAGCCTCATTATCCCATATCTAAATGGATTACAGAAGGGGGCATTATGTTTACAGACAGTAACAGGGAAGGTATGCCGCGGCTAAAAAGTCTCATCCCCAATGCCGCGTAGAATGCGACAGGGCTCACAGCGAGCCGTCCTAAGGACGGACGGTGCGGCTGAGCAGGAGGTAGTCGAGCGTCACCATGGCGGCCATCGCCTCTACGATGGGCACAGCGCGCGCCACTACGCAGGGGTCGTGACGTCCGTGGGCGGAGAGGCGGACGCTGTGACCGCTCAGGTCCACCGTGTCCTGCTCGTGGCGGATAGTGGGAACGGGCTTGAAGGCTACGCGGAATGTGACATCCTCGCCGTCGGTAATGCCGCCGAGCACGCCGCCGTTGTGATTGGTAGCGGTATGGATGCGCCCGTCGGGGTCGGAGACAAAGGGATCATTGAATGCCGAACCGCGCATGGCGGAGGAGCGGAAACCCTCGCCTATCTCGAAGCCGCGCACAGCGTTGACGGACATCTCGGCGGCGGCCAAAGCGGCGTGAAACTTGCCGAAGACCGGTTCGCCGAGCCCCACGGGGCAGCCCCTTATGATGCAGCTCACCACGCCGCCCACGCTGTCGCCGTCCTTTAGCGCAGCCTTCACCTCGTCCTCCATCTCGCGGCTCTTCTCCGGCTCTGGGCAGCGCACCACGCTGCTCTCTATCGCCTCCTCGTCATACCAGCGATAGCCGCCCTCCATTGAGGCCCGGCCTATCTGCGAGGTGTAGGCGCGTATCTCTATGCCGTGGCTGCGGAGCACCAGCGAAGCCAGCGCGCCGCCCACGACACGGGCTATCGTCTCGCGGGCGCTCTGCCGCCCTCCGCCGCGGTAGTCGCGCAGGCCGTATTTCTGCTGATAGGTGAAGTCGGCATGCGACGGGCGATAGACATCGCGGAGCTCGGAGTAGTCGCGCGAGCGCTGATTCTCATTCCTCACGAGAAATCCTATTGGCATCCCCGTCGAGAGGCCGTCCATGACGCCCGAGAGGAGCTCTACCCTGTCGGCCTCGCGGCGCGGCGTGGTGAGCGCGCTCTGCCCGGGGCGGCGGCGGTCCAGCGCCCGCTGTATGTAGTCCACATCGATCGGCACGCCTGCGGGCATCCCGTCCACCACTCCGCCCACAGCCGCTCCGTGGCTCTCGCCGAAGGAGGTGAGGCGGTATATATTGCCAAACGTATTCATTCTTCTCTGTCTATTATCCGTTGCAAAATTAGCGAAACGGCAGGAAAACTCAAAATATATGCTTCCTTATGAGCCGCGCCCGCGACTGCTATGAAAAGATTTCGTAAGTTTGTATCTAATGTCGGGAGCGCGCTGCCCCGGCTATATGAGATGAGAGATGAGCGCTAATTATGACATGCTTACCATAGTGGGACCGACGGCCACCGGCAAGACGGGCGTGGCCGTCGCCATCGCGCGTGAGCTCGGCGCCGAGATACTGAGCGGCGACAGCCGTCAGATATACCGCGCCATGACCCTCGGCACCGGCAAGGACCTCTCGGACTACACCGAGGGCGGCCCTCCCGTGCCCTATCACCTCATAGACATCGCCAACCCGGGCGAGAAATACAGCATCTTCTCCTTCCAGCACGACTTCCTGCGCGCCTACCGCGACATCTGTGCGCGCGGTCGTCTGCCGATGCTCGTCGGCGGGTCGGGGCTCTATGTGGAGAGCGTGCTGCAGGGCTACCGCATGACGCCCGTGCCGCAGAACGAGGCCCTGCGCGAGAGTCTGCGGGGCAAGACGCTCGAGGAGCTGACCGTCATCCTCAAGAGCTACGGCAAGAAGCTCCACAACACGACGGACACCGACACTCCGCGCCGCGCCATCAGGGCCATCGAGATCGAGGACTACTACAAGAGCCACCCCGTCGAGGAGGAAGAGTTCCCCCGCATTCGCAGCCTCAACTTCTGCCTCACCCTGCCGCGCGAGATGCGCTGGGAGCGGATACGCCGCCGTCTGGACGAGCGTTTAGAGGCCGGCATGGCCGACGAAATACGCGCTCTTCTTGGTCTCCCCTCGCCCGTTACCCTGCCCGAGGGCGTGAAGGCCATCACGCCGGAGCAACTGATGTACTACGGGCTGGAGTACAAATACATCACGCTCTATGTGCTGGGCCGGATGAGCCTGGAGGAGATGCGCGAGGAGCTCTACATCGCCATCCGGCAGTTTGCCAAGCGTCAGATGACCTGGTTCCGCGGCATGGAGCGCCGCGGCATACCACTCATATATATAGATGCATCTCGCCCCGCGGCCGACACGGCCTCCGAGATACTGCGCATCTGGCGGGAGCGGACCTGAGACGGGAACGACGCTTTCTCTAATTGTTTCTTGCGCTCCGCCGCAGCTCAGAATATGCTTCTGCTTTCCCCGACAGAGGCGGAAAAGAAAAATGAGAGTACCAAATAAGATTTTCGATAAAAATATAGGTCGGGAAGCCTTATTTTTAGCGTAAAAATTCATATCTTTGAAACAGAATAATGATAGCTGACAAAGTCACGAGCATGCGATGAACAAACTTATTATTGACAATCTATTACCATTATATATGCCATGAGTTACCTAAAGTTTGCCGGATTACAGATGACCAATCTCCAGGAAAGCCTGTACAAGGAGATTCTCCTCACGAACAAGGGCGGAGCTTATGCGTCGACGACATTGGTGGGCTGCAATATCAGGAAATATCACGGTCTGCTTGTTGTGCCCATTCCCGACATGGACAACAAGAATCATGTGCTTCTCTCCTCGCTCGACGAGACGGTGATACAGCACGGGGCCGAGTTCAACCTTGCGCTGCACAAATACCAGGGCGATAACTTCAGTCCCAAGGGACACAAATATATCAATCATTTCGAATGGATCAAGGTGCCGACGACCATCTACCGTGTGGGCGGCGTCGTGCTGCAGAAGGAGATGGCGTTTCAGACTGCTGAGCCGCGCATATTCATCCGCTACACGCTGCTCGACGCCCACTCGCGCACCACGCTGCGCCTGCGGCCGTTCCTCGCCTTCAGGAGCGTCACCCAGTTTACCCATGAGAACTGGGCCGCAAACACCAACTACAGCGAGGTGAAGAGCGGCATCAGGATGTGCCTTTACTCCGGCTATCCGGAACTCTACATGCAGATGAACAAGAAGAGCACCTTTGTCCACTCCCCGGCGTGGTATCGCGGCCTCGACTATCCGCGCGAACGCGAGCGCGGCTACGATTCCAACGAGGACCTGCTTGTCCCGGGCTACTTCGAGACGGAGATACGCAAGGGCGAGCAGATCGTGTTCAGCGCCGGACTCTCGGAGATGAACCCCTCGCAGATGAAGCGCCAGATGGAGAAGGAAGTGGAGAAGCACGAGCCTATCAACAATTTCTACCAGTGTCTCGTCCACGCCGCCCATCAGTTTAAGATCGAGGACGGCGACAACCGCTACATCATAGCGGGCTGGCCGTGGTTCAAATGCAGGGCGCGGGACATGCTGGTGGCCATGCCGGGCCTCACGCTCTACATAGGCGAGATAGACCTTTACGAGGCCTACATGCGCACCTTCGCCCAGGCCATACGCGACTTTATGGCGGGCCGGCCGCTGAGCGTGAACGTCTACGAGATAGAGAAGCCCGACGTAATGCTCTGGGCAATGTGGTGCATACAGCAGTACGCCAAGATGGTGTCGCCGGCCAAGTGCTACGAGAAATACGGCCCTCTGCTCAAGGAGATAATGGATTTCATCCTCTCGGGCAAGCATCCGTCGCTCTTCGTACACGACAACAAACTGGTATACGCCGGCGGCGGCAAGGATGTCGCGCTCACGTGGATGAACTCGGAGATCGACGGCAAACCGCTTGTGCCCCGCACAGGATATATTGTCGAGTTCAACGCGCTCTGGTACAACGCGCTCATGTTCTACGCCTCCATTCTCGAGAGCTTCGGCGGCGAAGAGGACCAGCCCGTGCTCTACGAGGTCAGGAAGACGGCCGAGGAGGCGAAGGCGTCATTCTGCGACACATTTCTCAACAACTACGGCTACCTCTACGACTATGTCGACGGGTCAATGGCCGACTGGAGCGTCCGTCCCAATCAGATCTTTGCCGTGGCGCTCGACTACTCCCCGCTGGATGGCAAGGCAAAAAAGAGTGTGCTCGACATCTGCACGCGCGAACTGGTCACGCCCAAGGGGCTTCGCTCCCTCTCGCCCAACAGCGGCGGCTACAATCCCGTCTTCGCCGGCCCGCCCGAACAGCGCGACCGCTGCTACTATCAGGGCACAGCGTGGCCATGGCTTACGGGATTCTATCTCGAGGCCTACCTCAAGGTGTACAAGCGCAGTGGACTCTCCTACATAGAGCGGCAGCTCATCGGCTTTGACGAGGAGATGTCCTACCACTGCATCGGCACACTTCCTGAGCTCTTCGACGGCGATCCTCCGTTTCACGGGCGAGGCGCTTTCGCCTTTGCCATGAGCGTGAGCAGCATTCTGAGAGCCGAGACACTGCTGGAGAAATACAAAGACGCTGACGAAAAAGGAAAGGAGGGCATACTATGAAAGTACTGATGTTTGGATGGGAGTTTCCGCCTCATATCCTCGGCGGTCTGGGCACAGCCAGCTACGGCATCACCAAGGGCCTCGCCGAGCAGGGCGACATGGACATTACGTTGTGCCTGCCCAATCCCCACGGCGACGAGGACCATTCGTTCCTCAACATTATCCCGATGAACAATGTGCCCGTAGTGTGGAGAGATGTCGACCGCGACTATGTGGACAAGACTATCGGCCACCGCATGTCGCCCGAGCTTTACTACGACCTGAGAAATCACATCTACGCCGACTTCAGCTATCGCTACACGGACTCTCTGGGCTGCATCAACTTCTCAGGGCGCTATCCCGACAATCTCTACGAGGAGATCAACAACTACTCCATCGTGGCCGGTGTGGTGGCCCGTCAGCAGCAGTTTGACATCATCCACGCGCACGACTGGCTCACCTATCCCGCCGGCATTCACGCCAAGCAGGTGTCGGGCAAACCGCTCGTGATACACGTTCACGCCACCGACTTCGACCGCAGCCGCGGACACGTCAACCCTACCGTCTACGGCATAGAGCTCGACGGCATGAACCACGCCGACTGTATAATGTGCGTCAGCGAGCTCACTCGCCAGACAGTCATCAATCATTATCACCAGAACCCGGACAAGTGCTTCGCCGTGCACAACGCCGTCTATCCGCTCTCGGCCGACGCGCAGGAGATCATCAAGCGCCGCCTGCCGCTCAAGGAGAGAAAGGAGCGAGTGGTCACCTTCCTGGGGCGCATCACGATGCAGAAGGGCCCCGAGTACTTTGTCGAGGCCGCCTCGCTCGTGCTGGGGCGCACCAAGCACATCCGCTTCTGTATGGCGGGCAGCGGCGACATGATGAACGCCATGATAGAGCTCGCCGCGCGCCGCGGCATCACCGACCGCTTCCACTTCCCCGGCTTCATGAAGGGCGAGCAGGTCTACGAAGCATATGCCAAGAGCGACGTCTACGTGATGCCTTCGGTCTCCGAGCCTTTCGGCATTTCGCCCCTCGAAGCCATGCAATGCGGCGTGCCCTCCATCATCAGCAAGCAATCGGGCTGCTCCGAAATACTCAACAACTGCATAAAAGTAGACTACTGGGACATCAACGCCATGGCCGACGCCATGTATTCCATCTGCACCAACGACTCGCTCTACACCTACCTCAAGGACGAGGGCAAGAAGGAAGTGGACCAGATAACCTGGGAGAAAGTCGGGCTCAAGATACGCGACCTCTACGAGCAGACTCTGAGAAAGTACTACAACCATTAAAATTACACCATGATGAAAACTATTTGCCTTTACTTTGAGATACATCAGAACACGCACCTCAAGCGCTACCGCTTCTTCGACATAGGCACCGACCACTACTACTACGACGACTACGAGAACTCGCGCAGCATCACCGAGACCGCAGAGAAATCGTACATCCCCTCGCTCAAGACCCTCATCGCCATGGCCAAGAGCAACAAGGGCTACTTCAAATGCGCCCTCTCCCTCTCGGGCTGCGCCATAGAGATGCTCGAGAACTACGCCCCCGAGGTGCTCGACCTGATAAGCGAACTGCTCGAGACGGGCTGCTGCGAACTGCTCGCCGAGCCCTATTCCCACGGCCTCTCGTCGCTGGCCAACCCCAACAGTTTCAAGCACGATGTTCACCTGCTCTGCGAGAAAGTGTACTCCGTGTTCGGCGTCAGGCCGAAGGCGTTCCGCAACTCGTGCCTCATCTACAGCGATGACATCGGCAAGATGGTCTCCGACATGGGCTTCAAGGTGATGCTGACCGAGGGCGCGAAGCACATCCTGGGCTGGAAGAGCCCGCACTTTGTCTACAACGGCGCCACCGCCCCCAAGCTCAAGCTCCTGCTGCGCGACTACCGCCTATCGGAGGACATCAGCCTGCGCTTCAACGACTCCTCGTGGAGCGAGTTCCCGCTCTTTGCCGACAAATACATGAACTGGATCGAGGCGCTACCCGAGGACGAGCAGGTCATCAACCTCTTCATGGAGCTCTGCGCGCTCGGCATCTTCCAGCCGCTGTCGTCCAACATCCTCGAGTTCTTCAAGGCTCTGCCCGACGAGGCCCACAAGCGCGGCATCACGTTCTCCACGCCCTCGGAGATCTGCTCCAAGACCAAGAGCGCCGGCACGCTGAGTGTGCCCTACCCCATCTCGTGGGTCGACGAGGAGAGGGACACATCGCCTTGGCTCGGCAACATCATGCAGCGCGAGGCCTTCGACAAGCTCTACTCCATCGCCGACCGTGTCAGCATCTGCGACAACAAGCAGATCAAGATGGACTGGAACTATCTGCAGGCCACCAACAACTTCCGCTTCATGAACACGAAGCCCAGCGCCGAGGGAGGATACCGCGGCATCTACGAGAGCCCCTACGATGCGTTTATCAATTACATGAACATCCTCGGCGACTTTATCACCCGCGTCAACAACCTTTACCCCGACATCGACAACGAGGAGCTCTCGTCCCTGCTCACCTCCATCAAGAATCAGGAGGAGGAGCTCGAGATGAAGGACAAGGAGATAGTCCGCCTGCACGCCATCATCGACCGCCTCACCCGCGAGGTGGCCAAGAACAAACCGGCCAAGACTACAAAGACCACCACCAAGACCGCCGCAAAGAAGACCGCGACCAAGAAGGCCACAGCCGCCAAACCGAAGGTCGAGGCAAAAGCGGAGACTAAGACAGAGATTAAGGCTGACGCCAAGGCTGAGGCCAATGAAGCGGCGCCCGCCGAAGAGAAAGCCGAGTAGAAGGCCGGGAGCAAGTAAACCGCGGGGGACACAGACATCCCCGCACAATAAAGAGAACGAACAATGACCGATTTTATAGAGCTTTGCCGGCAGCGCCACTCTGTACGCAGCTACACCGATGAGCCGGTGAGTGAGAAAGAGACAGACTACATCATGGAATGCGCGCGCCTCGCCCCGTCGGCGTGCAACAGGCAGCCGTGGAAGTTCCTCGTCGTGACCTCGCCGGAGCAGCGCAAAGCGCTCCAGGGCGCCTACGACCGTCCATGGTTTGCCACCGCCCCGCTGTACATCGTGTGCCTTAAGAACACGCGCGACAACTGGGTGCGCCGCTTCGACGGCAAGCCCTACGGCGACGTCGACGTGGCCATCGCCGCCGAGCACATCTGCCTCGCGGCCGCCGACCTCGGGCTCGGCTCATGCTGGGTGGCAAACTTTGACCCGGAGAAGGTGCGGGCGTTCTACCCGAGCCCCGACTACGAGGCCGTCGCAATAATCACGATAGGCCACGCCGCCGAAGAGCCGACCGCCGTGACCCATACGCGCAAGGACGCCGCCGACATCATCGAGCGGATGTGAGCGCCCTGCGCCCCGCAGCCCGTTTTCAGAAATCAGGCAAAGCCCAAGCCGCCCCGGGACATTGGAGCGACAGAGAATAACAAACGGCTCCCGACACAGCGAAGTGCCGGGAGCCGTTGTTTTATGCCCCTCCTGTCAGAGCGCCCGGATGTCAGGCCTTCTCGAGGATGTAAGCCCTGAGTATCTCGCCATAATAGATGGTGTGTGTGTCGCGCACGCCGTCCACGGCCGGATAAAAGCGATCCTTGGCCGCGTCTGTAAGGGCGTCGATGCTCTGCTCGCCCTTGTTCACCACGCGGCATTCCAGCGTGAGCGGAAGCTGGGCAATGGCGGGCGGAGCGACGCTGAGCGACGGAACGGCCGTGAGGCCTAATGCGGCAAACTTGTCGATGTCGCGGCCGGACTTTGAACCGCAAAAGCCCATGATCTTCCTGTCGGCCTCGCCGAATGGGATGTTGACGGTGAACTCGCCGCCCCGCTCGAGCAGTTCGTGCGTGTAGCGGCTGTGGCGCACATAGGTGGTAAAGACGGGCCTAGCCCAGTCGATGCCGAGGGCGCCCCACGAGATGGTCATCGCATTGGGCTTGCCATCGCCCTGCGTCGTGATGAGGACGCCCTTGTGCAACTCGGTGTAGATCCTGCCGAGGTATTCAGGCAGCTTAATCTCTCTTCTGTTGTAATCCATGATTGCTACGATTTTTTGCTCCATGCAAATATATCGAATTTTCCCGCACCGCGGGAATTTCCACCGTTCAGAATTGACTGCTGTCCGACGAAACACGCCCCGACTACGCTGCGCGGAAAATCACAAGGCACGCAGGCAATTCTCATGCGGATGAAAAATAATTCTCATGCGGACGAGAATTTATTCTCATGGGACAAGATGGAATTCTCATGGGACGAGACGAAGTTTTCACGGGACAAGACGAAGCTCTCGCGGGACAAGACGAAGTTCTTGCGGGAGGAGACGAAGTTCTTGCGGGACAAGACGAAGTTCTCATGGGACGAGAAAAAGTTCCCGCGGGAGGAGAAGAAATTCTACTCGCAGATAAAAAAATTTATCTCGTAGTAGACGACTCGTTAACTCGTAGATAAAATAATTTATCTCGCAGTAGAATTTACGCTGCTGCGGATGGTTGATTTTTACGTACTTACGCAGGATTCTGAAATACCTTCCGGTCGTCAGCAGCAGCCTTGGAAAATTACCTTTGCGCATGCAAACGATGAATATTCCCATTCCCCGGAATACTCTTTTCCGCACACTCCAAAAAACCTTCCGCTTTACTCAAAAACTACATAGGACCTGAGTAAAACTACATTTGAGGTAGTTCTACTCGTCTCAAATGTAATTTTACCCCTCTGCGGGGCACTGAAAATCACATAGTTGGAAGTAGTCGAAAACTGCCCCCTGACAGCCCGCAAGTTGCAGCGAAGAGATTGCCAAGCGCGGAAAATAGCTGGGCATTATTTAGAAGGACTACTCATTATATAAGTACTCACTCCCCTGCACCGCAGATATAACTTCGCCATACGAAACAACTGGCGCTGCCCCTCTTCTCGAAAAAGGCATTTCCCATCACACCATAAACCCTTCCGCACAGCCCGAAAACTACATAGGACCTGAGTAAAACTACATTTGAGGTAGTTTTGCTCGTCTCAAATGTAATTTTACCCCTCGGCGGGACACTGATTTTCACATACTTATCCAAGGTTCGGAAAAAGGCTTTGAACCGCCGGCAAAAGCCTGCCGGAATACGCGCGAAGCGAGCTTTTTAGAAGGACATACATTCGGCGAATGGCGAATTACGGGCGCGGGAGGCCAGTGTACAGACGGCGGAAAAGCACACAGCAAGACACGAAAAAAGCAAGGCGGCCTGCGTAAGCAGAATACCTTGCTGTGTTGTTTCTCCCCGGAGTGCCGGTTCCCGGAGAGCATTGAAATCGCGATAAATTGCCCTTCCGGAGGCATTGCATCTGGCTCAGAAATCCGTGGCTGCGACGTTGGATTTCGCGAAGCGAAGAACATCCGCCCCGTCGGGAAGCGGCGGTCAGTGCGCAGCGGACAGCTTGCTCAGGAAGTCGGGCCAGGCGTCGGCGCAGGCCTGCATGGACGGGAACACGATGCCCGCGCCGGCGTCGTAGAGCACGCGCTCGTCGAGCGGACCGGTGTTGACGGCGACGGTAAAGATGCCGGCGGCAACGGCTGCCTGTACGCCGAGCGGCGCATTCTCGATGACGACGGCCTCGGAGGCTGCGACGCCGGCCTTCTTGAGGCCCATCAGATACGGGTCTGGGGCCGGTTTGCCGCGCTTTGTGTCGTGGCTGCACACGACCAGTTCGCGCCGGAAGAATCCGTGGTAGCCGTGCTCGAGGCGCTGGAGGAGCGAGTCCTGCCCGCTGCCCGTGACCACGACGATGGTCAGGCCCTCGTCGCGCACCTTGGTCAGCAGTTCCTGCGCGCCGGGCATCTGCGGCGCCTCTTCGGCATAGTCGTTGAAGTAACGGCACTTCTCCTCGTAGATCTGCCGCTTCTCCTCGGCCGTCGCTGGGCGCCCGAGAAATCGGCGGGTGAAGATATCGATGGTGTCATCGCCGGTGCGCCCCTCGTGGTAGTAGGGCTCGGCGTCGGAGATGTTGAGGCCGTGATCGCGGCACACCCTGACCCAGGCCTTCGCGTGGCGGGGCATGGAGTCGAAGAGCACGCCGTCCATATCAAATAATACGGCTTTAAGGCCCGAAGCCTTAAAGCCGTTATTGATGTGGAGTGATGGTATATCGCTGCGCTCCATAATTTTATTTTGCAAGACGGGCACGGATAGCCTCACCCTCCTTCTCGTAACCGGGCTTGCCGAGCAGAGCAAACATGTTCTTCTTGTAAGCCTCTACGCCGGGCTGATTGAAGGCGTTGACGCCGAGGATATTGCCGCTCACGCCGCAGGCTTTCTCGAAGAAGTAGATGACCTGTCCGATGTAACGCTCGGTGAGCTTGGGCATTGAGATGCGGATGTTGGGCACACCGCCGTCCACGTGTGCGAGGAGCGTACCGAGCTCGGCCATCTTGTTGACCTCGTCCACGCGGCGACCCTCGAGGAAGTTGAGCCCGTCGAGGTTCTCGTCATCGTGGGGGAAGAGGAGCGTGTGATTGACCTCCTCAACGCTTATCACTGTCTCAAAGATGGAGCGCTCGCCCTGCTGTATCCACTGGCCCATGCTGTGAAGGTCGGTGGTAAAGTCGACGGAGGCGGGGAAGATGCCCTTGTGGTCCTTGCCCTCGCTCTCGCCGTAGAGCTGTTTCCACCACTCGGCGATGTAGTGAAGCTTGGGCTGGAAGTTGGCCAGGATCTCTATCTTCTTGCCTTCGGAATAGAGGGCGTTGCGCACGGTGGCGTACTGCAGGCAGATGTTCTCGTCAAAGGGAACGCCGGCAGCAGCAGCCTTCTCGATGTCGCGGGCTCCGTCTACGAGCTCCTCGATGTCGAAGCCTGCGCAGGCGATAGGCAGGAGACCTACCGGGGTCAGCACGGAGAAGCGGCCGCCCACATTGTCGGGGATGACGAAGGAGGTGTAGCCTTCCTTGTCGGCCGTGAGGCGTGCAGCACCCTTGCGGGCGTCGGTTACGGCCACGATGACGCGGCGGGCGGTGTCCTTGCCCCTCTGCTGCTCACACTGCTTCTTGAGGAGGCGGAAGGTGAGCGCTGTCTCGGTCGTGGTGCCGGACTTGCTGATGTTGATCACACCGAAGCGGCGGCCCTTGAGATATTCGGTAAGCTCGGAGAGGTAATCCTCGCTGATATTGTTGCCCGCAAAGAGGATGGTGGGATTCTCCTTGTCATGGATGAGGTTGGCGAGCGTGTTGGACAGCGCCTCGATGACAGCGCGTGCGCCGAGGTAGCTGCCGCCGATGCCGGCCACTACGATGGTGTCACACTCGGCCCTCAGCGTAGCGGCTGCAGCCTTGATGGCCTTGATGTCCTCGTCGCTGATAGACGACGGCAGGTGAAGCCATCCGAGGAAGTCGTTCCCGGGGCATGTGCCGGCCTCCAGGCTCTTCTGAGCCTCGGCTGCCTTGTCACGCATGGCGGCGAAGGTAGCATCGCCGACGAACTGCCTTGCCTTTGAATAGTCTAATGAGATCGTTTTCATAATGCTATTATTTGTTTTATCTATTATGATTTATCTTAGGGAGTTGGTGAGCAGGCGTATCTCCAGCGCGGGAGAGACGCGGTTGTAGAGAATGTCGTAGACGGCGTAGAGGATGGGCATGTTAACGCCGAAGGAGGCATTGATAATGCGCATGCAGCGCGTGCCGTAGTATCCCTCGGCTATCATCTCCATCTCGATCTGCGCGCTCTTGACGCTGTAGCCTTTGCCGATCATTGTGCCGAACTCGCGGTTGCGGCTGAAGTTGGAATAGCCCGTGACGAGCAGGTCGCCGAGGTAGGCTGTGGCGTCGACGTCGCGCGCTATGGGATAGACGGCCCGGAGGAACCGGTTCATCTCCTTGACGGCGTTGGATATGAGCACCGCCTGAAAGTTATCGCCGTAGCCGAGGCCCTTGCAGATGCCCGCGGCAATGGCGTAGACGTTCTTGAGCACCGCCGCATACTCTATGCCGACCACATCGCTGCTGAGCGATGTCTTGATGTAGGGGCCGGAGAGCATCTCGGCAAGCGCTTCGCCGTTCTCGCGCTCCAGACAGCCGATGGTGAGGTATGTGAGGCGCCCCAGCGCCACTTCCTCGGCGTGACTGGGCCCGCTGATGACGGCCAGATTGGTCTCCGGCACACCGTAGATCTGCCTGAAATATTCCGTCACCACGAGGTCCTCGTCGGGCACTATTCCCTTGATAGCCGTGACGACAAACTTATCGTAAAGCGGGGTCTTGAGCTTCTTGATGGTGTTCTTGAGATAGGGGGAAGGCGTCACAAAGATCACCGTATCGCTGTTCTCCACTATCTCGTTGATGTCCGCGGAGAAGTGGATGGCGTCGGTGTCAAACTGGACGGAGGTGAGGTAGGACGGGTTGTGGCCGAGACGCTGAAAATCGCTGATTGTGTCGCGCGAGCGGATATACCAGGAGAGCGCGCCGCAGTTCTCCATAACGATCTTGGCGATCGCCGTGCCCCAGCTGCCGCTGCCTACGAGTCCTATCCTTCCGCAGTCACGCATAATAGAAATCCTTTCTCCGCATTCTCATCATCTCCGCCCCGGGCCCGATGGCGCGGGGCCTGTGTCTCACTCTCCTGCCCGCTCTATCCACGCGGCCACATCGGCCACGGAGGGCTTGGTAATGGTGAGCTTGTATTTCTTGATGACATCGCCTATCTGCATCTGCAGCTTTTGCGGGTTGACGCCCTTCATGTCCGAGACGGTGTTGTAACCGGCCTTCTGCACGACGGGCACAAGCTCCTCGCTCACACCGAGGGCCGTGTAGGCGGACGCGGGGTCTCTCTGCGGCCTGGCCTCGGGCCTCATCTGCGGGAAGAGCATTACCTCCTGGATGTAGGTCTTGCCGGTCATCAGCATCACGAGGCGGTCGATGCCTATGCCTATGCCGCTCGTCGGGGGCATGCCGTACTGGAGGGCCCTGAGGAAGTCGGCGTCGATGATCATGGCTTCGTCGTCGCCCTTGGCCGACAGGCGCATCTGCTCCTTGAAGCGCTCCTCCTGATCGATAGGATCGTTGAGCTCGGAGTAGGCGTTGGCCAGTTCCTTGCCGTTGACCATTAGTTCGAAGCGCTCGGTAAGTCCGGGCTTGGAGCGGTGCATCTTGGTAAGAGGTGACATCTCGACGGGGTAGTCTATGATAAATGTCGGCTGGATATATGTCCCTTCGCAGAACTCGCCGAATATCTCGTCTATCATCTTGCCCTTGCCGTAGGTCTCGTCGACTGAGTCGAGCTTGAGAGCCTTGCAGATGGCGCGTATCTCGTCCTCGCTCTTGCCGTCCAGGTCGTAGCCGGTCTTCTCCTTGATAGCCTCGAGGATAGGCAGGCGGCGATAGGGCGCCTTGAAGCTCACGAGATTGCCGTCTATCATGCGCTCGGGCTTGCCGTTGACCGCGATGCAGACGGCCTCGAGCAGATGCTCGGTGAAGCTCATCATCCAGTTGTAGTCCTTGTAGGACATGTAGAACTCGAGGCATGTGAACTCGGGGTTGTGGTTGCGGTCCATGCCCTCGTTGCGGAAGTTCTTGCCTATCTCGTAGACGCCCTCGAAGCCGCCCACGATGAGGCGCTTCAAGTAGAGCTCCGTTGCGATGCGCATGTACATGTCGATGTTAAGCGCGTTGAAGTGGGTGATGAAGGGGCGTGCGCTCGCTCCGCCCGGGATGCTCTGCAGCACGGGGGTCTCCACCTCGGTGGCGCCGATGGCGTTGAGCTCGCGGCGGATGGTGTCGATAACCACGGCCCGCTGCATGAAGGTCTCCTTGACGCCCTTGTTGACTATGAGGTCCACATAGCGCTGGCGATAGCGCAGCTCGGGATCGTCGAAGCTGTCGTAAGTCTTGCCGTCCTTCACCTTGACAATGGGCAGGGGCTTGAGGCTCTTGGAGAGCAGCTTGAGCTCCTCGGCGTGGACAGAGATCTCGCCCGTCTGCGTGCGGAACACATATCCCTTCACGCCCACGAAGTCGCCGATGTCCAGCAGGCGCTTGAACACGACATTATACATGTCCTTGTTCTCGCCCGGGCAGATGCCGTCGCGCATGACATATACCTGAATACGTCCCTTGCTGTCCTGCAGCTCAAAGAAACTGGCCTTGCCCATAATGCGGCGGCTCATCATTCGTCCGGCGATGCAGACTCTGCGCGGCTCGGCCGCATTCTCGTCAAACTGGTCCTTAATATCTATAGAAAAGGCGTCGGTGGGATATGCCTCTGCGGGATACGGGTCGATGCCCATTTTCCTCAGCTCCGCGAGACTCTCGCGACGGTTAATCTCCTGTTCGCTCAAATCGAGTACGTTCATAATGCTGCAAGTATAAATTCCGATGCAAAATTACTCATTATTTCGGACATAGGCGCTCAGAAGGCGCTTCATCCTGCTCTCCCGCGGCATTATCGCCCCGGATTGAAACACAGGCAGCGCGACCGCACCAATATATATATGCCTGCGGCGAATATTACGGCAAAAGCATATTCTGTTGCAATAAACGGACAACTCTGACGTTTTTGTTTAGAATACATTCGTTTATACATTCAGAACATATTGTAATGAGAAGAAATACTCCTATCGCATTAGTCATGGCAATGCTGTCGCTCTCCCCCGCGGCCGAGGCGCAGGTGGACAGGATGCAGTCCGAATTCCTCAATCCGCCCTCAGAGGCGCGGCCGCAGGTGTGGTGGCACTGGATGAACGGCAACATCACGCGCGACGGCATCTACAAGGACATCACATGGATGCACCGCGCGGGCATCACCGGTTTTCATGTCTTTGACGCAGGTATCGGCACGCCGCAGATCGTAGAGAAGCGCATCACATATATGACCCCGGAGTGGAAGGAATGCCTGCGCTACTCCCTGCATCTGGCCGACTCGCTCGGCATGTCGGTCACCATTCCGAGCTCTCCCGGATGGAGCAACACCGGCGGGCCATGGGTGACGCGCCGCGACGCTATGAAGAAGATCGTGTGGAGCACCAGGACGATACAGGGCGGCTCGCAGTATGACGGTCCTCTGCCCGAGGCTATCAAGACAACGGGCGTCTATCAGGACACAAGGACCGGCGCATGGGCCGACTCCATTATCTACGAAGACATAGCCGTAATAGCCGTGCGGCAGCCCAAGGGTGCACTCTCGCTCCGGGAGATGCAGCCCGCTGTAGTCGGCAGCGACGGCACCAAACTCGACAATGCCCTGCTCACCGACGGTCTGCTGGAGAAGAAGCAGCGCATCTATCAGGACAAAGACGGGAAAGTATGGGTGACAGCGGACTTCGGCAAGCCTGTAACCCTCTCCGCCGTCAGCTTTGCCGATTACGAGATACGCTACAACGACTGGAACTACGGCGACCGCAGCAAGCTCTGCGACATAGAGGCCTCAGACGACGGAGAGAACTATCGCCACATCTACACCGTCCCACTCGGGCGCTGCGTGCTGCAGACCGCAGATTTTCCCGCTACGACGGCGCGCTACTTCCGTGTGGTCTACCTGCGTCAGCATGGGGACAACAAGGGCGCTTACTGCGACGTGGCCGAGCTCAACTACTACACCAATCCACGCGTGAACCTCGCCGATGAGAAAGCCGGCTTCACGGCCTTCGGCGATGTGTCGCGCTATCCCACGCCCTCCAATGCTGTCGGCGCCAAGAAGGGCGACGTCATCGACCTTAGCGACAAGGTGGATGCCTCCGGGCAACTGCACTGGCGCGCACCGCGCGGCCTGTGGCGCATATACCGCTTCGGCAGCTCGCTCATGGGCGTCACCAATCATCCCGCCTCGCCAGAAGCTACGGGCCTCGAGGTGGACAAACTGAGCCGCGAGGCCGTGGGCCGCTATCTGGGCCATTACCTCGACATGTACAAGGACGCCTCCGGCGGAGACATGGGGAAGAACGGCATAGGCTACCTGCTTATCGACAGCTACGAGGCCGGCAAGCAGACATGGACACCGCTGATGCGGAGCGAGTTCACCCGCCGCCGCGGCTACGACCCGCTGCTCTGGCTGCCCACAATAGCCGGCGAGGTGATAGGCAGCGCCGACGAGAGCGACCGGTTCCTCTTCGACTGGCGCAAGACTATCGGCGAACTGCTGGAGGACAACCTCTACGGACAGGCAGCCGAGATGGCTCACAAGCGCGGCATGCAGACCTACTTTGAGGCCGACGAGAACGGGCGTGTATATCTGGCCGACGGCATGACCGTCAAGAAGCACGCCGACATCCCAATGGGCGCCATGTGGGCCTACGGCGGAGGTTCCGTCCACGGTTACATGACCGACATCCACGAGTCGGCCTCGGCCGCACACGTCTACGGCAAGCGCTTCGTGGCCGGCGAATCGTTTACCGCCGAGGGAATAAACGGCCGCGAGCACACCTACTACCCCGGCAACCTGAAGGACGTGGCCGACAGGATGATGTCCAACGGCCTCAACCGCTTCATCATCCACGAGTCGGCCATGCAGCCCGACGACACCCATGTGCCGGGCCTCACGCTGGGCATGTACGGCCAGTGGTTCAACCGCCACGAGACATGGGCCGAGATGGCGCGCCCCTGGACCGACTATCTGGGCCGCTCGTGCTACATGCTGCAGAGCGGCACCTACGCCGCCGACATCGCCTACTTCTACGGTCAGGACGACTGCCTCACCGGCCTCTACTGCGTCAACCTTCCCAAGATACCCAAGGAATACGCCTTCGATTATATCAATGACGATGCGCTCATCCACTCGCTCACCTTCGACGGCAAACTGCTGCACGCCACGGGCGGCACTACCTACAGCCTGCTGGCTCTCGACCCGAACTGCCGTGTGCTCTCCGTGCCCGCGATGCGCAAGATAGCCGAGCTCGCCGAACAGGGCTGCCCGATATGGGGAACGATCCCGACGGTAAACGCCTCGCTGAGCGACAAGACGAGCGAGTTTGAGCGCCTGCGCTCCCGCATCCTCAAGTCGGGCAAGGTCATCTCCGCGCCGACCCTCGCCGACGCGCTCGCCAAGATCGGCCTCGGCGCCGACCTCAGGAGCGCCGACATGGACAGCCTCGACTTTGTGCACCGCCACATGAGCGACGGCAGGGGCGAGGTATACTGGGTGCGCACCACCGCCTCCGCCCCGCTTCAGACCACAGTGAGCCTGCGCGTCTCGGGCCTCGAACCGGAGATATGGCACCCTGAGGACGGCCGCATCGAGAAGGCCGCCTACACCATGCATGACGGTCGCACGGACGTCCGTCTCAGTCTGACGCCGCACGACGCCGTATTCATTGTGCTGCGCCATGCCACCAGCGCCACGAGCTACAGTCACGCGACCAGGAGCGCCCGGCAGCTGACCGCGCTCGACGGCGCATGGGATGTCAGCTTCCCCTCCGGCTACGGCGCTCCCGCTACGGCCCGCTTCGAGAAGCTCATATCGCTCAGCGAGTCGCCCGTGCGCGAGATACGCTACTACTCCGGCACGACGGAATACACGAAGGAGTTCAGCATCGCAAGCCTCGACAAGGCCGCCGGCTACCGCCTCAACCTGGGCAAGGTGGGATGCATGGCCGAGGTGACCGTCAACGGCAAGACGCTCGGCACGCTGTGGAAGGCGCCCTACTCCATCGACATCACGCCCGCCCTGCAGAGCGGCAAGAACACCCTCAGGGTGAAGGTGGTCAACCTGTGGCCGAACCGCATCATCGGCGATCTGCAGAGCGACGCGCCCAGAAAATACACCTGGAGCTCCTTCTGCGGCTTCAAGGCCGACTCGCCGCTGCTCCCTTCCGGCCTCATGGGCCCCGTGACCATCGACGAACTGCGCTAAGGCGCCCCGCCGATGCCCGCGACCCTCTGAGGCAGACTCAGCCTTCGGCAAATGCTCCGCGACACATATAATAATGCTTCGCAAATGAGCTTTGCGAAGGTTAAGGTCAAAGGAAATGCTTCGCAAAGCGGCATTCTACTGCATCTGACATCAGTCTGACGCGCTGTGTCCCAGACAGAATAAGAAACACAAGGCATGTAACCAAAGCGATTGCGTGTCTTGTATTTTTCATATGCGCCGGAATGCGGACCGCAATAGTGGACATCCTTCATTTATGCCATTTTATGCATCGTCCTGAGGCGAAAAACGCCCCGCGCAGGCCTGTTTTCGATCCTTTGTAACTGCATGATTTTCAGTGCTCCGCAGAGGGCCAAAACTATGTTTGAGACGTTTTGAAATATCTCAAACATGTTTTTCCTCATCTCAAATGTAGTTTTTGAGATATGCGGAAGGGTTTTGGAGTGATGGGAAATACCATTTCCGGCGAGAGGGAAAAGTGCAGTTGTTTCGTTTGGCGAAGTTATATCGGCGGAGCAGAGAATTGAGGACTTGAATACCAGAAAAGCTTGTATCGCTTTGCGCAAAGGCTGGCTGGGAGTACGAGACGCGCGCAAAGGCTATGCGCGAAGTTGGCTGGGAGGGCCGCTGCCTCAGCGGCCGCCAGCCGCCGCATATGGCGCGAAGGAATGCGCGATTATGCATATGCGCGAGAAATAACTGGGAGGGCCCCTGCCCTCAGGGGCCGGCCGCCGCATAAGGAGGTGCGCGAAGGAATGCGCGATACTAATTTCTCGCCGCTTAATCGCACGTAAGATTTACCGGCTCGCTCCTGGCCGCTGAGGGCAGCGGCCCTCCCAGTTAACGCCGCGCTCATCGATTCTCCTTACCCGCATTCGCAGCGCCAGGAAAGGGCTGTTTTTGACCCTTTGCAACTATGTGATTTTCAGCACCCCTTAGAGGGTCAAAACTATGTTTGAGACGTTTTGAAATATCTCAAACATGTTTTTCCTCATCTCAAATGTAGTTTTTGAGATATGCGGAAGGGTTTTGGAGTGATGGGAAATACCATTTCCGGCGAGAGGGAATATTCATCGATTGCGTGCTCAAAGGTAGTTTCATAAGGCCACTGATGACGACCGGAATGCATTTTTAGAACCTGAGTAAGTACGTAAAAATCAGCGTCCCGCAGATGCGAAAATTCTACTCGCAGATAAAATTTTTCTACTGCGAGATAACGAGTCGTCTACTACGAGATAAAAATTTTTATCTCGTAGTAGAATTT
>OMUV01000164.1 GCA_900314335.1 uncultured Prevotellaceae bacterium | reverse complement strand
TCTGACTCGCTAAGACATAAGACGACAAAAGGCCTGTTTTGGAGCAGCGTGGAAAGATTCACCAACTAGGGGGCTACAATATTGGAGAAGAGAAAAAGATTTAATATGCAGGGACGGAAAACTTACGTTGTGATATGCGGCTTTGCTGATGTAGTTGCCGGAGGTCCCATATATTATGCCAACAAGGTAAGGTATATGAAGGACTTGGGATGGAACGTAGTTGTGATCCCGACCAATAAGGGTAAGCATGTATATATACACGGCATGGAGCAATATCTTGGCCCATACGTGCCATTCATTCTCGACATGCCAAGCGAATATCCCAAGCGGCAAAGAGAGAAATTAGTGGACTATCTGCAGGGATTCATACCTCAGGATACCGGCGAGACCATCATTGAGACAGGTACAGACTATACATGTTATTGGGGTGAGGCTCTTGCCGAGCGAATCAAGGCAAAGCACATTGTCATTTTTCTGGATGAACAAAATCCACGTGTAGATGAGAAGACAATAGGCTTCTACCTGTTCAAATATGACCGACACGAGATGGCATGCATCTCAAAGCCTGTCATGCAAAATATGTTCAAGAAGTACCGGCAGTTATCCATGGACGAATGCTATGGTCTGCCGTGTGCGTGCACGAATTCCATCGAGGATTATAAATCGCCGCTAACTGAAAAGATAAAGAGAAGCGAATGGAATATAGGTTATATAGGTAGATTAGAAAAGCCTTTTACCCCTACTATCGTAGATGGCTTTGTAGACTTCTGCAAAGCATATACTGATAAGAAAATAACAATCACATTCTTTGGAGGAGCCTTTGAGCAAAAGACAATTGACAATATTAGAAGCAGATTTTCCTGTCTGGGAAATGTGAGTTTGATAATATCAGGCTACATATTCCCTCTACCATTGAAAGCACTGCAAAAAATAGATGTCTATGTCTCAGGTTCAGGCAGCGCGCGAGTTGCCATGAATGCCGGCATCTATTCTGTAAAGGTAGATATGTTATCATATATGCCATTGGGATTAATACGCAAAACAAGTAAAGAGCTAACCTTTGACAAATGTCCGCACGGAAATAGGGTATTTGACTATCTGAAGTGGGTGCTGGTAGATAAAGATAACCTGCCGCCACGGCCGGTGACGGATTACTTAAATGACATAGAATTTGTCAATACAAGCTTTGAGCAACATATAAAATTCATTGATGGTGCAAGCAAGAATCAGGCTTATTACGACATGGAGAAGCTCGGAATATCAGATAAACGCAGAAAGAAGAGATTTTTCCGCTCCATATTAGGACTTCCCCTGTACAATTTTCTTCACAACTGCGAGGCGTGGGCATTAGGAATTAAAGCTAAGATATTCCGGTAGCATGAATGGTAATCTGCGCGGCAAGACTGTATCGGGCGTACTATGGGGATTTCTGGAGAAATTCTCTTTGCAAGCGTTCGGGTTTATACAGGGAATTATCCTTGCCCGCCTTCTGGCTCCCTCTGACTACGGTCTGATAGCCATGACCGGGATATTCACGGGTTTGGCCTATACGTTGGTCGATTCGGGCTTCAGCTCTGCTCTAATCCAGAAGAAGGACAAAACGGAGATGGATTATTCTACCACCTTCATCACAAATGTATTGCTATCATTTCTTATGTGTGTGGTTCTATGGGCCTGTAGCGGTCTGATAGCAGAGTTCTACCATGAAGCAATATTAAAGCCAATTATTGAGACATTGGCCGTCTTGTTGCTTGCCACTTCATTAGTCACCATTCAAGACGTCAGGATGACGGCCCGCTTACAGTTTAAGCAAAAGAGCATCGTCAATGTCGTGACAACAATTTCATCCGGTCTCCTGGCAATTATTATGGCTTTTGCCGGCTTTGGCGTATGGTCACTTGTTTATCCTACGTTCTTAACAATTATCCTGAAGTTTATCCTTTATTGGAGATACCAGCATTGGTTTCCCCAACTGCAATTTTCCATTAAGTCGTGCAAGACTCTCTTTGGCTTTGGTTCTAAGATATTAGCCTCATCTATATTAGCTACAATTTTTGAAAACATATACCCCATAGTCATCGGAAGAAAATATAGCGCCAAAGACTTGGGTTACTACAGTAGGGGATCAAGTTATTCTATTATGCCGAGTAAAACCATTACCAGCATAATTGAGACGGTGGCTTATCCCGTATTGAGTGAGCTTCAGGATGACAGAGAAGCCATGCTCGCAGCCTTTCGCAGGATGCTTAGGACATCAGCATTTATCATCTTCCCCATCATGGCATGGCTTTTCGCTCTTGCGAAACCGTTGGTCATCGTAATGATATCCTCTAAATGGCTACCGTGTGTCATCTTCCTGCAGTTGCTCTGTCTGGCAAACATGTGGTGGCATGTGCATGTGCTTAATCTTACTCTACTGAAAGCTATGGGCCGCTCGGATCTTTTTTTTGTACTGGAGGTGGTCAAGAAGATCGTGGCAGTGATAATCCTTATTATCACGGTGCCATTGGGAATT
The DNA here is from genome assembly GCA_900314335.1 of uncultured Prevotellaceae bacterium. GTDB lineage: Bacteria > Bacteroidota > Bacteroidia > Bacteroidales > Bacteroidaceae > UBA6398. The sequence goes on along the minus strand of OMUV01000164.1, from coordinate 8,613 downwards.
ATTTTTATGTGTTACGGCTCCATCTTTTCCGCTTTGATCAGTGTCTGCATCAATTCTTTTTATACGGGTAAGTTGATGAACTTTGGCATCTTTAAACAATTAAAAGACATGACTCCCTCATTTCTATACTCTGCTTGCATGGGAATCTGCGGGTATTTTGCAAGTACATTATTTACTTCAAATTGGGTACAGGTTATCGTTGGCTCATTAGCGTGCGTAGTATGCTATTTCGGATTAGCTTACATGACGGGCTCAGCTGACTTGAATTATATTACTATATTGATCATGGATAAGTACCAAGGGTGGCATAAAGCGTAGTATCTGTTATCGACCTTGCATTTAGACAGAGCGAAATCATACGACGAGTGGTCTATGGAGAAAAGGTAACGAAATAATAATATCGCTTAGATTAGCCTGATAAAATAACCCGAGATGTTTGCAGTCTCTTGTATAGTAACCATGTATAATGCGCACGCATATCTCGAGCAGTGCGTGCGTAGCCTGCTGGAGCAGACGATGGAGAGCGTAGAGTATATCTTTGTGGACGATTGCTCCACCGACCACTCTCTTGAAGAGCTGAGGCTGGTAGCCGCCGACTATCCCGGGAGAGAGATTGTTATCAAACAGCTGGACACTAACCGCGGCGTCGCTGCTGCAAGGAATATGGGCTTGAGCATGGCCCGCGGCAAGTATATTATCTTTGCGGACAGCGATGACTGGGTGGACCCTGACGAGCTCCGCGACCTTTATGAGAAGGCTGAACGGGACAATCTCGAAATAGTCTATTGCGATTATTTTGAGAACAATGGCTCAGAACAGAAAGTGATCAAACAGCCGGAATGTCACACGGGTTTAGAATGTATCTATTCCATGCTGAACCGCGAGATGCACGGTTCAGCATGGAATAAGCTCGTTCGTAAAGAGCTTATTACATGCTCGGGGCAAAAATATATCGACGGAGAGAATTTGTACGAAGATGTGGGACTGAACGTGCGGCTGTTCGCCCTCGCCAAGCGAATAGGCTATTTGCCGAAGGCTTACTACCACTATCGCCAGGACAATGCGGGCAGTATCATCCATAGCATGTGGCCGCGTATGTTAAAACGGGCTCTGGAGCGCTGTGCCAATGTGGAGGTAGCGTGCCATTTCCTTCAGGAACGGGGATTGCTGCGGGGCAAACTGCTCAAGGCCGCCAACGAGTGGAAGCTATTGGCCAAGAACGATCTGATAGGCAGCAATGACTTCTCGCTGAAACGCTGGATGGTAACCTTTCCCGAGGCCGACGAGGCCATTTGGCGCTGTCGGGAGCTGACGGTCAATTACAAACTGCTGCTCACCTGGTTGCATCTCAAATGGATAGGGATGTACCGGCTGCATAGAAAAATAATCGGCTTGCTGTGATGAAGAAAGTCGTCTTTCTCCTGCCAGATAATGCTTCGCAACCCGTAGGCGGCGTAAAGGTTGTGCTGGAATATGCCAACCGACTTGCCGCAGATGGCGTAGAGGTCACTATAGTATATGCTGCCTATAACCGGTGGCTGAAGAAAGATATAGCGCACAGGCTATATTTCTATCTACGGTACCTGAAGGAGAAGATATCAGGCAGCTTCCTTCCAAGATGGTTCTCCGTATCAGGAGTCGTTCACCAGAAGTTGGTATGGAGCCTGAGCAGCTTCCGCTACCCTACCGATGCCTGCATTGTGGCTACGGCAGTGGATACGGCCTACTATCTCAATCAATACAAGATCCCGGCTCAGCATAAGTTCTATTTCATTCAGGGCTATGAGAATTGGTTTGTAAGTGATGATTTTCTTGTCTCCACATACCACTACCACATGCACAAGATAGTCATCTCGCGATGGCTACAGAAGGTTGTAGCGGATTGTGGCGAGAAAGCTGATTTGGTGCCCAATGGCTTCGACTTTCATTTCTTCACGCTCTCTACGCCCATAGAGAGGCGGTCGCCGTTAGAGATCATCGCTCTTTATCATACCGACAAACGCAAGGGGCTTGATGTAGCTTTTGAAGCTTTCCGGCTGGCTCGTGAGCAGGTGCCGCAACTACATGTCACGTTGTTCGGTACGCCTGACCGCCCCGAAGGTTTGCCAGAATGGATAGAATATCATCAGCGTCCGGACAAGGAGACGTTCAACCGTATCTATAATCGTGCTGCCATCTTCGTAGGTTCGAGCTATACGGAGGGTTGGGGACTGACAGTCGGCGAGGCCATGCAATGCGGATGTGCCGTGGCATGCACCGACAATAAAGGCTACCTCGAAATGGCTGTCGACGGCGACACCGCCCTGGTCTCGCCTGTGGGCAATGCGCAGGCACTTGCAAATAATATTATACGGTTGGCGACGGATAATGCGTTGCGCTATGAACTTTCCCGCCATGGTAATGAGTTTATCCAGCGGTTCGACATCGAAGAGTCTTATCGAAATTTCCGCAATGCACTCAATCTTTAGGCTCAAGAGTGGCAACTCTTAATATATTTGGAGTTTATGGACGTCAGTATTATTATTGTTAACTACAATACTCTAAAAGTCACCCAAGAATGTATCAACTCCGTTTTCGAAAAGACGCAAGGTATAGCGTTCGAAGTGATACTGGTAGACAATGCATCGACAGACTGCTCAAAAGAGCACTTTTCCCGTGACGCTAGAATACGATATATATACAGCTCAAAGAACGGCGGCTTCGGCTATGCAAACAACCGCGGAATGGAGATAGCAAAAGGGAAATACTTCTTCCTGCTCAACTCTGACACGCTTCTGGTCAACAATGCCGTGAAGGAATTCTTCGACTATGCCGAGGCCCACGAAGCCAAGACAATCTACGGCTGCTATATGCAAGGGCCGGACGGGAGCTATCGCGGCAGCTTTCATTACTTTCCTGCATTCACCAGCGGCCAGTTTCTGCATCGCATAGTGAAGAGACAGAACTATATGCCGGACTACAGCAATCACGAGGTAGAATGTATTTGTGGCGCAGATATGTTCGTTCCCCGCAAAGCCTACGAAGAGTGTGGCGGATTTGACGAAAACATATTCCTCTACGGAGAGGAGGGCGAATGGCAATACCGGATGAAGCAGAAGGGCTACCGGCGGTTTATCATCAATAGCCCCAAAATAATCCATCTGGAGGGGAAGAGCATGAGCCAATCTCCTGAGAAAAAGGCGATACAAAGGGAGAGCCACTTCTATGTATTAAAGAAGCACATGTCCGCTGTGACTTATCTTCTGGCAAGGGTCTATTATTCCTTCCTGGGGATTTGGCTGGGCCTGACTTCTCACAAAAAAGAAAGATGAGCATTATAAGAGCTATATTCGAACACACTATAGGCAGACTGTACTACCTGCCGATATTGCGGCATAGCTATGTCAGCAGAAAAAGGATTTTCCGGCCCCTATATAGAAGGCTACTGGATGAAAAGCCTTGCAGCGTTGAGCCGAAAGAGAAAACGGTGATCTATATGTCGAAACCGGAGACCACGTTTTGCGGCGGGCTGTCTGACCGTCTGAGAGGCATCACGGCCATCTATCAGGAGTGCAAGAGAGAAGGGATAGCGTTCAAGGTCAACATGGAGAATCCTGTGTTGGCAGATTACCTTAGGCCTAATGAGTATGACTGGACATTGAAGAAAGGTGAGATAGACTATGACATGAAGCGTGTTTACCCATGCACTATCCTGACTTATCATCCTTACGATGATGATAAGGAAAAGGACGTCCAGCACAAGATATTGCGGTATTTTATCAAGAAGCCATACGATCAGATCCACGTATATTCCAATATGAAAATATCTGATGAGGCTTATGGCAGATGCTTTCACGAACTTTTCCGCCCGTCAGACGAATTACAGAATGCTCTGGATTATCACCTTAATCGTATTGGCGGGAAGCAGAGTTATATTTCCTGCACTTTCCGCTTCAGGCAACTGCTTGGGGACTTCAAAGAAGGAGGAGAGACCCTCTCTGCGCAGCAACGAGAGCCTTATATACAGAGATGCATCAAGACTGTGGAGCATCTCCATGAGATGCATCCCTGTACTATTCTGGTCACTTCCGACAGCGTGACATTCCTCGATAGGATCAAGGCTTTGCACTACGTTTATATTATTCCCGGGAAGGTGGTACACATGGGCTTCACCTTCGATGCGAGCAAGCAGACACACATGAAGTCCTTTGTCGACTACTTCATGCTCTCATACGCGAGGACTGTTTATCTTGTACGCGACAGTCTTATGTATCATAGCGGCTTCCCTCTCAGGGCCGCGCTGCTCAACGGGGCAGAATATAAAGAGATAGAGTTGAAATAGATCTTATGGTTTTAAGCTTTATAATACCACTATATAATTGCGCTACGTCAATCGGACATTGTCTGGAGAGTATTTTGGCGCTTGACATTGCAGCAGAAGACTTTGAGGTTATCGTTATTGACGATGGCAGTAAAGATAATGGCGCTGCGATAGTGCGCCGCATCGCAGAGGAGCATCCTCAGGTGCGGCTCGTCAGTCAGCCAAATCGTGGTGCTTCATCGGCCCGCAATCATGGTCTGGAGCTTGCCCGCGGCGAATATATCTGGTTTGTCGATGCGGACGATCAGATACTATCCTCGCTTAAGCCCATGGAATTGATACATCAGCATCACGATGCCGATATTATTGGGTTCAATTACATTCGGCTGACTTCCGACGGGCAGCAAGAGATGAATGTTATTTATGAAAAGGGAAAAACATTGACGGGCATAGAACAGATGCGGACTTATAATCTGTATCTATGGAATAAGCTTTTCAAACGCTCGGCAATAGGAGAGATACGTTTCGTAGACGGCACAGTCAATCAGGAAGACATGTTCTTCTGCCTCCAGGTCCTTGCCAAAGTGGAGCGTGTACAGGGGATAGCGCAATACGGCTATCTATACGACTGCACCAGCAACACTTCCACAACACGCGATCATAGCCTACGCCATTATGTAAAAAACTATCAGGACTCCGTCCTCATTCAGGGGAAAATCAAGCTGCTTGCAGATACTACCGAAGACAAGCCGCTCAAGAGGCAACTCATGGAGGTAGACAATTGTTGTGTCATCAATCACTTCTACATCATCTTTCGCAGGTATGGCTATAACCGGCTGAAAAAAGCGATAAAAGATTATTCCCGTCTTGGCCTTTACCCGCTGGGGAAATGCGCTTTCAGGAAGCAGAGCATGTTCAGATTGTTTGCAAACTGCAAAGGCATATTCCTGTTTATGGGCTATCTCCTCTCAATTCTGAAAAATAAGAAATGAATCGCGACCTGTCTTTAGATAATATAGCAGGCATACTTATCTTGCACATGATTATCGTCGTGCACGCCGCCGTAATAAGCGGATGCAACACGTCTGCTCTGTGGTGGACTCTGATGAAAGTGCTATGCTTCTTCCTGCCATGGTTCTTCTTTAAATCGGGCATGATGTACAAGCCTTCCGACACAATAGCACTCGCAAGAAAATTATGGAAGAGGATGGGCATCCCGTTCGTATTCTTCTCTTTCTTGGGATGGATAATAGTAGAGTTCGTCGGCAAATATCTGTTACTGCACAGCCTGACGCCGGGCGAACTATTGAGCTTTACGTTTAGCACGTTCTTCCACATGGGCTTCTTCCCCGGGAATGCAGCGCTATGGTTCCTGCTGTCATTAATGATAGTTAGGCTGGTGTACAATTTTGTGCGCAGGCGCGGTCTGTCTAATGCCTATTGCTTGGCGTATCCTTGATTTTGCTTGTTTTGGCAGAGCTGTTCGTTGAGAAGTTTGTAATCCTTCTTCCGCTTCTGGCCGGCTTCACTTTTTATTGCCTTGGCAATATGAACATCAGCAAGAGGTTTGCTGATAATCATAAAATCTACTGTGTACTCCTCGTGCTTTGCGTAGCTTTCGTTCTCCTGACGCCCGGCCATAGCTATCTCGATTTCCATGCCGGGAAAATCATAGGAGAAGGCACCATGTTGTTACCGCTATTCTTCGTATACGGTCTTGCGATGATCCTCATTGTCAATTGGGCCGGAAAGAAATGGCTGAATCACAGAATACCTGTCCTGACTTTTGTAGGACAGGAGTCGATGTTTCTGTTTGCCACGCATTATTTTCTTTTGCTCTCAACAGTCCCGGCTCTTAAGGTATTGACACATTCTTCTTCGCCAACAATTCTGTTCGTTCTCACCCTCCTCTGCCTCACAGCGGAGCTGGCGGTATTGTACATAGTTTTCAACACAAAACATTTGCGATTCCTAATCGGCAAGTAACCCTCTTAATAAGATTATTCCATGTTCCCTTATCTTCTTGTTTTTATCATTGCGACGATATATCTGCTGATGTCAAGCACAGTGCGCGACGAGAAAAATAGATTTTTACTGGCTTGTTTCTTCATGTATGCAGCCCTCTTCATTGGCTTGGGAGACATGATAGGAGGCTACGACAGATACATCTATGGCAGCGGATTTGACGCTATTGCTGATGAGATGCGAAGCACACGCGATCTTTCGCACGTAGTTTATCTGGTACACAGTAATGAGTACGGCTATTTCTATTGGGAAGTATTCGTCTCGCTTTTTACAGAGAACCGCTACATCTTTATCCTGGTGACCACATTGCTTGCTTACCTGCTTTACTATCAGGCATTCAAAAAGTACATCGAAGATTACCCCCTCGCAGTGATACTTTTCTTGGGATTGTTCTACTACTTTACCATGACCTACCTCAGGCAGGTAATAGCCTGCGGCATAGCATGGCAGAGCTTCAGGTATATCTGGCAAAGGGAGCCCGTTCCGTTCTTTGCATTAGTCCTGATAGCTTATACATTCCATTCCTCGGCTGTCTTCTTCCTACCGGCTTACTTTATTCCAACCAAGAAGTATTCTCAGGAATTCATTATAAAAGTATTGGCTATCAGCCTTATTATAGGTTTAACACCTTTGCCTTTACGACTTTTGGCACTGCAAGATGACGAGGGAACAGCCAGCATGAATTATAGCGATCAGATACAGGGCTTCCGCATAGAGTATGTGCTGGAAGTAATAGCCTTTATCTTTATTATTTTCAAAAACTATAGCTCCATTACCTATGACAAAAAGGAGCTGACCATGCTCAACCTCTCTTTCGTATATTGTGCGGGCCTGCTCATCTTCATGCGTTTTGGTCAGGGAGGCCGAATGTGCTGGTTTTACTTCTTCCCGATTATTTATACTTTCGTAAAGTTAGCAAACAACAGAAACGCATACTCCTGGGTTAGGCCGGCGCTCATCGTTATGAGTTTGGCCCTGTTCCTCAGAATTACCTTTGCGTGGTCCACACAGAATGTGCCATATAAGACATTCCTGACAAATGGTGAGCCTTGTGGAGATGGTACTATCTATCGACAATACGAATACAATCAAGGATATACAGCTAATAAATTTATCAGGAAGGCTTGGGATCCGGTATGGGATAGAAACCGAGATTTTTAATCCGATGACAAAGATTATTATAGACCCGCGCTGCCCATACAATTACGCTACTTATTATATATATGGGCTTGAACAGGTGTTCGACGGGAATAGCGTAAAGTATGACGTAACTCCTTTCAGAGACATAGATTATAGCACTCGCCAGGAGCTGAACAGCGGCATGCCCTTCGTTATCCGCGCTGACAGAGATTACCGCATCTTCATCGATGTGGAAGACGTTGCCAGAATATTTGAAGACCGGTATGCTTGGTGCGATATTTATGGCAAAGTGAATCCTACAAAAGCCCAGCGCGATTCATTGCCCAAACTTATACCAATAGGCCCTGAGTTCGGAGTACAGATGCGAGGGAAGCTAAGTACTATACTGCTGGCTATATGCAACTACCTTCGCGGAAGAAAGTGCAGCAGCCGGGATTTTAAGGAATATCTGGAGATCTATGCCTACTCCTTCGTGCGTCGCAGGAGGATGAATCAATACATAGCACCCGTCACACCACTGCCTAATTACATCTTCCATGCCTCCACTCTTTGGTACAACGAGTTTGCCTGGACCCACACCAATCTATATAGAGGCGAGTTTCTGAAGGCTTGCGCGAAGGCCGGAATGACTATGGAGGGAGGCCTGTATTATCTGGGCGAGCAGCCATATATCCTAAAGGAGATGCCTGACTATGCGCGCTATAAGACAGAATACAAAGACTTCATCTATACCGACAGACTATCGATGGACGATTATATCCGCAAGACAAAGCAATCCACATTTGTCTTTAATACTCCCTCCGTGTGCGAATGTCATGGATGGAAGCTGGCCGAATATCTATGTATGGGCAAGGCTATCATCTCCTCACCACTTACCCGAGAACTCCCGGGACCGGGCTTAGTGCATGGAGAGAATGTACATTTCGTTTCATCGCCGGAAGATATTTATCCCGCTGTATGCAAGCTGAGAGATGATGAAGCCTACCGCCGACATCTGGAGCAAGGCGCCAGAAAATATTATGAGCAATATATTTCCCCCTCTGCCGCTATTTTGAGGATTTGTGACCGACTCGGCCTGAAAATAAACAACTAATATGCTTTTCACAGTTTTTACGCCTACGTTCAATCGCGCTGCGCTCCTGCCTCGG
>OMUV01000159.1 GCA_900314335.1 uncultured Prevotellaceae bacterium | reverse complement strand
TAAGTAAGCGGCATACACACAAACACAGCGCATAGCATCATCTACTACGCGCCGTGTTTATGCATTCTCAGATATTCGGGCAAAGCCTAAGCCCGTTTCATTAGAAGTGTATGGTATTGTCGACTTCTCTTTTAGGGGAAGATGCGTCCTCTGCCTTGGCAGCATTGTCTGGGGAAGAGCCGAAATTGCGCTCTATGATACGCTTCAACAGTGTGCCGCTCCTGCTATATGTCGGCGTTTGCTCTACGAGCGAAATCACATCATCGTTGTCGATGTCGGTATCGCCGAAACGATACACGTGATGAAGGCGACGATATGTGCCCTTCTGCATCTGCGGGACATAGCCGAACTTTTTGCGGCGCTCCGCCTTGCGCTCCTCTTCTTCGGCCCTCTGCGCAGCTATTTCCGTGTCTTCAGTAGACATATTGCCACGGGAAAGGTAATCTTCCATGTAAGGAACATCCGATAGGCCGAACCCAGAAGCGAGCACTGTGACCTTGACGCTCTTGCCCAGAGTCGGATCGAAGGCTACACCCCACTTTACCTCGAAGTCTTTGCCGAACTTGCTCATGAAGTCATGCACCTCGTTCATCTCCTCCATCGTGATGGTGTCGCTGTCCTGATCGGAGCAATAGATGTTGAGCAGCACCTTTTTGGCATCGAAGATGTCGTTGTTGTTGAGCAACGGAGAATTGAGAGCGTCCTCTATTGCGGTCTTGACACGCAGGTCGCCTTCTCCCCTGCCCGTGCTCATTATAGCCACGCCACCATCACGGAGCACAGTGCACACATCGTTGAAGTCCAGATTGATCTTGCCGTGAGTAGTGATAATCTCCGCGATGCTGCGCGCTGCGATAGTCAGCGTATCGTCAGCTTTGCCGAACGCATCGGTTATGGTAAGTTCGGGATAAATCTCGCGCAGGCGCTCATTGTTTACGACAAGCAGAGCGTCGACATTCTTCGAGATGGCTTCCACGCCGTCCAATGCCTGATCTATCTTGCGGTTTCCCTCAAACTGGAAAGGTATCGTGACGATGCCTACGGTCAGGATATTCTTGCTCTTGGCTTCGCGGGCAATAACGGGAGCCGCGCCCGTACCCGTACCACCGCCCATTCCAGCTGTGATAAACACCATGCGGGTGCCATCTGAAAGCATTTTGTCTACGGCATCGATGCTCTCCTCCGCAGCCTGCCGGGCGCGTTCCGGAACATTGCCTGCTCCGAGACCTTCGCTGCCCAGTTGCACTTTCACCTGAACGGGTGAGTCGGCCAAAGCCTGAGCGTCGGTGTTACATACAACGAAGCTCACATCATGTATCCCTGTCTGGTACATATGATTGACGGCATTGCCGCCACCACCGCCTACGCCTATGACTTTTATGATATGAGGATTGCCGGCATGAAAATCAAACGGCACGAGGTTGTTGTCTTCTATATTTTTACTGTCCATATCTACTTCCTTTTATTAGTTATCATTATGCTCCGACAAAGGATATTGTCTTGAGGTTTCTGGCTGATGCGCGTACTATGGAGCGCAGTGTATTGTATTTACGGGTCTTGGTATCTGAAGCGGCTACCGCGTCTATTATATTATCGTTGTCTAGGTCGCTGTCGTCAAATGTAAAGATATTCCTCACGTTCCAGAAGCTCGCTGTATCGTAAAACGCAGGACGGCGGCCTTCTGGGTCTATTGTACTCTGCTCCTCGTCTGCTACGTCAGCATTGTCTTTGCGCATATTGGGCGCCATGAACTTCTGCGTTCTGAGTCCAAAGCCGGAAGCTAGTATTATTATCTTCACTTTGCGTCCCATGTCCGGCATATAGGCGATCCCGAATTTCGTATCAATGTCGTCGTCCTTGAAACGGTCCATGAATGCACTGATGTCTCTGGTCTCCTGCATGGTGAGAGTATCGTCGTCATCGTCGGAGGTATATATGGACATGAGCATCTTTTTGGCGTTGAATATATCGTTATCGTTAAGCAGGGGCGAGTTGACCGCCTTCCTCAGTGCCTCCTGTACCCTATTTTCGCCTTCGGCCTCTCCGTATCCGATGAGGGCGATGCCGCCGTCCTTAAGTACGTTGCACACATCATTGAAGTCCTGATTAATTTTCATGTGGGTCCTGATGATGTCCGAGATGCTCTTGACGGCATCGTAGAGGATGTGGTCGGATATCTTCAGGGCGGCCTTGAATGTGTTGAAAGGACAGATATCCTGCAGTCTGTCGTTGTTGACCACCAAAAGAGAATCGACATTTGCCGACAGCACCTGAAGCCCGTCCAGCGCGCGGTCGATGCGCTTGTTACGCTCAAACTTGAAGGGAATGGTAACAACGCCTACGGTAAGGATACCAGCTTTTCTTGCTTCCCTTGCTATGACGGGAGACACACCTGTCCCAGTACCGCCGCCCATACCTGCGGTAATGAACAGCATGCGAGTGCCATCATCGAACATCTTATGTATCTCGTCGATGTTTTCTTCCGCCAGTTTGCGTCCCTTCTCGGGGTCGCCGCCCACACCGAGTCCGTCGGCGCCGAGTTGTCTCCTCACAGGGACGGGATTGTCCTCAAGCGCAGTAAAATCGGTATTACATATTTCGAAGCGGACATCGCGGAATCCGTCATTGTACATCATGGCGACAGCGTTGTTACCACCGCCGCCTACGCCGATGACCTTAATAATATGAGAGTCCCACGAGGCCGGTTTCTTATCAATATTAGGCAGTCCGAAATCTATCGTATCCATGATAAGAGCAAATGCTTATTATTCAGGTGTCTTCTCTGGGCCGACTACTTCATCTATAAAGTTTCTCATCTTCCCGATAAGCTTCTTAACGCCGCCGGTTTTCTTCTTTTTAGGAGTCTTGGTTTCCGGTTGGGACTGAGTGATGCACTGCGGCTTTGACCAATTGCGCGTCAACTTGTGGCCATCGGCCGAGACAGAGGCTTCCGTCTTCCATACGTAAGGGGTTTTATCGTCGGGCTCCGGCTGGGTTGTAGTCCATCCTTCAGGGTTACGTGCAACTGTATTCAGGGCCGGAGCTTCGGCATCTGAGGCAGAAAGGGCGTAGCGCTCCTCCGGGAAATCGAGCAGCGAACTATCTTTCTCTCCGCCATCGCTATCCTCGGCGCCCTCTACCAGCATGGACAATATGGTATTGAGCGAGCAGGAATCGGTCTTTATCTCCTTATACCGGGTGCTGATAGGCGTGGTGATATTTTTCACTATTGCCACATTGAGCTTCGGCTCTACAAACTCCTTGAAAGCCTTGTCAATGTTCCTGAGGTTGGCGCCGCCGCCGGTAAGCACAGCCCCACTTATCAGATCTTCACTCTTCTCGATGCCAGCACGCTTGAGCTGGGCTTCAACGTTATTGAATATCTCTTCTACTCGGGCCTCGATTATTTCGGACAATTCTGATTCCTTAATCTCCGCACCAGTGCTTATCGAAATAGTCTTTTCCTCCACTGGCGTTGCATCAGTACTCTTCTCGCTAATAGCCGATCCATATTCTCTCTTCAGGCGTTCGGCTTCTGCTTCCTCTATATGATAGATCGAGGCGATGTCATGCGTTATATTATCCGAGCCCAATGGGATAGTCACCACATGGTGGAGAAGGCGGGACGTGTACACCGCTACGGTCGTCGTCTGCGCGCCAAGATCGACGAGCACGCATCCGGTACGTTTGGCGTCGTCCTTGATAATGCAGTCGCCCAACACCAATGGTCCGAGATGGAACTCGGTCTCGGGGAAATTAGCTCTGCTTAGACATTCTTTAAGTCGCGAAATGAAGTCCTTGCGATAATAGATATTTACGAAGTGGCCCTCGATACGGTCTGCTATACAACCTGAATGAAGGTTCGAAGGCGATACGATCTCCTTGCCCAAAGTGTATGACAGAGGTATCTCTTTCATACGAACATAATTTGGCTCCTCTATGCGTTTATCCTCCAGAAGAAGATTGTCCAGCATTTCCTGACTGATTTCGATCTCTGCGTCATATTCTCTTTGCACAGTATCGACGTGAGAATGCAGGCTCTGGCCTCCGATGCATATGTGGATCTTGGATATCTTTCGTTTAATGTTATCCTCAAGATGCTGTAAAATCTTCTCAAGACTTTTGCTTGCCAGCTCAAGATTGTCGATCTTGCCTCTCCGTATGAATGAAGAGGAATTCTCCTTTATATATGCAGGTATCTGAATGCTTCCGTCGGGCATATGCCTTCCCGCCATACCAACTATTTTGGACGAACCTATCTCGATAGCCGCTATGAAATCATTACCTATTATATCGTTTGAATCCATATGAATTATTTTTTGCAAATTATCTGATTTTCGTACTCCAAATCCAAATTGGAATATTTATTCCATCCCACCGTGGGGAATACTTTGGAATATAAATTTTTGAGATTGCAGAGCTTTCTCCGTATATCAGTTGGGGCGCCTATATTAATGGTCTGAGGTCCGACTCTTGGGTAAAGAGTAATTCTTCCCACACTATCCACATTGATTTGCTCTATTTGATTGTCCCAGAATTTATCGTATCTCAAGTATTTTCCCAATGAAGCAAGATGAGAATGCGCGTACTTACGCGAGATATTTCCTGTAGCAACAACAAGGTCTGCCGGATAATGAGCATTCGTCATAATTGCACCACGAGTATCCAGATAGTAGTTCTCGCCGTTATCGCTAATGATCCGCATGACGGGAAGCCTCTGAGAGACGGAAATTTTCACATGTCCGCCCGGAGTCTTGTACACAGCTGCCTCATCAATAAAAGAGTTGGCCATAAGCACATTTTCTATCTTTCCCGGATCAATATCGGTCAATCGCCTGCCCTCCGGAAACATGTTCTTTCGCTTGAGAATCCTGCTTACCTCTGCCGGAGATATGAATTTGGCCATATCACTATCGCGCACAGAGATATCAACAGCGGTACAACGCTGTTTCATCTCCGGGCTATTAAAGATAGTGACAGCCAATACCAAATACACTATCAAAGATAGCAGCAATAAAAATTTAAGCAGGTTCTTCATTGCTTATGTGGGGCAACAGGTCTTGCTTAGCTTCTGGGCAACAGGATTTTTGATATTTCAGGGAGCAACTCATTTAAATCTCCAGCGCCGAGGATCAAGAGCACATCGACATCGTTATCCTTTATCCAGGAGAGCACTTCACTCTTCCTGATAAGGAATTTATCCATGTCGGGACGCAAGTTGTCATATATAAGACGACTCGTAACTCCGGGTATAAGCCTTTCCCTCGCAGGATAAATTTCGGTCAAGACAACCTGATCGAGCAAAGAGAGAGCAGCTGCAAACTCCTTGTAAAAATCTCTAGTTCTGGAATAAAGATGCGGCTGGAATATAGCGGATATCTTCCTTCCTGCAAATACCTTCCTTACGGAATTAATACATGCTTCTATTTCTTTGGGATGATGAGCATAATCACTAATGAGAACTATTTTATCGCTCTTGATACGAATATCGAATCTTCGCTCTACGCCAGAGAATGTGCGCATACCCTCTCGAATATCTTCGGCAGAAACACCCGCTATCTGGGCCAGAGCTATTGCTGCGACTCCGTTTTCAATATTTACATACACAGGTACACCTAATTCTATGTTCGAAATATTACCGAACGGGGAAACCAGATCAAAGAGTATCCGACCATTGCCCGTACGGATATTTTCTGCGTGGAAATCACCTTTGTCTAATCCGTACGTATATTGGCGCACTCCATCGTGCAAGGCCGGCTTCAAGGCTAGACCTTCATGAATTACCAATGCTCCACCTTTACGTATGAGTGATGTATACTTTTCAAAGCTCTCCAAATAAGCCTCATGGGTACCGTATATATCGAGATGGTCAGCATCTACAGCCGTAATAACCGAAGCGTACGGGGTAAGCTGATGAAAAGAACGGTCATATTCGTCGGCTTCTATAACAACGTATGGGCTCGAAGAACTAAGGAGATAATTAGTGCCATAGTTCTTGGAAATGCCGCCCAAAAATGCATTGCATCCTACGCTGCTCTGATGCAAGATGTGGGCCGCCATGGTAGATGTAGTAGTTTTGCCGTGAGTTCCAGCCACGCACAGACCTCTATATGCTCTTGTCAGTGCCCCTAGGACTTGTGCGCGCTTTTCTACGTCAAAGTCCATGTTCTTGTAATAGCTCAAGACTTTATTCTCTGCCGGGATAGCGGGAGTGTATACGACAAGGGTATTACGGGGATTTTTGAATTCTGGCGAGATATCGTTAGGCTCGTCGGTATATATTATTTTAGCACCTTCTGCCTGCAAACGCTCCGTGAGGTGGGATGGAGTACGGTCGTATCCTCCTACAGGGGTCTGGCGAGAGAGGAAGTATCTAGCAATAGCGCTCATACCGATACCGCCTATACCTACAAAATATACTGCTTTAATATCATTCAAGTCCATATCTTTTCGTTTTAGTTGCTTCTATTTTTACCTTTATATGATTCTGCCAATGCTATCACTTCCTTGGCTATAACCACATCTGCATTTGTGTGGGCTAAGGATTTGATATTCTTACCCAGCTTAATCAGCTTTGCTTCGTCCTTTATCGTATTGATAGCGGAAGGTATCAATGTGCGTACTGCGTCAGCATCTTTTATGTATAGTGCAGCTTCGTGAGACGTTAACGCCAGAGTATTCTTAGTCTGATGATCTTCTGCCACATTAGGCGAGGGAACGAGAATGGCCGGTTTTCCTAACGCTTCAAGCTCAGAAATGCTTCCTGCCCCGCTGCGGGAAATGACTAAGTCGGCAGCCTTATAAGCTTCAGCCATATTGGGAATAAAATCTAACATGACCAGATTGTCAGGCTTCCCTGTCTTCTCGAGCAAAGCTTTGACGGATTCATAATAATAGCTGCCAACCTGCCAGAT
Organism: uncultured Prevotellaceae bacterium; assembly: GCA_900314335.1. Lineage (GTDB taxonomy): Bacteria > Bacteroidota > Bacteroidia > Bacteroidales > Bacteroidaceae > UBA6398. The sequence goes on along the minus strand of OMUV01000159.1, from coordinate 19,084 downwards.
AAACTGGGCATCACTCTGCCTTATCAGCACAATGCTGTTTAAGACAGCTTCGTTCATTGTTCTGGCACCAAGACTCCCGCCTATTATCAATATTGTCTTTTTGCGGGGATCAAGATGGAACTTTCTAATAGCTTCCTCCTTTGATTCCTCGCACGATAAAAGAGTCTGGCGGATAGGATTACCCGTCATAATTATCTTATTCTGCGGGAAAAATCTCTCCATGCCGTCGTAAGCGACGCATATCTTATTTGCCTTGCGGGACAAAAGCTTGTTGGTAACACCAGCATAAGAGTTTTGCTCCTGTATCAGAGTCGGAATATGCATATCCTGAGCCTCTGAGAGAGTTGGCCCACTCGCATACCCCCCTACTCCGACGGCCACATCAGGGCGGAACGTCTTTATTATGTTACGAGCCATACGCCTGCTCTTCATTATCTTGTAGAAAGTAACAACATTCTTTAGGATGTGGGTGCGATCGAAACCGCAAATCGGCAAACCATTAATCTCATATCCGGCTGCAGGCACCCTTTTCATTTCCATACGTCCTTCCGCTCCTACAAATAGAATTTTTGCATCGGGGCAAATCTTCCTTATCGCATCTGCTATGGAAAGAGCTGGAAAAATGTGGCCGCCTGTGCCTCCTCCGCTTATAATTACTCTAAGATCTTTAGTCATCTAATTGCATTTTATTTACGCCCTGCACAACACCTTTTCACAGGACATTGCAAATTTATGAAATAAATATCTTTCTACAAATAACACAAACACATTTATGGCGGCAATACCGCAAATATACGGAGCGGAATGAATGAAGGGGAAATCACCTGCCATAGCCAGCTCCTGAATGCTGCCGAAATCACGCAAATTCTCATCAGCATGAGAAAAAATTTAGATGCGCATGGGATTTTATTTTCATCAGCATGAAAAATATTTCTCTTCGGCATGAGAATTTATTCCGCCGCGCAAAAATTCTTGCCGGCAGAAGTGGATGGGTGAACTAATTGACAAGGAAAGGGGGTTGCGCCCACTTTTGTGGCACAGCCCCGAATTTTCGGCTGACTTGAGATCGTTTATTTCTTACCTTCTTGATATACTAATATTTCCTGTGTTATGCCATTTGAGGTAACTACGATAATTTTACCGTTTCTGCGATCTGACGACGTATTAGCTTCCACAGCGAATCTTATTGTCGATATGCCGTCAGAATTGGTAGACTTAAGAACACGCACTGAGTTGTTGATAGAGCCGGTAGTCTCTCCGTCCAATTCTATCCACGAATTATCGGTATAAAAATCCGCAAACGAGGCATTCAGCTTAATTTGGATCGAATCACCGGCGGCCGCAGAGGTAAATCTACTCACAAAATTTGCTTTCAGTTCATTTAGATGTTCTATGTCATAGAGTGTGGTTATTGTATTGTCAGCACGGGTTAATACCACTTGTGGCCTGACGATATTGAGCCATGATGTCTGCATGTATACTTTGCTTATCTTCTTTATATTCTTACCATCACTGTCTATAGTCATTGTCGCCAGTCTAGGTGTCCCTGTGTTATTGGCAGAAAACGATAACGGATAGGTATACGTCCTATAAGAATTAACTGACTGTCTGATATCCTTGGGGGATATCCATGTATCGGCGGTGTAATAACTCCAAGAATTAGTACTGAGAATACTCAAAGAGTCGGTTTCTTGGTCTGCATATGCTACATTCGTAGGCTTCAATACTTGCAAGAAATGCACTTCGTTTGATCCATCCGAATCGCAAGAAGAGAAGACGAAGGCAGATGATGCCAACAATAATGTTCCGAATAAAATACCCTTGAATTTCATAATCGTAATATTTTTATGTTTGTTGTTCATTTATCAATGATGCAGAGCGGCATACTCCTGTCTGTAGAGACCGGCTATCTCTCCCTCTGTAAGTGCCTGAGGAAACAAATGAATATCTGTTTTCTTGCCTATGAACCTCAGATTCTTGGGACATGAGGAATCTGTCAGCACTGAAGGATGAGGAGAATAAAGAGAAGCTTCCCCATGAGCTACTAAATTGCCGTCGATATATAAATAAGGGATGTGGTCCTTACATACGAGTACTATAAAAAAGTCTTTAGTCTCATGGTGCCTATATTGCAAAATCAGATTTTCTGTTTTATATGTCTCATATACTCTCACATATTCTTTGCTTACGGTAATTCCCCAATATGATTGCTCAAGCATGTTGCTCCCTGTTCCGGGGTATAACAGATATCCGCTTTTCTCAACAGAGGAAGCAAATGGCATTACCCACATAGAGATAGAGAAGCCTCTCTCCAAGACTTCATTTGGATCATACTGCTCACCGCTGTTAGCCGCCATATACGTCTTAGGTTCAGGCACAATCAGAGCTTTCGCAGCCTTAACTACTCTTTTTCTGTCTTTACTTCTGTTTTTGCCAGATGGCTTAGTTGCCGTCACAGTCGTCTCCTTGATGGTGTAAAATGATATATTACTACTCCCTTTTCTCGCCAGCGATGACAACGATACCAATTTGCGCTCAAGAGGCGCTATGCGGTAATCATAACTCTGTGCGTGGGAAGCAATGGTCACGAGGCAGAGAAATTCTACGACTATTATGCGAAGATAGCTCATCTTGTCAATACCAGTCTATATTTGTCGAATATCCACTTCGTTTATCCCATTTTAATACGTCTGCAAGTGTGGACGTTTTGGCTCTAAATGAGAAATTATAGCTTGTATACGGCTTGAGGACTACCGAACAGGACATCATAAAGCAGTGTAGATCTCTTGAGATAGAAGCTGTGGTCATAGAGAGACTATGATAGTTGAAATCATATCCTGACGAGAAATTAATGTTCCATCCGTCTGAAATCTTTACATTGCCGGAAAAGTTCAAAGTCTGGGTAAACCGGTATGGATAGCGCATTGTGCGCGTATTGATTTTGGCAGACCTGTTCTCCGCCATAGTTATGCCGTAAGACAGCGACAAAGACCAAGGTATCTCAAAACGTTTGTAGCCGTCATCATCAATGCGCGATTTCTTACTCTCTTTCTGAGCGGAGTTCTTGGAATCTCTGAGCGTGGGATCCAAATTACTGTCATTCATGCCGTCTTCGCTGACATTGTCCTGATTATCCTCCGGGGCTTCTTCCTCCACAGCCTGATTTATATTATCATCTGTAGCCGCTTCGGTCTTGTGCCCGAAAAGCTTCTTGAAGGTCTGATTGTTGAATGTGTAAGACAGGTTCTGGGACATCCCCTGAAATCTGCCAAACCGGCCATAGCTCCATTCTGTGCGATTGCCCTCCACTACCCTTCCGTTCTCGTCAAACTGGTAGGCGTATGTGGCGAAGGTGGCTGCCATGCTGAATGTATAATTCTTCCACAACTTCAGCCTAACATTGGTATTGAGATTACTCCAAGGCTTCACCTTGGCGGCAGTGTTATAGGACAGAGCCGCAGAGAGCTCATCTATCAGGCTGATCTTCTTCTCGCCAGTTGAGTCTTTGCTGCTTTTGACTTTCATCTCAAGATTGTTGGAGACCCTCATACTGATATTGCCCAACCGGCCCTGCGAAGGTACACCATAGAGACCGTTGGAATAAGGAGAATAGGATACTGTTGTTACCTTGCCATCGGCATCTGTTCGCACGTATGAATCGTAATATCCATAACGGGATGCGCCGAAATCAGGGGCATAGGTAAACGAAACAGACGGCTTCAGCACGTGGCGTATCGCTATGATGCCATCGCCGAAAAGCTTCCGCCACGGCTTGAAAAATCCGTAAATCGTAGTATTGGCCGACACTGCCGCATTCCAGTTGTACACGTTATAGAATCCATAAACAGTGTCCCGTTGCTCGGTCATAGTGCTTGCATCCCAGGACCTCATAATCTTGTTAGTGTACATACGGTCGGTGAACTGGAAGCTCGGAGTGATATTGATATATTTGAACAGCTGAAAGCTAGCCGAGGCAGGAATGCTGTTGTTCATACCGTTGCGCCAGTCTTTTATAAGGTCAGAATGAAGGAGCTGGTCTTCCTTGGTAGAAATACTGTTACTGAGCTGACCGGTATAGCTCATGGCTATCTTTTCATACCAGTGCTCCTTGCCGCTCATCTTCTTCCGCTTGAACGGATAAAAGCGGGCCAGCGAAAGGTTGATGTCTGGCAAAGTTAAGTCTATAGTGGAATCGCGCATGTTCTGATTAAGATTAGTCGTAGCTGACACAGTAAGGCCGATCTTGTCAAAGGTATGCGAATAGGATATGGAACTGGTACGCGTAGACTGCGTGAGGAGTTCTGGATTGTACAGCGAATACAGGTTATTGCGCTCGTAGCTCTCCGTGGCGAAGTTCACCGATGCGCTGAAATTGGAGTTTGGCAAAGCCTTGGCGTCCTGCCGATGCGACCATTGTATCTTGAAGCTCGTAGTCTTAAGGTAATCCGGCATATTCCTCTCTCCGTCCACCGTGTTCTGATAGCTTAGGAAAATGCTACCGGAATATCTATAGCGGCGATTGTATGTACTCTCGATAGTCGTGCCCCACGATCCTTTGGTATATATCTCGCCCAGAAGCCGTAGATCCCAAAAATCATTGAAGGCGAAATAGTAGCCGCCGTTTCTCAGATAAAATCCGCGACGGCTGTCATCGCCGTATGTAGGCATAAGAAAACCGCTGGAATATTTCTTCTTGAACGGGAAAAAGCCGTAGGGGACTGCGAGAGGAAGAGGTACGTCGGCCACTACAAGCCAGGCCGGGCCGAATATCACCTCCTTGCCCGGATGCACCTTGGCCTTGGACAAAGACAAATAAAAGTCGGGATGATCCGCATCGCAAGTCGTATAGCGCGCGTGCTCCAGATAGAGCGTACCATCCTTAGAGCGTTTGCTGCTCTGGCTCTGAAGGAAGCCTTCGCCCTGCTCCGTGCGCACATTATTAATAAAGCCTTTCTTCGTCTTGAAGTTAAAGCTCATCTTCTCGCTGTTGTATTTCTCATCGCCCTGCGTGTACACGGGCTCGCCCTGTACAGTCCCTACAGAGTCCTTGACGCCGTAAGCATGCACCAGCGAACTGTCGGTATTCATTTCAATCCGGGCCGCCTTCAGTTCCATATCCTCATATTTCACATCGGCATCGCCGTACAGATAAGCCCGACGCGCCTCCGAATCATAGGTAATAGAATCAGAAGCCGAATACTTCACCGGAGCATCAAGGGCGTCCTTCTTCTTTTTGGCGGTATCGTTTTTCAGACTGTCGGACTCGGCCGTCTTGCCTATCTGAATAACCGTGTCATGCCCCTGAGGCTTCTCTTTGGTCACAGCGGTGTCCCTGGCAGTCGGTAGCTGCGTTGTATCGGCCGGATGACTATTCGCCGGGCGCTTCTGTACAGAGCGTTCTCCCATGTCTTTGGTAAAAACCGCGGCGCGGGTGTACACTACATCCACCACGAGCACCATAATCGCGGACAGGACAACTACTATTATTTTATTTCGATTTTTCAAATTATAAATCCGATAAACCGGCGCACGCTGCATACGCCTTTCGTGGCCGCACACTTTGATGAACGTCTAATCGTTTTCCCCGAGACCTATTGCATTATAGTTCTCAAGCATGATGCAAAAGTACGAATTTATATTTTCGCGAAAAAGCGACGATGGCTTCTTAACATGAAAAGAATTTATGCCATTCCCTGAAACGCTGTTCCCCTTCTCCACCAAAACGGCGTAATGATCTAAGCACCTGCTCTATACTCTTTTCTTCGTACAGATTGCTCTTGGAATAAAACTTATCAGCGTAACAAATGATTTTCTCCTCGACAGTCTCGGGAAGGAAGTCGCGCGGAGGAAGGGGAAGGTGCTGCTCCAATATCTCGGCGGCGGTAAGACCGGCTCCGGTATGACGTTCGCAGACACGGGCATGACGCGGGAAACCCTCACGACGCATTAGCTCCGCCCCCAAATAGCCATGACGGAGATATGGCTCCTTGCCGTAGCAATATATTCGGGGAGCATCTGTAAGGAAAATGCCGATATCATGAAGCATGCCGGCCTCGGAGACGAACTGCCTGTCGGCGCCCAATTCCGGATGATGGTCTACCACAGCAAGCGACTTGCGCGTCACCTCTTCGCTATGAACAATCAGCAATTTTTTCAGCTGAGGATTATCTACGATATACTTGTCAATTATCTGATATGGTTCCATATTCTTTGCTTTTGCTACGCTAATTTATAAATTAATCCCCGACTATTCCTCATAATCCGATTAATTTATACATTTGCAGAGTAAAAAAGGGGCCCGACATGGAATCCCTGGTGCATAAAGCAACAGGTCAACAGGTCCACGGCCGCCGACTGATCAAACTCTCCACAGATGAAACATCCGCTCTTATTACTATTGATTATTCCCTCTTTCTTGGCAAGTTGTGACTTCTGGGGAAATTCTCCAGCGCCCCTTGCCACAGACAGCGTAAATGTGTGTTTCAACGATAGCGACACAGTATATTTTGGCTACGCCGGCATGGAATGCAGCGACAGCATTCTGGATTTCATCGTACCAGGACAGGACCCCGTAAAATATAACATCATTGAAGCGAGAAAGCGTGGAAATATCACGGGAGCCTTTGTCAACGGAGACAGAATAGCTATTCAGCTCTCCAGAGACGGCAAAGAAGTCGAATTCGCCCTGGACTTATCCTCGTTGATAGGCAGCTGGACGAAAAAATATGTAGAGAGCGATACAGACAGCGTGCGCTTTATGCTATCTCAGGACGGGTCGGCTGCATCCCTGTCACGCACCAAAGACAGGAAATTCCTGAACAAATGGGATATTAAGGAGGGGAAACTTGTCATCACAAAGAGCGGATTTGGTACCAGTGTCGAGAAGCGGAAACTCTATTATGACACTCTGAATATCGTGAGCCTCTCACAGGATTCCATGGTGCTGAGCAATGATACCGGAAGGTATGTATTTCAAAAGTACATAAACAAGAAGCGCTGATTTGAGATAGGGAATCATCTTGAAAAGGGCTTGGTCGCCCTTTCCAACACTCAGAAAATCAGCGTTCCGCAGAAGGGAAAATTCTACTGCGAGATAAATTATTTTATCTACGAGTAGAATGGTCGTCTACTACGAGATAAAAATTTTTATCTACGAGTAGAATTTTGTCTCCTCCCACAAGGATTTTTTCTCGTCCCTTGAGAATTATTTTTCATCCGCATGAGAATTCATTCTCGTCCCATGAGACTGCCAGTCCGTTCCTTTCAGAATCTTTTCTGATCACATTAGAAGAACATGTGGTATATTTACAGACCGAAACAGAAAACTTTACCGCTATGAACATGAAGAACGGATTTTGGCTCGCGCTTTTCAATGCCGTCAAGAGGCAGATGGGAAACAACGCCCTCCAAACAGGCAGTAACGATTACAACACTTATGAAAACGAGGACCCGATCGATGACGATAAGTCACGTGCCAGCTATTATGCCATCGATGACGAAGACGATAATGACGATTACGATCGGGACCAAGACGAGGGTTATGACGACGACAATGATTACGGCGGTGAATACGGCAACTCCTCTGATGACGATGACAATCGCGAAGGCTACGACGACGGCGAAGATGATGACGACCGCAATGATGGGAACGAATACAGTGACCTCGTTGATGACGACGATGTGTGACAGAAAGGATTAGATGTCTTACAACAGAAGAAGCAATCGAATTTTAGAAAGCACAAAAGCAAACATGAACATTCCCACACAGAAATCCGGCGACAGCAAAGCTCAGATTTACGAACAGCTTATCCCCGGAATAGAATCCCTGATAAAGGGCGTTGACAATCATGTCGGAGCCCTGGCTAATGTCTCTGCAGTTCTTCACTCTTCCTTCCGGTATTACTTCTGGTGCGGATTCTATATCGTAAAGGGAGATTCTCTTGAGCTGGGCCCCTTTCAGGGCGAGATGGCTTGCTACACCATTAAGAAAGGGTGCGGCGTATGCGGCAAGGCATGGGAGGAACGACGCACCATCGTCGTCCCCGATGTACTGCAATTCCCCGGACATATTGCCTGCTCGTCGAAATCCCGCTCCGAAATCGTGGTACCTGTGTTCAAAGGTGTCGAAGTGGCAGGCGTAATAGATGTTGACAGCGAGGCCTACAACTCGTTTGACGATGTTGACAAGGTCGGATTAGAGAAGATTGCCAGGATAATAAGTCCCTTGTTCGGATAAAATCCCGCTCGCCTTTATCTCTGTAGGGAAAGTCGCCGTCTGAAGCAGTTGCTGTTAATTATCTGCCGCTTTTCTGACGGTCCGGTATATTCTGAACCCCGTTGCAGCGATGATAATGCTCGTGACAGGAGTAAGGATATTGAAGAAGCAATATGGCAGATATGTGAGCGTCGGCACGTTGAGAACTGTTGATTGTGTCATGCCGCATGTACTCCAGAGAATGATAAGCGCAGCAATGCCCGTTGAGACGATAAGCACTAATTGGCCCGGTCCCGACAATGCGTCTATGCCATACACTCGGTTAACTACCGACAGGAAGATTATCAGAAAGACGACCGGCGTGATGGACAATATATATTTAAGCGTGTTCCTCATACTCGCAACTTAATTTGCATACTTAGTCACTGCGTGCAACGGAGTCAACATGATAGACAGCCCTGTAAATTTCTTTAATATATGCGTCGTAATTATCCTGCGACAATGCGGCCTCGCCTTCAGGCAGATGGTACATTATTCTAAGCTCCAGACTTTGTTGTTCTTTGCTATACGGAGGCTGGATGTATCTGCCCGGCCAAAGCCGGAAGCCATGACGCTTATAAAACAAAGCCCTTCTCTCCGCTATACTACCCGGTGGCTCCGGTATCTCAACCTCCAGCAGCACAGGCTCCGTCTGTGACGAGAGCAGTTCGTCCAGAGCGCGGCCGCCAATCCCCTGCCCCCGACTATTTTCGCTCAAAGCGAAATGCTCTATGTAGCAAAAGCTCCGGAGATGCCAGATGGTGATAATCCCTACCGGCTGTCCATCGCATTTGATAATGTTGTTCGAGAACCGTGTCTCATGGCATGACATATCTACCCACTCGTTCAGGGAGCGCCTCTCATCTGGAGGAAAAGAATCCATGTACACTTTGGAAGCAAACCACAGTTCGTCCTCACCTTCTGCGCGCCATATAGTTATTTCTCCTTTCTCACTCATAATATCTCGCCGTTATACGGGACTACCTTTTTTACTAACGTATCGCGGAGGCTGCTACGAATAGAGATAATTATGATACAATCCGTGCCGCTGTATTTGCTTTCTAAGACATCAGCGTGCAAGCCCTTTATTTCGTTCATGACCATTCCCATAAATTGCAGCGGGAACCGGAGCGAAAGCCGCTCGGTCGGGAAGTCATTTACATAGTTGGCCTTATCCGGCGACAATGCATCTTCTGCGGCTGCGCGATATGCCTTGGCCAGCCGGCTTGTCCCGAGTTTTATTCCTCCGAAATATCTCACGACGCACACAATGACATTAGTGAGCCCGCTTTTGTTAATGGCGCCGTATATTGGTCTGCCGGCCGTACCGCTCGGTTCACCATCGTCATTTATACGGTAGTTCTGCCTGTCGGCGCCTATCACGTAGGAATAGGCGATGTGTCTCGCATCGTGATATTTCTTTCTCAGGGATGCCAATATTTCCATTGCCTCATCGGCAGAGGATACTGGTGAGGCAAAGGCAAAAAACTTGCTTCTGAGCTCTGTGTAATAGCCCTCAGAAGCAGCGTTTAGTGTCAAGAATTCATCATTATCCACCTTTGCATATATAAAAAGGAATCCCCCGAAGCATCGCTATAAAAGCATACTTCGGGGGGTCGTATTATTAGAATAAACCTTTACCGTGACAGTTCTTAAACTTCTTACCGCTTCCGCAAGGACAAGGATCATTGCGGCCGGGAAGCTTGTCTACGTGTATGGGCTGCGGGCGTTGTGGTTCGCGGGTATCGTGGGCCGCAGCTTTCCTCTGAGGCTCATCCACCATATCCGTACGGCTCTCCACATACTTGGGACGACGTGCGGGCATCTCCCGTGCTTCCTGTACTTCATCGGGGGCCTGCAAAGGTATCTGCCCACGCATCAGTATCGACACTGTATTATCATTGATATCGTTAATCATTGCGTCAAAGAGCTTGACACTCTCCAATTTGAAGATAACCAGCGGATCTTTCTGTTCGTAACTGGCATTCTGTACGCTTTGCTTCAGGTCGTCGAGAGCTCTCAGGTTCTCCTTCCATGCATCATCGATGTCCTGCAGGAGAACGGATTTCTCAAAGTCTTTGACTACTGACTTGCACTCAGTATCATAGGCATCCTTGAGGTCGCTCGTTATGAGGAGCTGGCGCTTGCCGTCAGTCACTGGTATCTGGATGCGCTTGTATATCTCGCCCTGATCTTCGTATACCTGTTTGATAACAGGCCATGCTACCTCAGCCATGCGGTCCATACGGCGGTTAAAATTCTTGATGGCTTCAGAGAATGCGCGTTCGTATAGATCCTCGTGTTTCTCGTTCTCCCACTCCTCTGCTGTAAACGGCACCTCCATGGCAAATATCTTGAAGAACTCCTCGCGACAGCCTTCGTAATCGTTCTTGTCGATTATGCTTATGCAGCGATCCCAAATCATGTTAGATATGTCCATACCAATACGCTCACCCATGAGTGCGTGGCGCCTCTTCTCATATATCACGGTGCGCTGCTTATTCATCACGTCATCGTACTCCAGAAGGTGCTTTCTTATACCGAAGTTGTTCTCCTCCACCTTGCGCTGTGCGCGCTCGATGCTGTGATTTATCATAGGAGACTCAATCATTTCGCCTTCTTTAAATCCGAGTCTGTCCATTACCCGGGCTATCTTCTCCGAAGCGAAAAGGCGCATCAGCTTGTCCTCGAGCGATACAAAGAACACAGACGAGCCCGGGTCACCCTGACGGCCGGCACGACCTCTAAGCTGACGGTCTACACGACGGCTCTCGTGTCTTTCTGTTCCAATTATTGCCAAGCCACCGGCAGCTCTTACTTCAGGAGAGAGCTTGATATCCGTACCACGACCTGCCATATTGGTAGCAATAGTCACGATGCTGCTCTCACCGGCATGCGCCACAATCTCAGCCTCCTTCTGGTGGAGCTTTGCGTTGAGTACATTATGACGTATTCCGCGCATGTCGAGCATCTTGCTGAGCATCTCAGAAATCTCCACGCTGGTAGTACCCACAAGCACGGGGCGACCGGCCTTGATCATCTTCTCTATTTCCTCGATGACCGCCTTATACTTCTCGCGCTGCGTCTTGTAAACACGGTCGTTCATATCATTGCGGATTACAGGCTTATTCGTCGGGATCTCCACGACATCCAGCTTGTAAATATCCCAGAACTCTCCAGCCTCGGTGCTTGCAGTACCAGTCATACCGGCGAGTTTGTGGTACATACGGAAATAGTTCTGCAGGGTAATGGTAGCAAAAGTCTGCGTCGCAGCCTCCACCTTAACGTGCTCCTTAGCTTCGATGGCCTGATGCAATCCATCGCTCCATCTACGACCTTCCATAATACGACCAGTCTGCTCATCGACAATCTTCACCTGTCCGTCCATCACAACGTAATCATCATCGCGATTGAACATTGTATATGCCTTGAGTAGCTGCTGTAGTGTATGCACTCGTTCGCTCTTTACAGCATAATTGGACATCAGCTCGTCTTTCTTATTAAGCTTGGCATTCTCGTCGAGCGTCGTGTCTGCCTCAAGCGCAGAAAGCTGGGATGTAATATCCGGCAAAACGAAAAGATCAGCATCTCCAGTCTGCTTTGCAAGCCAATCATTACCCTTATCGGTCAGGTCCACGCTCTTCAGTTTCTCATCTACTACGAAGTAGAGCGGGTCTGTAGCCTCAGGCATCAGCTTGTTATTATTCTCCATGTAATAGGCTTCGGTCTTGAGCATACCAGCCTTGATACCCGTCTGAGAGAGATATTTTATAAGAGGCTTGTTCTTGGGAAGAGCCTTATGAGATCTAAAAAGCTGCAAGAAACCCTCGGTTACAGATTCTTTATCCTTATTTTCAGAAATGAGCTGTTTAGCCTGAGCCAAATATTGCGTGGCAAGTGTACGCTGCACATTCACTAGTTTCTCTACAAGAGGCTGATATTGCTCATACATCTGGTCATCACCTTTGGGCACAGGGCCGGAAATAATGAGAGGAGTACGGGCATCATCAATAAGCACGGAGTCTACCTCATCAACGATGGCGTAATTGTGTGCGCGCTGTACAAGATCCTGCGGACTGATAGCCATATTATCGCGCAGATAGTCAAAGCCAAACTCATTATTTGTACCAAAAGTGATATCAGCCTGATAAGCTTTACGACGTTCGGGGCTGTTGGGACGATGCTTATCTATGCAATCTACACTCAAGCCATGAAACATATAGATAGGTCCCATCCATTCAGAGTCGCGCTTTGCAAGGTAATCGTTAACTGTAACGACATGCACGCCATTCCCTGTCAATGCATTCAAAAATACCGGTAACGTAGCCACAAGAGTCTTACCCTCGCCTGTAGCCATCTCGGCGATCTTTCCTTGATGAAGAACGACTCCACCGAAAAGCTGCACGTCATAGTGGACCATATCCCACTTTATTTCATTGCCGCCTGCCATCCAATGATTTTGATAAATAGCCTTGTCGCCGTCTATATGTACGAAGTCATGTGTGGTAGCCAGTTCTCTGTCAAAGTCCGTAGCAGTGACCTCGATTTCCTCATTCTGAGCAAAGCGGCGTGCCGTCTCACGGACGATAGCAAAGGCTTCGGGTAATATTACATCCAGCTCTTTGTCGTATCTATCCAGAATTTCTTTTTCCAACTTGTCTATCTTGTCAAAGATAGGTGCCCTATCCTCAATAGGCGTATCATTTATCTTTTCCTTGAGCCCAGCTACTTCCTTCTTCAGATCTTCTGCAGAATCCTGTACCTGCTTTTTCAGCTCCTTAGTCTTGGCGCGAAGTTGATCATTGTCAAGAGCCTGAATCGAAGGTTCTACTTTCTTTATCTTCTCCACCCATGGCTGAATCTCCTTCATGTCGCGGGTAGACTTGTTACCAAATATTTTGCTTAATAATTTATTTATGTCCATTAATTTCTTCTTTATTGATGCATTAATAATTTTCGTCAATATTCTATTTTACATCCTCGAGAGGAGGCATGTTACAAGCATTGGGCGCACGTATTCTCATTACAGCAGCAACAGTCGGAGCAATGCATGCCACATCGATAGGTGTGGTAACCTTGTCCGGAGTCAGTTTAAAGCCGTATAAAAACACGGGGAAATTAATATGTGCTTCTGATGTATAATATTTTTCTTCAGTGACATCGCTGAGCAAAGACCAGCCAGGCTGCAGCTCTATAATTAAATCTCCTGAGCATTTAGGATTATATGAATTGCGTATTTTATTAATGCCGTAGAGATTGGCTTCCTGCTGAAGCTGTGTTGCAGAATATACGTCCTTTACTCCGGAAATGCTTAATAAGAACGAGATGCTTTTTTCCAATAAATTAGGGACATCTATCTGCTTCTCTTCAAGAAGTTTGTGATCAAGATATATATCCGTCCTACTTGCAGCATCTACATATTTACCCTGCCCCCAAATAGCGGACAGATACATATTCAGAAGCGAAGACGTGCGGGTGATATCGAATGTTCCGGAAGGAATTTTAAATTGTGCCGGAATCTCCGAATTGGACAGAGAATAGCCGCTCGATGTCACCACTACAAAAAGTTTTGCTTTGCCTACCTTCTGTTCTGCAGTAGCTAAGATATCGCTCACTGCTTTGTCCAGGCGTACGTAGGTATCCTGAAGCTCTATCGGAGCCTCACTTGGTAGACGATTCTCAAAATTACCGCCGCTCAAAGTGACAGACAGATAGTCAGGAATATCATCGCTTCCTAAATTGCTATTTTTTATGCAGCTTACCACCGCCGTAGCAATATCATCATTGATGATGCCAGCATTCTTGTACTTCTTATAACGTCCGATTCCCTCAAATTTGTGACTGAAAGGCTTTGACAAACGCCCCGAAAGGAAGTAGTTAAAGTTTCCTACCATCTCGTTGGATGGTTTCCATGCAAAGCGCTTCAGCTTCTCAGATAAAGGGGTTGAATTTAATGACCTTATAAAGCCCGGTAATTCCTTACTGTAAAAAGAAGAAGAACACCAATAACCATTAGCATTATCTATCCAATACGCGCCATCAGCTGCATGGCCAGCCTGCAGAACAGCTTCATCAGCCCAAGGTGCTATTGAATAAACCAATCCCTTTCCAGAAGTGGCAATCTTCAGCTCATCGCCTATTGTAGTAACATATAGCCTTTGAGGAGAAACCTTATCGGCAGTCATTACACCATCATATTGGCTATCTTCTATTGCAGCAATGGATCTCAAGGTTTCCCTGTCAAACCAATTTGTGCCTATAATTCCATTATTATATGGTGCAGAACCTGTAGATATAACCGCAGCAGACGAAGCTCTGTCCAAACGCGAGGATGGATAGGTCGCAGAGCTGTAAACCCGTCCCTGTGAGAAGAGTTTTTTAAACCCACCTTCAGAATACAGCGGAGCAAATGCTTCCAGATAATCGCTACGTAGCTGGTCTATAGTTATGTTGATAACAAGTCGGGGTGTTCCCTGAGAATCAGAGTTGGGAGCTAAGAGTAAAGCATTGTCATTCCCCACCCACTGGCTTGAACTAGCGAAAGCGCACGTCAGGAAGCAGGTGTTTAGTACTGCCGAAGTTATTATTGCATTAAATATCAACTTCTTTTCCATTTACATTTGTACTGAATAAAGCAAACTGTCAATGCTTGGAGGAGCAAAGATACAACAAAACAGATTATTGCACAGCTGAATTTTTGAGGAATAAATGGAGAGGCAACTAAAAATAACAATAATATTATAGAATATACGACAGATATGTAATCGACCCGCTTCTTTCTGATGTTTCTTATTTTGGGAAAAAGTACAAAAAGAGGTAGCGGGTTTAATACCCAAATTAGATAATTTGAGTCCACAGTTGGATGGCTGGAAAAAAAGAACAAGACAAATATCAATATCCCGGCAATACCCTGAACACTCAATAATGTTGTATCCAATGCAATAAAAATGGTTTTCTTCTTTATCTCAGCCCAGCAAGCTACAGCCACACACAGCATGACAATAATAAACGTTACTGTGGGAGAAAGCGGGAAGCCTTTGGAGATACTCAATTTATTCTGTGGTTGGAATTCATTAGTGCCAATCACCAGGGGGCGAGAGATATTTCCTTCTATAATACGGGCATCCTTAGCGAAATTCATCAGGTATAGTGGGGCGAACATCTGCTCACGCAGAGAGATTGGGACATCTGCTTTCGAACCTAATAACAGATCCTGTCCAAACTCAGACCATGGACTGTTTTTGGTATAATGATGTATTATGTCTCTATAGCTTTCCTGCTGTTTCGGATGAGGGTAATCTATACGCCCTATGACAGCTCTCTCTATTTGATTAATAGCCTCGATGGTACAATTATCATAGAGAAAATTGTATCGATATGTACAGTTTTCCTCTCTTGCATTAATACAGAGGGCACGAAAGAGATTTTCTTTCTCGCTTTTATCAAGGTTGAGTACCTGCTCTACCACCGGCGATCCTCTAAAGCTGTACTCGCTGAGAAATTCGCTGGTAGGGTATACAGCCAGCCGATAATCAGTCTTCCCCAAAAGGAATCTACCGACAAAATTTGGGGTACTGAAATCAAACATGCCATAATTGAAAGCTAGATCAAGACCACTTTTTAGACGTACTCTGATAGACGTATGTCCATATAGCTCCCAGATCTTATCGCCGGGATAGCAGGTCATCAGGGATACCTCTATCGAATCAGAATCGTCTGAGCGCAATAGTGATGAGCCGTAACTCCTTGAGACAAGAGATACAGACACTATAAAAAGGACTATCCCTAATGTAATGCGATTGAGTCTCACACCTTCCTACTCTTCTAAGCCTTTGAGAGTCTCCTTTAATGTAGCTATCTTGATTTGCGTATCCTGCTGCTTCTTGCGCTCCAAGTCTATAACCTTTTGAGGAGCGTGGGCCACAAAATTCTCGTTTCCAAGCTTCTTGTTTATGCTCTGAAGGAAACGCTCCAAGTGCTCCAACTCTGCTATTGCCTTAGCTTTCTCCTGCTTCTTGTCGAGCATATCTCCGAGGACAATGGAGTACTCTGTAGTTCCTACTATAAACGATGCAGAGAGGCCATCATTCTCATATTTTTCTTCCACAGACGATACACCGGCCAATTTTTGTATTAACGGGATGTATTTCTTGCCGGGAAGAGTACCTTTTACATTGAGGCGCAAGGCATTTTTGATAGGAATATTTTTTCTTGCCCTGATTGCCCTTACTCCCGAGACAATATTCATAATATCTGCCATCTCACTTATCAGCTTGGCATCATCGTCGCTTAAGTCTGCTTTAGTGTACAGAGTAGTCATAATGCTTTCGCCGTCTTTTCTCGGACGGAGATCATGCCAGATTTCCTCCGTTATAAACGGCATGAAAGGATGGAGCAGCTTCATTAAGCGTTCCATGATATCAATGGAGGCATCATATGTCCTGGCGTCAATAGGATTTCCATATCCTGGTTTGATAATCTCCAAGTACCAGGAAGAGAAGATATCTTTAAACAGCCTGTATACCTCCATCAAGGCTTCGCTGATACGGAATTTGGAGAACAAGTCGTCCAATGTGTTCTGACTTTGCACAATCTCCGAATTCATCCACTTGACTGCCAGTTCGGAAACCGCGTCTTGCTCTATGCTTTCAGAAACCTCTAAGCTCTTTATGAATCTGAAAGAATTCCAGATCTTGTTACAGAAATTGCGACCTTGCTCACACAGACTCTCATCAAAAAGAATATCATTGCCTGCAGGGGCAGAAAGCATCATTCCCATCCGGACACTATCTGCGCCATATTTTTGAATTAGCAGAAGCGGATCAGGAGAATTGCCCAGAGATTTAGACATTTTCCTACCCAGTTTATCCCTTACAATTCCTGTAAAATAAACGTTCTTAAAAGGCTCCTTTCCTGTATACTCATAACCGGCCATAATCATTCTGGCCACCCAGAAGAAAATGATATCCGGACCCGTCACCAAGTCTGAAGTGGGATAGTAATAAGAAATTTCCGGATTACCGGGATTATTAATACCATCAAACAGAGAAATAGGCCAAAGCCAGGATGAGAACCATGTATCAAGAGCTTCCTCGTCTTGCTTTAAGTCTTCTATTTTAAGGTCTTTGTTCTGTGACTGGCGAAGAGCCAGCTCGTAGGCCTCCTCTTTTGTCTCGGCAACGACAAAACTTCTGTCTGGCAGATACCACGCCGGTATACGATGTCCCCACCATAGCTGGCGGCTGATACACCAATCCTTGATATTTTCAAGCCAATGCTTGTATGTATTTTTATATTTTGCCGGATAGAACTTTATTTCATCGTTCATTACTGGAGGGAGTGCCATTTCTGCAAAGTGCTTCATCTTAAGGAACCACTGCATAGACAATCTTGGCTCTATCGGAACGTTCGTGCGCTCCGAATAACCGACCTTATTATTATAATCCTCCACTTTCTCAAGAAGTCCGGCTTTCTCCAGATCATCTGCTATTTTGCTTCGGAGCTCAAACCTGTCCATGCCAACATACATTCCAGCTTCCTCTGAAATAGTGCCGTCTGGATTAAATATATTTATCTTCTGAAGATTATATTTCTCTCCCAGCATATAGTCATTGGGATCATGACACGGCGTAACCTTCAGGCAGCCAGTTCCGAATTCTATATCAACATAATCATCCTCAATGACAGGGATTTCTCTTCCTACCAAAGGAACTATAACATGCTTGCCTTTCAGCCAGCTGTTTTTAGGATCATTGGGGTTGATACACATCGCCGTATCACCCATAATCGTTTCCGGTCGGGTAGTCGCAACGACAGCATACATTTTCTCTCCCGGTTGGGGATCTACAACATAATATCTAAGGTAATACAGTTTGCTGTGTTCGTCATGATAAACCACCTCTTCATCACTTAAGGCAGTCTGAGCTTTAGGGTCCCAATTTACCATGCGGACTCCGCGATATATAAGGCCCTTTCTGTATAAATCGACAAATACGTGAATCACGCTTTTGGATCTTACCTCGTCCATCGTAAAGGCAGTACGATCCCAATCACAAGAAGCGCCAAGCTTGCGCAACTGTTTAAGGATTATTCCTCCGTGCTCTTCTGTCCAAGCCCATGCGTGCTTTAAGAATTCTTCCCGCGTCAAATCGGACTTCTTTATGCCTTGTTCTGCTAATTTAGCCACTACCTTCGCCTCGGTCGCAATAGAAGCATGGTCTGTACCCGGCACCCAAAGCGCATTTTTCCCATTCATTCGGGCTCGGCGTACTAAGATATCCTGAATGGTCTCATTTAGCACGTGCCCCATATGAAGAACTCCGGTTACATTTGGTGGCGGTATTACAATAGTATATGGTTCTCTATTGTCAGGCTTTGAACTGAATAGTTTGTGCTTATCCCAATATTCATACCATTTATCTTCTATCTGAGAAGGCTCGTATTTGCTTTTTATTTCCATCACGTAAAATGTTATTGTAATTGCAAAATTACATATTTCTTTTCATTGCAGTCCGATAAAAAGCGGGAGATACACAAAAACATATCCCTGATACCATTTCTGCGAACATTAAATTTGTGTCTCATACTACACAAACTCTAATCAGGATTATTACTGTCCGGTAAACTTTTGGGAAGGAAAATTTATTTCGCAGGAGAATTTGCACCTCTGCGGGACACAGATCCTTATGTACTTACACAGGCACGGAAATGCCTTCTGGTCGTAATAGGCTGCTCTCAGAAACTACCTTTGAGCGCGTAAAAGATGAATACTTCTTCTCAGGAACACTCATTTCCCTACATCTTCATAAACCCTCCCGCATATTATAATAT
>OMUV01000156.1 GCA_900314335.1 uncultured Prevotellaceae bacterium | reverse complement strand
GGCCGGCGGCAAAGCTCTCTGCCGCCGGCCCTGTAGATCGGTTGCCGCTGTCTGCGATCTCCGGGAGTCTATGCCTCGCCGCTCATGCCGGTGGCCGGCATGCCCGGGTTGGGCAACTTAATCTCGCCGAAGACCTGCTCGTATTTGTGCACGTTGGCGCCGAGGGCGAGGAGCAGCCGCTTGACGTGCTCGGGGCTCATCACGATGCGCGCCTTCACGGGGGCCTTGTTGGTGCCCGGCAGCACGCGCACGAAGTCGAGCAGGAACTCGGCGCTCGAGTGGGAGATGGCTACAAAGTTGGAGTAAACGCCCTCGATAACGTCGGGCGACACGGTGATTTCGAGATTGTTGGAATCTTTGGGTGGTATAGGCATAATGTTTCTGATGTTTAGATAGATTATTATAGAGGCAAACTTACACAAAAAATCGGACATCGCCGCTCCGAAGGGCGAAAAAGACGGGGGTGGGGCAGCGAGGTGCGCCGGCGGCCCGCAGACGGCCCGGAAACTGAAACAGGGTGATAAAATGAAAGTCCGATATGACACACAGAGCCGGAAAATGCCTCCCTGCGTGCGCTTTGTTCAGCCCGTTACGGTTATTTAACTATTTTACAGAGTAGTAAATAATCCATATTCGGGAAAAGCATTACTTTTGCAGCACAAAAAATGAGATGAATATACATTCTAAAAACTATATTTTTATGAAGAAGTTATTTACTATTATTGCAGTGTGCGCCGCTGTTCTTACGGTGAACGCACAGACCACAGTGAAGGGTAGCAAGTTAACCGACAACTGGACGCTGGGCATCAGCGGCGGTGTCGTAACCCCGACGGTCAATCACGCATTCTTCGGAAGCATGCGTCCCACTGTAGCCCTCGAGGCAACAAAGTGGATCACTCCTGTATTCGGTATCGCCGCACAGGGCCAGACGGGCTTCAACTATGACAAGCTCGGCAGCATGTTCCCTAACTCCACTTTCGGTGTACCCGTAGCCTCCAAGAGCAAGACCGCTTTTGACCTGGCTCAGGCTATGCTCCTCGGCAAGTTCAACCTCAGCAACCTCTTCGGCGGTTACAAGGGCGAGCCCCGCTTCTTCGAGGTAGAGGCTTACTTCGGCGGTGGTTACAGCCACTTCTACAAGAACGGCGCTGCCGACAACGGCATCGGCGGTCTCTCCTCCAAGGCCGGTATGAATTTCAACTTCAACCTCGGCGAGGCTAAGGCTTGGCAGATCAACATCAAGCCGGCCATCACATACCTCCTCGACGGCAACCATGGCGCTGCTCATCCTGTACAGTACAACGTGAACCACAGCGTGGTTGAGCTCACCGCAGGCGTTACCTACAAGTTCCTCAACTCCAACGATTCTCACAACTTCACCCTCGTGAAGGAGTACGATCAGGCTGAGGTAGACGGCCTCAACTCCAAGATCAACTCGCTGCGCGGCCAGGTAGACGGCCTCAACAGCCAGGTCAACAGCCTCAAGGCTCAGAACGCTCAGCTCCAGAACGAGCTCAACGACTGCAAGAACCGCAAGCCGACCACTGTCAACAACGTGGTGAACCGCGACCTCGAGAGCTATGTAACCTTCGATCAGGGCAAGAGCATCATCAACCGCTCTCAGATGCCTAACGTAGAGCGCGTAGCTACCTACATGAAGAATCACAAGGATTCCAAGGTAGTCATCAAGGGCTATGCTTCTCCCGAAGGCAGCGCTGCCATCAACGCCAAGCTGTCCAAGGCTCGCGCAGAGGCTGTGAAGACTATGCTCGTTAAGAAGTACGGCATCAGCTCTTCCCGCATCCAGGCTGAGGGCCAGGGCGTAGGCAACATGTTCAAGGAGCCGGATTGGAACCGTGTGAGCATCTGCACCCTCGACAAGTAAAACATTAACTTTCTATATCAAAGCGCTGTTTCCCCTTTTGGGAAGCAGCGCTTTTTTCATGCCCGCCGCCGGAGGAATAGCCGGGCGGCCATTATATTCGGTGTATTTTTCTGCCTCGTCCTCTGTGATTTTCGCGCATTGCAGGCGGCTATCGATGTGCTGCTGTTGTCAGCGCTTTTTGGGCACGATGCGGTCGCCCTGAAGGCCGAGTTCCTCGCCCTTGTTCTCTATCTCGCGGACGAGCTCGGGCGGGGCATCGTAGAATTTGAATGAGCGCACGTGCGGGACGTTGTCGAGGGCGGGGGAGTAGCTTGCGAAGAGGCGCCAGCTCCTGATGCGCGGTATGAGATGAAGGCGGCGGGCCATGTAGAGCACCCTGGTGCTGGCCACCGCGGCGTAGCCCATGCCCATACCCTCTATGTCGGCCAGGAAGACGAAGTGCAATCGCCCCGAGGGGGCCTTCGCCTCCGCGGTGAGGGGCTTGTCGGGCGCGGTGATGGTGATGTGGCGGTGGTAGGCGGCGTTGATCATGTCCATCATGGCGCGGAACAGCTGCCCGTGGGTCGAGGTGTCGCGCAGGCCGTAGAGCTCGATGTAGTAGTGGATCATCTCGTGGATCACCACGTCCTCCGCCTCCTCGCGCGTCAGTTCGTACATCACGCTGCAGGCTAAGGTGTAGTCGCTTTTCTTCGTTTTGCCTGTGATGGTGCGTATGCTTTTGAGGCGGAGCATACCGAAGTTTTGCCGGCTGCGGCTCAGGGCGAACCTCGGTGCGGGCAGCGAGGACTGGAAAAGGAGACGATTGAAGCGCTCAAAGGTGTCGCGGATAAAGTCGATAGTGAAAATCATGATGAGGTGTCGTAAGAATGCCCGCGCAAAGTTAGTCAAAATATCCGTACCAGAGCCTCGGACTGACAGGCAGGGGACGGAGGGCGGAAAAATAGGGGAATTTCGCCCGCTCCCCGTACACCGTATCGGAAAAATATGTAATTTTACGCACTAAATTAGGCATAGTAGTCCCCGAAGCGTTTGCACGGCGGACGGAGCCGCACATAAAAACAGAATAAAATGATACTATATAATGAACTACAAATGGAAATACGCGCCTCCCTCGCCCGAGGAAGAGGAAGCGGCCCGCAAGTTCGGCGCGGAGCTGGGTATTCACCCGGTCCTCGCGCGTCTGCTGCAAAACCGCTGTATTACAAATGTCCCTGAAGCCAGGAAATTCTTTCATCCACAGCTCTCCGATCTGCACGACCCGTTTCTGATGAACGACATGGACGTGGCCGTCGACGCCATCAACGGTGTGATAGGCCGCGGCGAGCGCATTCTCGTGTTCGGCGACTATGACGTGGACGGCTGCACGGCCGTGACGGTGGTCTACAGTTTCCTGCGCCATTACAGCACCAACATCGGCTACTATATCCCCGACCGCTACGACGAGGGCTACGGCCTCTCGAAGCGTTGCATAGACGACGCGGCCGCCACGCGGGTCAAACTGATGATCGTCCTGGACTGCGGCATCAAATCGATCGAGGAAGTGGCCTACGCCAACTCGCTCGGCATCGACGTAATCATCTGCGATCATCATGTGCCCGACCCTGAGCTGCCCGCTGCCCTCGCCGTGCTCAATCCCAAGCGCAAGGACTCCACCTACCCCTACAGCCATCTCTCGGGCTGCGGTGTGGGATTCAAATTGATGCAGGCCTTCGCCCAGAACAACGGCATCGCCTTCAACAAGCTCATCCCGCTGCTCGACCTCTGCGTCATCAGCATCGCGGGCGACATTGTCCCCGTCACGGGCGAGAACCGCATCCTGGCCTATCACGGACTGAGGCGCCTCAACTCCTGTCCCTCGACCGGCGTACAGGCCATCATCGAGCTCTGCTCTCTGGAGGGCAAGGAGCTTACCATGAACGATATCGTCTTCAAGATAGGGCCGCGCATCAACGCCTCGGGCCGCATGATGAACGGCAAGGAGACCGTCGCCCTGCTCACCGAGAAGGAGCACGACAGCGCCATCGAGAGGGCCGGCAGGATAAACCTCTACAACGAGGTACGCAAGGACATCGACAAGCAGATGACCGAAGAGGCCGGCGAGATAGTGGACGGGCTCAAGAACCTGAGCGACCTGCGCTCGCTCGTGGTCTACAATCCCTCCTGGCACAAGGGTGTCGTCGGCATCGTGGCTTCGCGCCTCACAGAGCTCTACTACCGCCCCGCGGTGGTGCTCACGCTCAGCGACGGCTATGTCACCGGCAGCGCGCGCTCCGTGGCGGGCTTCGACATCTACAAGGCCATCGAGAGCTGCCGCGACCTGCTGGAAAACTTCGGCGGGCACACCTACGCCGTGGGCCTCACCATGCGTCCCGAGAATGTCCCTGCCTTCAAGGACCGCTTCGAGAAATATGTCGAGGAGCACATCCGCGAGGAGCAGACCGAGGCCAGCATCGACATCTCGGCCGTGATAGATTTCCGCGACATCACCAAGAAGTTCCGCTCCGATCTCAAGCGCTTCAACCCCTTCGGCCCGGGCAACCCGAAGCCCATCTTCTGCACCAAGCACGTCTACGACTACGGCACGAGCAAGGTGGTGGGCCGCGAGCAGGAGCATATCAAACTGGAGCTCGTGGACGACAAGTCGAACACCATTGTCAACGGCATCGCCTTCGGCCAGAGCTCGCAGGCCCGCTACATCAAGACCAAACGCGCCTTTGACATCTGCTACACCATCGAGGAGAATACGCACCGTCACGGCGAGATGCAGTTGCAGATAGAGGACATTCGTCCCGCAGCCGACAGGTGAGCGGACAGAGGGCACGGCCATCATGTCTGACATCTATCGCGACATCCTGCGTAAGTACTGGGGCTACGACGACTTCCGCGGTGTGCAGAGGAGCATCATCGGGAGCGTGGCCGCGGGCCGCGACACGCTGGGCCTGATGCCCACCGGCGGCGGCAAGAGCATCACGTTTCAGGTGCCCACGCTCGCCGCGTCCGGCCTCTGCCTCGTAGTCACGCCGCTCATCTCCCTGATGCACGACCAGGTCGCGAGGCTGCGCATGAGGGGCATCAAGGCCACCGCCGTCTACAGCGGCATGAACGCCGAGGAGATCACCACGCAGCTCGAGAACTGTATCCTCGGCTCTTATAAGTTTCTCTATGTCTCGCCCGAGCGTCTCGGCTCCGATTTTTTCCTCACCAAAGTACGCAAGGTCAATGTCTCGCTCATCACGGTCGACGAGGCTCACTGCATCTCGCAATGGGGCTACGACTTCCGCCCCTCCTACCTGCACATCAGCGACATCCGCAAGCTCTGGCCCCAGGCGCCGGTGCTCGCCCTCACGGCCACGGCCACGCCCGAGGTCGTGGAGGACATACAGCGCCGCCTCGAGTTCCGCGAGCCCAATGTGATACGCATGAGTTTCGAGCGGCGCAACCTGACCTACGTCGTGCGCCACACCGAGGACAAGAGCGGCGAACTGGTGCATATCCTGAGCAGTATGCCGGGCTCCGCCATCGTCTACACACGCAATCGCAAGGCCACGGGCGAGTACGCCCGCCTCCTCAAGGCCTCCGGCATCACCGCGCTCAACTACCACGCAGGCCTCACCCGCATCGACAAGGAGCTCCGCCAGAAGAGCTGGAACGAGGGCGAGACGAGAGTGATGGTGGCCACCAACGCCTTTGGCATGGGCATCGACAAGCCCGACGTGCGCCTTGTGATACACATCGAAGCCCCCGACTCGCCCGAGGCCTACTTCCAGGAGGCGGGGCGCGCGGGCCGCGACGGGCAGCAGGCCTACGCCGTGCTCCTCTCCGAGAGGGCCGACAACAGCAAGCTGCGCCGCCGTGTGAGCCACACCTTCCCTCCGCTCTCCACCGTCCGCGACGTCTACGAGAAACTGGCGTACTTCTTTACGCTGGCCATGGGCGACGGATACAATGTGACCTACGATTTCGACCTCGACCGCTTCTGCGCCGAGCAGCACTTTTTCCCCGACATCGTCGAGAGCTCGCTCCATCTCCTCACGCGCGCCGGTTACATCTTCTACAACGAGGAGGAGGACATGAAGTCGCGCGTGGTGTTTATGGTGGAGCGCGAGGAGCTCTACAACATCCACGACCTGCCCGCCGCCCAGGAGCAGGTCATCCAGGCCCTGCTGCGCCTCTACGGCGGCATCTTTACGGACTACTGCTTCGTCGACGAGCACACCATCGCCTCCTTTTGCGGCATAACGGACGACGCCGCGCACATCTACCTCAAGGCCCTCTCGCACGAGCGCATCATCCACTACATCCCCCACAAGCGCACGCCGCGCATCACCTACCTCCAGCGCCGTGTCCCCGTCGAGGAACTGGTCATCGGGCCCGAGGTCTACGAGCAGCGCAAGGAGGAATACATCCGCCGCATCGAGGCCATGATCGACTATCAGGAGAAGGACATCTGCCACAGCCGTTTCCTGCTTCACTACTTCGGCGAGGAGGCCGGCAACTGCGGCAAATGCGACGTCTGCCTCAAGCACCGCCACGAGCGCAATGAGCGCGCACGCTTCGCCTCGGCCCGCGAGGCCCTGCTCGCCCTGATGTCCGACGGCCGCGTGCGCTTCGCCTCCGACATCCATGTGGACGGATTCCCCGCTCAGGACGTCGTCGCGGCCTTCGCCGCAATGGTGCGGAGCGGCGAGGTACTGGTGAAGGACGGGCGCTACACTCTGCCTTCGGCAAAGCCGGCTTCGCCGGAGAATAAGGGGGAATGAATTCTCTGAAGTCTGCTGTTCTGGGAATTGTACAGGGAATTCAGAGAATCGTCTAAGCCGGGAAATCCATAATAATTGAGAGAAATTCCCTTCGCGCGCGCTTGCGGACGAAGGGAAAGCCGTCTGCCGCGGAGAATGCACGCATATATATAATGCGTGTAGTTCCCGGCGAATTATAGCCGGACGGGCCGTTGCAGCGCGGCCCGCTTCGCCGCCGTAAAAAGGCCGTTTTTGACCCTTTCTAACTACATGATTTTCAGTGTCCCCAAAAGGCCAAAATTACATTTGAGACGAGTAGAACTACCTCAAATGTAATTTTCCTCAGGTCCTATGTGAGTATCCGCGCATGCGGAAAGTTTTTTGTGATGTGTGGAAATGCCTTTTCAAAAATCGGGAAAAGCGAACTTGTTTCGGGTGCCAAAGTTATGCCAGCGGTTCCGGGGATTGAGGATTTCTACAAGTGGAAATCTTTCTCAGTAATGGGCGAGAAATAGCTGGGAGGACCGCTGCCTCAGCGGCCGCCAGCCGCCGCAAAAGAGTGCGTTAAGAATTGCGCGAAATACATATGAGACGCTTTTAACTGGGAGGGCCGCTGCCCTCAGCGGCCCTCCGCCGCAAAAGAAAGTGCGCGAAGGAATTCGCGATACTAATTTCTCACCGCTTACAACACGTTAGATTCTCCGATTCGCTCTTGGGCCGCGCTGCAGCGGCCCTCCCAGTTAGCGCCGCGCACAACAATCTTCTCGCCCGCATTCGCGGCGTCCCAAAAGGGCCGTTTTTGACCCTTTCTAACTATGTGATTTTCGGCCTATGCGAGGCGGGCAAATTCTACTGCGAGATAAATTTTTTCTTCTGCGAGTGGAACGATCGTCTGCTACGACATAAATTATTTTATCTGCGAGTAGAATTTCATGTGACTGGAGAGGCCTTTCTTATTATATCATATCGCTTCTCCGGCGGGGCGAAAAGAGCCGGTTGCGGGACGAAAAGAGCCGGCGGCGGGGTGGAGGAGGGCTGCGATGACCCTTGTCAGCCAGCGCTGTGAGGGGAGGATTGCGCCCGCCCTCCGGGGCCGACGCCCTGCAAGCCACGAGCGTGGCGTTTAGCCCCGTTTCTCCGCCTTTTTAATATAAAACAACTCTTCAAATTTTCGGAAGTAGAATAATATGACTATTTTTGCCGTTAATTCTACTATACTGCATTTATTACGGCTTATATGAGAAAAACATTATATGTCGTTTGCCTGATGGCTCTGCTCGTGGGAGCAACCGCTTGCAACAGCGACAACAACGGCTCGGGCGACAGCAGCCGCGATTGCGCCGTGACTTCGGTAGTGATGGGCAGGCTGAGTCGTGTATATCACGGCTACCTCTCGGACGGGCGCGACACCACCTACACCACCAACGTCTGGGGACAGTATTACCCGCTGCATATCGACCAGCTCCGCCGCGAGATATTCAACAGCGACTCGCTGCCGGTCGGCACGAAGCTCGACAAGGTCTACTTCAACACCTTCGCCAGCGACGGCATCCTTGCCTATCGTCTCGAGAGCGGCAAGGACACCCTGTTCAATATCAAGGACACGCTCGATTTCACCACTCCGCGCATCTTCACCGTCTATACCAGCGACGGCTCGGGCACGCGGGAATATGTGATGCGCATCAATGTGCACAACGCCGATCCCGAGGGCTATTCGTGGCGTCAGGCCGCGCCGGCGGACGACAAGATAGCCGCGATGCAGGACATGCGCCTCATCATGGGCGACGGCAAGATGATGCTGTGGGGACACAGCGGCGGACAGGCACTCTATATGGAGCGCACGCTCACGGACGGCGACGCCTGGAGCAGTTACACCATCGACGGTGTCAGCTCGCTCTCGACAGCCAATGTGCAGAGCTTCAACGGAAAATATTACGCGCCCACGGACGGCGGACTGGCCTGCTCGGCCGACGGTCACAGCTGGAGCGTTGTGGCGCCTGAGCTCACCGGAGCCCGCATCATGGGCACCGCCGGTGGCTCGCTCTATGTCATAAGCGGCGGCAAGGTCTGGTTCTCAACCGACGCGCTGAGCTGGACGGAGGACAGCGTCGACGACAAGACCGCACCCCTGCCCGACGAATATGTGGGCGGAGCTTATCTGCCTTCGGCAAATAATGCCAATGTGGGCAATCTCATCTGCGTGGGATATCACAGCGGGCTCTCGGAGACGTGGAAGAAGGAAGTGAACCTCGTCTATCCCGAGGCTATGCTCTGGAGCTATTACCCCGCTACGGAGGAGACACCGCGCACACTGCCGTACCTCGGTTCCATGTCGCTCATGCCCTACGACGGAAAGCTCATGGTCATCGGCCAGACGGCCGACACGCTGAACGTCTACACCAGCTCTGACGGCGCGCGCTCGTGGCAGAAGGTCACACGCCCCGACGTCATCCCCTCGGGCGCAGGACGGCAGACCGCTGTGGCCTGGACCGCCGACGGCGACGATACCATATGGCTCGTGGGTGCGCCCGCTGGAATACTCTGGCGGGGATACCTCAACCGGATGAAGGCTCAGACAGAAGAATAGACTATGCGACGGCCCGCGCTCCTGATATTGCTCACCCTGCTCTCCTGCGGCAGCCTCGCGGCGCAAGACGACGTCGACTACCGCTATGAGATTGGTGCGGCCGTGGGCGGAAGCTTCTATCGCGGTGAGCTCAATCACAAGTTCTTCTCCCAGCTCTGTCCCGCCATAGGCGTCACAGGGCGATGGAACATCAATCCCTACATGGCCGTCAAGGGCTCTCTGGGATACGCGGGCATCAAGGGCGCGACGGACAATGTGGACGAGTATTTCCCTGCCGTTCCCTACGCTCCTCAGGCGGGACAGCCGGCGCGCTCGTACAGTTTCAGCAAGGGCTTGGTGAGCCTCAGCGCCACCTATGAGTACAACTTCTGGCCCTTCGGACTGCACCACGGCTATCAGGGACGGCAGCGCATCACGCCCTTCGTGCAGATAGGTCTGGGCGGATGCTACAGCACGGCCGGCAAGATGGCCACCGTGCAGATCCCGATAGGAGCGGGAGTGAAATACAAGCTAAAGCCGAGGGTGAACTTAGGGTTCGACTTTCTCTACCACTTCTCGGCGAGCGACAGGCTCGACGATTTCGACAGCCCGCACGGCGTAGCCTCCACGCTCTTCCGGCACAAGGACGACTACTGCACGGCCATGTTCTATATTACCTACGAGTTCTCACCCAAGTGCCCGCAGTGTAACAAGAACGACTGAGCCTGGAGCGCAGCATACATAGAGATAAAGACAATGACAGAGCAAGACATCGACATGCAGCGTATACCGCGCCACGTGGCCATCATCATGGACGGCAACGGGCGCTGGGCTACCGGGCGCGGCCTGCCCCGCACGGCGGGCCACCAGGCCGGCGTGGAGACAGTGAAGCGCATCACCGAGGAAGCCGCCCGGCTGGGGCTCGACTACCTGACGCTCTACGCCTTCTCGACGGAGAACTGGCGCCGCCCCGACGACGAGGTGTCGGCCCTTATGGCGCTGGTGCTCTCATCCCTGCAGGACGACCTCTTCATGCGCAATAACATCCGCTTCCGCACCATCGGCGACATCGACAAGCTCCCCGAGGCTGTGAGAAAGCGCCTCAGGCAGTGCGAGAGCGAGACGGCCGCCAACGATCGCATGACGCTCGTCGTGGCCCTCAGCTATTCCTCCCGCTGGGAGATGACCGAGGCCGCGCGCCGCATAGCCCGCGAGGTGGCGGAGGGAAAGCTCGCGCCGGACTCTATCTCCGAGGACACCATAACCGCTCACCTCAACACCGCCTTCATGCCCGACCCCGAGCTCCTCATCCGCACTGGCGGCGAGCTCCGGCTAAGCAATTACCTGCTCTGGCAATGCGCCTACACCGAACTGTATTTTACTCCTGTCTACTGGCCCGACTTCTCCGTAGACGATTTCCACCGCGCCATTGCCTCTTACCAGGGACGGCAGCGCCGCTTCGGCAAGACCGAGGAGCAGGCCGCGCGTGACAACAGACCATAACCATATGCCCCACATCGCAAGGAATCATATCAAGATGAAACATTTCTTCCCTCTCCTGCTCATTCTGACAGCCGTCTTCACCGCCCCCGCGGCCCGGGCCGCTACGGCGGGAGACAGCGTAATCGTAAAACCGGATATTGTCTACTCCACACAGCAGCACACCTACATCCTCGGCGGCTTTGTCGTGGACGGCGTGACCAACTACGACAACGACATGCTCCGCTCCATCTCCGAACTGCAGGATGGGCAGACGCTCACCGTCCCGGGCGCGGACATCACCAACGTCCTGCAGCGCTACTGGCGGCAGAAGATATTCAGCGATGTGGTCATCGCGGCCGACTCCATCGTGGGCCAGAAGATCTACCTCCACATCACCCTCAAGGCGCGCCCCAAGATATCCGCCATCAACTATCACGGCGTCAAAAAATCGCAGAAGGAGGACATCGAGCAGCGCCTCGGCCTCAAGGTGGGCAGCCAGATATCTCCCGACATCGCCGACCGCGCCAAGATCATCATCAAGCGCTACTTTGAGGAGAAAGGCTACAAGAACGCCACCGTCGATATCGTGCAGAAGGATGACGTGTCCGCTGCCGGCGAGGTTATCGTGGACATCAACATCGACCGCAACGAGAAGATCAAGGTAAAGCACATCTACTTCACCGGCGTAGAGCAGGGCGACGTCAAGAAGCTCAAGAAGGCCATGAAGAAGACCCATGAGGTCAACAAACTGGTCAACCTGTTCCGCGCCAAGAAGTTTCTCCCCGAGGAATACAAGAAGGACAAGGGCTTTATCATCGACAAATATAACGAA
The DNA here is from genome assembly GCA_900314335.1 of uncultured Prevotellaceae bacterium. Classification (GTDB taxonomy): domain Bacteria; phylum Bacteroidota; class Bacteroidia; order Bacteroidales; family Bacteroidaceae; genus UBA6398. The sequence goes on along the minus strand of OMUV01000156.1, from coordinate 3,153 downwards.
TGGGGCTACCGCGACGCGCTCATCACCTCGGACAGCATCGTGCCCTACGACGACAAGCACGTGGACCTGCACATCAATATCAGCGAGGGCCAGAAGTATTACCTGAGAAACGTCAACTGGGTCGGCAATACCGTCTTCAGCACCGAGTCGCTCATGCGTGCGCTCAAGATGAAGCGCGGCGATGTGTACAATCAGACTCTCCTCAAGAAGCGCCTTTCCGACGACGAGGACGCTATAGGCAATCAGTACTACAACACCGGCTATGTGTTCTACAATCTCAATCCCGTGGAGACCAACATCGACGGCGACTCAATCGACCTTGAGATGCGCATCTACGAGGGCCAGCCTGCGACGCTCAATCATGTTCGCATCAGCGGCAACACCCGTGTCTACGAGAATGTGATACGCCGCGAGCTGCGCACCAAGCCCGGCGACCTGTTCAGCAAGGAGAGCATCATCCGCTCCGTGCGCGACCTGGCTTCGCTCGGCTTCTTCGACCAGGAGAAGATAGAGCCCGACGTCAAGCCCAATCAGGAGAGCGGCACGGTGGATATCAACTACAAGCTCGTCCCGAAGCCCAACGACCAGGTGCAGATAAGCTTCGGCTGGGGCCCCACGGGTATCGTCGGCACCGTCGGCCTGAAGTTTACCAACTTCTCCATGCAGAATCTGTTCTCCTCCAAGAACCGCCGCGCCCTCTTCCCCCAGGGCGACGGACAGCAGCTCTCGCTCTCGGCCCAGACCAACGGTACATATTACCAGAACTACTCGTTCAACTTCCTCGACCCCTGGTTCGGCGGCAAGCGCCCCAACTCGCTCTCCGTCTCGGCCTTCTTCTCCAAGCAGACCGACGTGAACAGCAACTACTACAACTCCTCCTACTGGAACAACTATCAGAGCTACCTCTACGGCTACGGCACGTCGGGCGGCTACTACAACTCGTACAACTACTACGACCCCGACAAGTACGTCAAGATCTACGGCGTCTCCATGGGCTGGGGAAAGCGCCTGCGCTGGCCTGACGATTATTTCTCGCTCACGGCCGAGGCCACCTTCCAGCGCTACGACCTCAAGCAGTGGCAGTACTTCATCATCACCAACGGTAACTGCAACAACTTCAATGTCTCGCTCAGCCTGACGCGCAACTCTACCGACAACCCCATCTATCCCCGCAAGGGCTCCGACTTCCTGCTCTCCGTGGCAGCCACTCCGCCCTATTCCCTGTGGGACGGCAAGGACTACAAGTCGCTCGCGCGCGACTACCGCGCCGCCTCCTATCAGAAGGAGATGCAGGAGAAATATCGCTGGGTGGAGTATCACAAGTGGAAGTTCAAGCTGCGCACCTACACGGCGCTCACCGGCCGCGACAAATGCCCCGTGCTGATGACCCGCGCCGAGTTCGGTATCCTGGGCCACTACAACCGCTACAAGAAGTCGCCCTTTGAGACCTACTACATGGGCGGCGACGGTATGTCAGGCTATTCCTCCGGCTACGCCACCGAGACCATCGGCCTGAGGGGCTACGAGAACGGCTGCCTCACGCCCTACGGCTACGAGGGCTACGCCTACAGCCGCATGACGCTCGAGCTGCGCTACCCGCTCATGCTCAAGGGCGCCACCAATATCTACGCCCTGGCCTTCGCCGAGGGCGGCAACGCGTGGACCGACCCGAAAAACTTCAACCCCTTCTCCATGAAGCGCTCCGCAGGCGCCGGCCTCAGGGTCTTCCTCCCGATGGTGGGCCTCATGGGTATCGACTGGGCCTACGGCTTTGACAAAGTGTTCGGCGCCAAGAACAACGGCGGCTCCCACATCCACTTCATCATCGGCCAGGAGTTCTAAGGCAGCGGGATAAAGAGAGACAACGACACAATCATAACATCAATATTAACAACAAAATGAGAACAATACGTCACTTCATCATTGCGTTTGCGGTGATCGCCATGTCGGCTGCCGCCGCTCAGGCGCAAAAGTATGCCCTCGTGGATATGGAGTACATCCTCAAGAATATCCCCGCCTATGAGAGGGCCAACGAACAGCTCACACAGCAGTCCAAGAAATGGCAGAGCGAGGTCGAGGCTATACAGAATCAGGCCCAGACCCTCTACAAAAACTATCAGAACGAGGCCGTCTTCCTCTCGGCCGATCAGAAGAAGCAGCGCGAGCAGGCTATCGTCGACAAGGAGAAGGAAGCTGCCGAGCTTAAGCGCAAGTATTTCGCTCCCGAGGGCGAGCTCTACAAGAAGCGCCAGAGCCTCATCCAGCCCATCCAGGACGAGATCTACAACGCCGTCAAGGAGGTCGCCCAGCTCCGCGGCTATCAGATGGTAGTGGACCGCGCCTCCGACACTTCCATCATTTTTGCCTCGCCCAAGATAGATATTTCGGCCGAAGTGCTCAGCAAATTAGGCTATTCCAATTAATATGATTAATTTTGCAATCCCAAGCTATTAATCGTTAGGTAGAAATAAAACAATATCCACCAGTATAAAAATGAAAAAAGTAATTCTTTCGGCTCTCCTCTTGTTACCGCTGAGCCTTTTTGCACAAAAGTTCGGTCACTTCGACTCTTCCGTAATTGTTAAGGCAATGCCGGAGTACGCCAAATCACAGACTGAATTGCAGAATCTGTCCAAGCAGTTTGAGGACGACATCAAGCGCATGCAGGACGAGCTTCAGAAGAAAGGCCAGGAGTACGACCGTCAGCACGACTCTCTGCCCGACAATGTCAAGAAGCGTCGTGAGGAAGAGCTGCAGAGCCTTTACCAGCGCATCCAGCAGACCTCTGCCGATGACCGCGACTCGCTGCAGTCTGCTTCCGCCAAGAAGATGCAGGAGATTACCCAGAAGATCCTTGCAGCTGTCAAGGCTGTGGGCGAAGAGGGCAAGTATGTCTACATCATGGATACCACGGGTGGCATCCCTTACATCAGCAACACGCTTAGCGAGGATGTGACCAAGAAGATACGCGAGAAGCTCGGCCTCAAGTAAGCCGGCTCTGCCACGCAGCTGACAGCCGCCACGCGGCATCGCAGCGGAACAATAAAGCCGCGTCGGATTTCCCCGGCGCGGCTTTGTCATGCCCGGACGCTTCTGTATGGCGGTGCTGATATGGGAGTGGGGGAATAATTTGCGCGAGAAATAACTGGGAGG
>OMUV01000154.1 GCA_900314335.1 uncultured Prevotellaceae bacterium | reverse complement strand
GGGAGGGCCGCTGCCCCCAGCGGCCCTCCCAGCTAAAATTCTTACAAAGCAACATCGCGCTTATTATTCCGCCCTGCTGACTTCTCCTCCAATCGTCGCGCGCTCCGCCCCTGCCCTATTCCCCGAGCGCAGGGGCGGCATCACCAAGCTGTGTGAGGACAGGCGCCGGACGACGGCAGGAGGCGGGGTTGAAGCGGGCCGAAGCCGCTCCCTTTCACACAAAATGGGGATAGCCGGTGATGGCGGGAATATTTACCTTTGCAGACTAAAAAAATATCGGACTAATTTCGTAATTTTGCGACTATGAATAATAAAACGGATCAAAGCGTCTCTTACAGTTTCAGGGTATTCAGCGGCAGGAATGACTGCTCCTTTCGCGAGAGCGCGATGCAGGCGTTCAAGGACATGACCGTTGCGGCCAGAGAGATGGCTGCGGAGGGCAGAGAGCCCGTATGGATAAGGATTTTCCTGAGCGATATCATCAATCAGAAATCGGCCGTAGAGGGCTATGTGGGCAGCCTGAGAATGGAGTGCCCCGTGTCCGTAGTGGAGCAGCCGCCTCTCGACGGCACGAAGATCAACATCGCCGTGCTCTTTGTCGAGGGTGCGAAGGCCAGGGCCGTATCGCCCACCACATGGACCGTGGACGCCGGCGGCGAGCAGTTTATCTACCAGACGGTGAGGGACTATCCCGCCGACGTACAGGGCGGCGAGGCCCAGACATACAGGGCCTTTGAGCTGCACGCCGAACTGCTCGGGACGATGGGGCTCAATGTGCGCGACAACACGCTCAGGACATGGCTCTTCTGCCGCGACATCGACCGCACCTACGGAGGCATCGTGAAGGGGAGGAACGAGTATTTCGCCACCTGCGGCCTCACGCCGGAGACCCACTTCATCGCCTCAACGGGCATAGGCGGCTACACGGCGCGGCCCGAGACGGTGGTCGGCGTGGACTTCCTCTCGCGCCTGAGGAGCACCACCGACGATATCCGCTACCTCCACGCCCTCGATCACCTCAACCCGACCGCCCAGTACGGCGTGGCCTTTGAGCGGGGCACGGGCTTCACGGCCGCCGGCCACAGAGTGCAGCTCATCTCCGGCACGGCGAGCATCGACAAGCGCGGCAAGTGTATCCACACGGGCGATCCCGCCGCCCAGACACGCCGTCTGGTGGAGAACATCGGGGCTCTGCTCTCCGACGACGGGGCGCACCTCGGCGATGTGAGGCTCGCCATCGTCTACCTGCGCGACGCGGCCGACTATCACATCATCCGCTCCCAGATGGAGAAGCTCCTGCCCGGGGCCGCCTGCGTATATGTGCGCGCCTCGGTATGCCGCCCCGCATGGCTGGTGGAGACGGAGTGCATTGCCATAGAATAACATCTACATAACATTAAATACTTACATGAACAAACTAAAGACTATCATGGCCATGTCGCTGTGCCTGATGGCGCTGAGCGCCTCGGCGGGCGACAACAAGCCTAAAGAGCGATGGCTCGACCCGAGTGTTAACAGAGTAAATGTTGAGCCCTCGCGCGCCAGCTTCTTTGCCTATGAGACGGAAGCTCTGGCCAAAGGCGGCGACAAGAAAGCCTCCTCTCTCTACCTGAACGCAGAGGGCAAATGGAAATTCAACTTTGTCAAAGACCATGACAAGCGTCCCCTCGACTTCTACAAGACGGGCTACGACGACTCGAAATGGGTGGACTTTGATGTGCCCGGCCTCTTCGAGATAAAGGGCTACGGCGACCGCATATATAAGAATGTGGGATGGTCGTTCGCTACCCAGTTTAAGCCCAATCCTCCCTACGTCGAGGAGAAGAACAACTACACCGGCTCCTACCGCCGCGAGTTTGAGATTCCCGCCTCATGGAAGGGCGATGACATCTACTTCCATGTCGGTAGCGCCACGTCCAATCTCGAAGTGTGGGTGAACGGCAAATTCGTAGGCTACAGCGAGGACAGCAAGACGGCCGCCGAATTCAATGTCACCAAATACCTCGTGCCGGGCAAAAAGAATCTCGTAGCCATGCAGGTGATGAGATGGTGCGACGGCACCTATCTCGAGGACCAGGACTTCTGGCGCTTCACGGGAATAGCCCGCGAGGTGTACTTCTACGCACGGCCTAAGAAGCACATCGACGATATCTTTATCACCCCCGACCTGACGGACAACTATCGCAACGGCAAGCTCTCCGTAGTGGTGAGCGCCGGCAATGCGAAGGGCTGCGACGTGACCGTATCCCTGCGCGACGCACGCGGAGGCGAGGTGAAATCGGCGAGCGGCAAGGTGGGCAGCGATGGCAAGTACACCGCCCAGATGACGGTGGACAATCCGCTCAAGTGGACCGCCGAGACGCCCAATCTCTACTCCGTGTTCATCACGCTCTCCGACGGCGGCAAGCAGATAGAGGTGATACCGCAGGAGACGGGCTTCCGCAAGGTGGAAATCAAGAACTCCCAGCTCCTTGTCAACGGCAAGCCGATACTTATCAAAGGCGCCAACCGCCACGAGATGGACCCCGACGGCGGATACGTTGTCTCGGTGGAGCGCATGATACAGGACATCAAGATCATGAAGCAGCACAACATCAACGCCGTGCGTACCTGCCACTACCCCGATGACCCGCGCTGGTACGAGCTCTGCGACAAATACGGCATCTACCTCACCGCCGAGACCAACATAGAGAGCCACGGCATGGGCTATGGCGACAAGACGCTGGCCAAGAACCTCTCCTACCAGCAGGCACACATCGAGCGCGAAGACCACAACATCAAAATCTACAAGAACTTCCCCTCCGTTATCGTATGGAGCCTCGGCAACGAAGCCGGCTACGGTGTAAACTTCGAGAAGGCCTACGACTACGTACGTGCCTACGATCCTTCACGCCCCATTCACTACGAGCGCGCCATCTGGGAGAACGGCAAGAGCGACATATTCTGCCCCATGTACTACCCCTACAAAGACTGCGAGAAATACTGCGAGAAGAATGATCCGCGCCCACTCATACAGTGTGAGTACGCTCACGCAATGGGTAACTGCGGCGGATTTTTCAAGAAATACTGGGACCTTATCCGCAAATACCCCAACTATCAAGGCGGGTATATCTGGGACTTCGTAGACCAGGGACTTCGTGACTACAATGAGAAGGGACGGCAGATCTTTACCTACGGCGGTGACTACGGCCGCTACCCTGCTTCCGACCACAACTTCAACTGCAACGGTTTCATACGCCCCGACCGCGAGCCCAATCCGGAGGCCAACGAGTACCGCTACTTCATGCAGAGCATCTGGACCACTCCCGTCGACCTTAAGAAGGGCGAAGTGGAGGTGTACAACGAGAATTTCTTCAAGAACCTGAGCAATGTGCGCCTCGACTGGGAACTGGTATGCGAGGGCAAGGTGCTCTCCAAGGGCGCAGTCGAGTCGCTCAACGTGGATCCGCAGGAGCGCCGTGTCATCAGCCTCAGCGGCTACAGCTATCCCAAGGAGGCCTCCGACGGACGTGAGGTGATGCTCAACGTGGACTACAAGCTCAAGACCGTAGAGCCGCTGCTCGACGCGGGCTACTCCGTGGCACGCCAGCAGCTGGAGCTCAGCTCCTACAAGTTCCCCACCCTCGAGGAGATAATGCCCGTGGCCAAGGCTGCGAGCGACAAGAAAGCCAAGACCGCCGACGAGAAGGTCAAGAAGGACGAGATGCTGGCCTGCCTCTCGATGCAGGCCGGTCCCACCACCGTCACCTTCAACAAGGCTACGGGCTGGCTGGACTACCTGGACGTCAACGGCGTGCCCACATTCCGCAAAGGCTATTCGCTTAAGCCCGAATTCTGGAGAGCGCCCACGGACAACGACTACGGAGCAGGCCTTCAGCACCAGTTTGCCGCGTGGAAAGACCCGCAGATGACGCTCAAGCACTTTGAGTACAAGGCTGTGGGAGACGCCGGGCAGGTATGCGCCACCTATGACATGCCGGGCGTATCGGCCAAGCTGGACATGACCTACACACTGCGTCCCGACGGACAGCTCATAGTAAACGAGAAGCTCACCACCGACCCGAGCGCCAAGCAGAAGCCTTACATGTTCCGCTACGGCATGCAGCTGGTGATGCCCAAGGAATATTCGCACATCCAGTACTATGGCCGCGGCCCGGGCGAGAATTACAGCGACCGCCATTGGGGAGACCGCATCGGCGTATACGACGGCGAGGTGGCCGATCAGTATTGGGGCTATGTCCGTCCGCAGGAGAGCGGCAACCACACGGACATCCGCTGGTGGAAGGTGCTCTCACCCACTGGCACCGGCCTAGAGTTCTACTCCAACATCCCGATGGAATGCTCTTCGCTCAATTACCTCACAGCCGACCTCGACGACGGTCCTGAGAAGACGGCTCACCAGAGCCACAGCGGCGATCTGGAGCAGCGCCCGCTCACACAGGTGCACATTCAGGAACGCCAGTGCGGACTGGCAGGCGTGGACAGCTGGGGACACTGGCCCGAGCCCGAAGTACTCATCCCCTACGGAGACCGCAACTTCACCTTTGTCATCAATCCTGTGACTGCTGCGAAATAACAGCACGGTCCGCACGATAACTCTAATCCGCAGCGCCGCCCTGGTGCTGCGGATTTTTTATGCCCCGCCCCACACCGCAGCCCGCCCCGCTGTCACGCTCCCGCCGGCGCAGGCAATCCGGGGAAATACGCCTTATATAATGGCCGTGCAGATTGACGGGAAGGTGGTAATGAGCGAGGAAAAGGTGGCACAAGTTGATTGAAAGAGAGTACTGATTGCCCGAAAGGCAGTACCGAGTGATTGAATGGTAGTACAGAGTAAGAGAGAGGCCAAGAAGATTAACGGGAAGGCAGTTCAGACTAAGGAAGAGGCCATGAAAACAAAGGAAGATGGTACTAACGAACAGAAAGGAAAAGGAGATTACTGAAAATCCTTTCCACAATGGCTCTGCAATGCCACGCCCAAATCACGTGTGGGCAGAGATGCAAAGCGGCGGCTCCGCATTCATCTCTGCGGAGCCGCCGTTCTTTAGTGTGAAATAATTGTCCTTCTTTGCGAACAGCCGGTTCTATAATTTTGAACAGCCGTTCTTATCGTTGCTTTCAGCCGTTATTCAGCCGTGATCGTGTAGGTGCCTTCCTTCAGCTTAAGGAGGCGGCGGGTGGAGTCGGCCTTAGCGATGGCGGGCTTGCGCGTCCTGCCGTTGACGGAATACTTGGCGTATTTCTCGGGCAGCAGCACCTCGGCCTTGGTGCCGCGCGGCACAGTGAGCTTCATCTGGTAGCCCGTGCTCTGATTGACATCGAGCTTTATATTGCCCCTCACCGTGGGCACGACGGTATTGACATATTTGAGGTTGCAGAGCTCGGGCTTCACCTGGAATGTCTCAAATCCCGCTTTGATGGGCGAGACGCCGGCGATGTAGCGCGAGAGGATGATGAGCGGGCCGCCGCTCCAGGCGTGATTGTAGCTGCCGTGAAGCTCGCGTGTATCAAAGAGTTCCCAAAGAGTGGTGATAGGCGAGTCTATCATAAGCTTGAAGCGCCGCTGCATGCGGTCGAGCGCGTCCTGATAGTAGCCCATCTTGCAGAGGGCCTCGAGCACGTACCGCTCCATATAGGGGCTGGAGAACTCGGTAGTGCGGAATATCTCGCGTATGGCGGGATACTGCTCGGGCGTGGCTATGCCTGAGAGCACGGCGAGGCTCTGCGTGCGGTCGTCCGTCCTGTCCTTGTAAGTGTCGAAGCGGTAACTCTTGCCCGTCCAATACTTGGCGCGGAACGCTTCGTTGAGCTTGTCGGCCGCACTCATGGCCCATTTGGCCTCCTTCATCTCGCCGATGAGCTCAGCCTGCCGTGCGTAGCTCTGCAAGGTGATGGAGAACCATTCCTGACACATCGACTGCATGTCGGCATCGGAGCCCCAGTCGCCCCAATCCCAGGCACCCGGGCGATACTCCACAAGGCCGTTGTCCTGTATCTTCCATTTACGCATATAGCGCTTCGCGGCGGGAAATACATATTTTATAGTAGCCGCATCGCCGGAACCGAGATAATAGTTCCAGTTGCCCAGTCCCATAAAAGCCATAGACTGCATGGGTAGTTCCCTGTCCCAATTGCCCGCGGGCACGGGGGCAAAGAGTACGGAGTCAGGCTTCTGCCAATCGGCAAACTCCCTGGCGCATTTGCGCGTGAGCAGGTTGGCCGAAGGCGAAAGGGCGTAGAATGTCTCTACCATCTCATTCGACACATCACCTATCCACTGTCCGCGTTCGCGGTCGGGGCAGTCCATATAATTGTCGCGCATGGTGACATAGAGGGTGCGCTGCGATTTCTTCCAAAGAGTATTTAGGTCCTGATTGTCGCAAAGGAAACTGCCTGCAAAAGCGCAGTCGTAGCCCGTCTCGCGATAGCCCAGCGATACGACTTCCACGCCGGCAGGCACGGTGTATATGGCCTCGTGGCCGTTCATCCAGCCGAGACTCTCATAGGTCTGCTCTCCATCGCGGGTGACATACTCGGCGTGCACGTTAGGTTCGCCGCCCGGTCCGCCGGTGTGGTAGCAGTCCGTGCGCACGTCTATCACCTTGCCCGAAGGGGCCTTGACCGTGAGAACGGGAGTAAACTGGCAGTTGTACGGCAGGGCGCAGATCACCTTGTCGCCCTCGCGGCGCTCTGAGGGATAGCTCTTGATGCCGTAATCCTTCCACTGCGGTATCTCGCGGCGGTAGAACTTGTTCCAGTCGGCCTTCTCGGGCGTTGTCTCGACGGCATCGCCCCATGCGGAGTCGTTGAATGACGGTGAGAAATAGTCGGGGATGTCCTTGCGGGCGTCAAAGCCAATGTTCGACTCGGGCAGGCGGAAGTTGGGGACATCGCCCGCTGGAGTATAATAAGCGGGATGGAGCGCAGCCTTCCAGCTCTTGTCGCTTCCGTAGTGACGCTTGCCTACCGCGAGGTCAAAGTAGAGGCCGCCGGTATTCGAGTTGCGGTGGCTGAAGCCATGCTTGCCGTAGTACCATACCAGCACGGCGATGGTGTTGCTGCCCTTCTTGAGGTGGCGGAGGTGGACATAGTCGATGTAGGTGTCCTTAGGGTTGGGCCCGCGCTTGAGCTGGCCTTCGTAGACCTCGCGCTGGCCGTTGACGTAGAGCCAGTACTTCGAGTCGGCGGCGATGCGTAGCGTGTTGTCCGACGGGTCGCCCGCCACGTCTATCGTCTTGCGGAAGACCATCCACTGATTGGGCGCCGGAGTGACGGGCACGGTGATGATGCTCGCGCCCTCCGCGCTGCCGAGGCCGAGGCCCAGGACAGAGAGTAAGATTAGAAAGAAATGTTTCATGTTATAAAGCAAAATAGATTTATGCAAATTTACTATTTTCCGCGTGTTTGCCCCCACGGAACGAGGATTAATTTGCGCTGCGACGACATTTATATTAAGTGGAAGGGCCAATACCCCGCGTCCGCGGCGAATATTATCTGAATAATATCCGGCGGCGGCCTGCAAATCTTAGGGCGCGGGAACGCCAGCACCGGGTCACTATGCGCGAAGTTCAGCCGGGCGGGAAAGGGCGCGCAGAGGGCCGTTTTTGGCCCTTCGTAAGTATGTGTAAATCAGCGCTCCCAGAAGGCCAAAACTACATTTGAGACGAGCAGAACTATCTCAAATGTAGTTTTACTCATGTCCTATGTGAGTATCCCAGCATGCGGGACGGTTTTTTGAAGTGTGGGGAATGCCTTTTCAAATAATGGGGAAAAGGCTAATGTTTCGGACCGCAAATTTATCCCGGCGGCACAGGGGTGTGAGAACTTCGATAAGTGAAAAGCTTGTATCGATTGCGCGGCGTTAACAGGGAGGGCCGCGGCCCTCCCTGTTATTTTCCCCGCATAACACCCCTTATCAACTATATGATTTTCAGTCCCTGCGAGACGGGCAAATTCTACTCGC
>OMUV01000139.1 GCA_900314335.1 uncultured Prevotellaceae bacterium | reverse complement strand
CGGCGGAAATCATGCCTCCATGCATGCGCAATCATAGCCGGGAGGGCCGCCGCAGAAGAGTGTGCGATGATTTGCGCGATCAGTTCCGCGCGAGCCGGCAGGGGAGGCCGCCGCGCGCTTCCCTCCGCGCTGTTTCTTATTCCCGCCGTGCGGGCCGCATTGCAGCGGCCGGACCGGATGGCGCGGCGGATTTTCTCCCATTAAGGCCCGGATTGTGACAAAAGTGACAGGACATAGAGCCTTTTATTATGCTTTTTGCGATTATTTCGTGTTTTCGCGACCGAAAAAGTTACCATTTTGATAGAAATATGTAACTTTGTAGCGAAAGAGTAGCTTATTCAAAATATAACAGTAACAACTAATGTACAATTCATAACAACCGCTATCATGAAGACGAAGCAGAAAAGAATCGACAATGCCGACCGAAAGATTCTCAGCATCATCGGTCAGGACGCAAGAGTCCCCCTGAAGGACGTTGCCAAGGTGTGCAACATGTCCCGGGCCGCCGTGCATCAGCGCGTGCTCAAGATGATGGAAAACGGTGTCATCACCGGTTCCCATTACGTAGTCAACCCCCAGTCAGTGGGCTATCTGACATGCACCTTCGTGGGCATCAGCCTGGATAAGGGCTCCAGATATCAGAGCGTCGTGGATCAGATATCCAAGATACCGGAGGTCGTGGAGTGCCACTTCACTACCGGCCCGTACACGATGCTCATCAAGCTCTACGCGCGCGACAACACGCAGCTCATGGACCTGCTCAATCACCAGATACAGAAGATCGAGGGAGTCATCTCCACCGAGACGCTCATCTCGCTCGAGCAGAGCATTGACAAACCACTCAGAATAGAAGCAGAATAATAATAAATCGACGGCATGACCCTTAATTTCGAAGGCCTGATACTCGGCGTATTTACCTTTTTCATCATCGGCGTGAGCCATCCCATTGTCATCAAGACGGAGTACTACTGGGGCACACGGCCCTGGTGGCTGTTCCTCATAGCTGGCTTTGCGGCGCTCATCGCGGCGCTCCTGGTGGACAATATCACCGTGAGCTCGATGCTCGGCGTGGTGGCATTCACCGCGTTCTGGGGCATCAAGGAGCTCTTTGAGCAGAAAGAGAGAGTGAGGAAGGGCTGGTTTCCGCGCAATCCGCGGCGCAGCTATCAGGACGAGGGAGAAGGGGCCGGTGCCGGCGGAGAGGAAAATTCCGGTAAAGGACAATGACAGACAACAAGGATATTTCGTCGCCCCGTTACTATGACAGGGCGGAGAGGCTGAGCCTGCTCGACTCTCTCAGGTCGCAGCGCGCCACGCGCCCGGTGATAGGTCTGACGGCCAACTTTAAGGACAGCGAGGCGAGGCTCGCCAAGGCGTACTATGAGAGCGTTGCCGCCGCCGGCGCCACGCCCGTGCTCCTGCCGCCGTACCTCAGCGCCGATGACATCCTGCCTGCGCTCGAGAGCATCGACGCTCTGGTGCTCACCGGCGGGGCTGACATCAATCCGCTCTACCTCGCCGAGGAACCGGAACGCGGCCTCCGCTCCATCAATTCGGAGCGCGACGCCGCCGAGCTCCTCCTGACGCGCGCCGCCTACCGTCGCGGCATGCCCGTGCTCGGCATCTGCCGCGGCATACAGACGCTCACGGCGGCCCTCGACGGTGATGTCATCCAGGACATCGGTTCCCGTCCCGACGCCGACCGTCATATAAAGCACGAACAGGACGCTCCTCGCTACACACCTACGCACACCATCAGGATTGAGGCCGACTCGCTGCTGCACAGCATCTACGGCGAGGACAGGATAATGGTCAATTCCTTCCACCATCAGGCTGTAGGCAGCACGGGCGAGCACCTCAGGGCCGTGGCCTTCGCGCCCGACGGCATCATCGAGGCGGTGGAGAGCCGCGACTTCAAGCCCGTCATCGGTGTCCAGTGGCACCCGGAATGGATGGGCCACTGGCGCGACACACACACCGACCCGCTCTTCACATGGCTGGCCACCGAGGCGTCGCTCTACCACCGGGCCTGCGCCTTCCACCTCCGCAATGTTACTCTCGACTCCCACTGCGACACACCGATGCTCTTTGACGAGGGCGTTGACCTCAACCTGCGCGACAGGAAGGCTCTCGTGGACCTGAGGAAGATGGACGAGGGACATCTCGACACTGTCATCATGGCCGCCTACCTGCCCCAGGGCCCTCGCTCTGAGGAGGGGCTCACCAAGGCCACTGCCGAGGCCACGCGCATCCTCACCGCCATCGACGCCCACGTGGCCGCCGCTCCCGACGCCGCTATGGCACGCACGCCCTCCGAGCTCAAGGCTATCAAAGCCCGCGGCATGCACCCCATCATGAAGGCCATCGAGAACGGTTACGCCATAGGCCGCGACATCAGCAATGTAAGGCGCTTTGCCGGCATGGGCGTCGTCTACATCACCCTCTGCCACAACGGCGACAACGACATCTGCGACTCCGCCTCAAAGACCCTCAACGAGCACGGCGGTGTGAGCGCCTTCGGCGAGCAGGTGATCAGGGAGATGAACCGCTCAGGCATCATGGTCGACCTCTCCCACGGCGGCGAGAAGAGTTTCTACGACGCCATGGACATCAGTTCTCTCCCGATAGTCTGCTCCCACGCCTCGGCCCGCGCCCTGTGCGATCATCCCCGCAACCTGACCGACGATCAGCTGCGCGCCCTGGCCCGCAAAGGCGGTGTGGCGCAGGTGACCTTCTACCACGGCTTCCTCAGGCTCGAGGGCGAAGCCACCGTGCTCGACGCGCTGGCCCATCTCGACCACTTCGTCGAGGTCGCAGGCATCGAACACGTGGGCATAGGCTCCGACTTCGACGGCGACGGCGGTGTGAGAGGTCTGGCCTCCGCTTCCGACATGGCGGCATTCACAGCGAAGCTTCTGCGCAAGCGTTACAGCGAGGACGATCTCCGTCTCATCTGGGGCGGCAACTTCCTCCGGGTGATGCAGAGAGTACAGGACGCCGCCGCCCTCTGACACGCCATCAGTTATTACCACTATAAGAATGAATAAGAACAGGAAAAAGCGTACTATCATAATCCTCATCATCGCGGCAGTCGTCATCGCGGCGGCCGTCGTCCTCCTCACGCGCCCCTCCGACGATGAAGCGGAAGAAGAGACCACACCTCAGGTCAATGTGCCCGCTTTCAATGCCGGCAATGCCTATCGCAGCATCGTGGAGCAGTGTGACTTCGGGCCGCGTGTGCCCGGTACGCCGGCGCAGCTCAAATGTGCCGACTACATAGCCTCGGCCTTTCGCAAACTGGGCTATCATGTCATCGAGCAGCATACTACCGTCACCGCCTACGACGGGACACCGCTCAGGTGCATCAATATCTTCGCCACCAGCGATACCGTCTCCACCTCGCGCATCATGCTCACCGCCCACTGGGACTCGCGTCCCTGGGCCGACCACGACCCCGTCGAAGCCAATCACAAACGCCCCGTGATGGCCGCCAATGACGGCGCGAGCGGTGTGGCCGTAATGCTCGAGATAGCGCGCGTTCTCCGCCAGCAGAAGCCCGGCGTGACCGTCGATTTCGCATGTCTCGACGTCGAGGACTATGGTATGCCGGAATGGGACAAGACCGGCGACGAGGAGAAGGACGAAGCATCGTGGTGTCTCGGCACACAGTATTTCGCCGCCCATCTGCCGCTGCCATCTACGCCGCCTCTCTACGCCGTTAACCTTGACATGGTGGGCGGACGCGGCGCGCGATTCTATCAGGAAGGCTTCTCCAAGCGCTATGCTCCGGGCATCGTGGCCAAGGTATGGGACGCCGCCGCCCGCGCAGGCTACGCCTCGACATTCCCGCCCGAGGACGGCGGATATGTTACCGACGACCATCTCCCGCTCAACGAGATAGCCGCCATCCCCACCGTCGACATCATCCCATGCTACAAGGGCGCGGAGAGCTCCTTCGGCCCCACGTGGCACACCACCCAGGACACACCTGCGAACATCGACACCACGACCCTCAAGGCCGTCGGACAGACTATGCTCCAGCTCATATACAACGAACAATAGACCATTATGCAAACTATCAACGAAGCGCAAGACGAGATAATAGAGGAATTTGAAGAGCTCGACGACTGGATGGACCGCTACCAGCTGCTCATCGATCTGGGCAACGGACAGAAGCCCCTGCCGCCCGAAGAAAAGACGGAGCAGAATCTCATAGACGGTTGCCAGAGCCGGCTCTGGCTGGTATGCGAGCAGAAGGACGACGGCCGTCTCTACTTCCGCGCCGAGAGCGATGCGCTCATCGTCAAGGGCATCGTCTCGCTCCTGATACGTGTGCTCTCCGGCCACACGCCCGACGAGATTCTCGGCGCCGACCTCTACTTCATCGACCGCATCGGCCTGAGGGACAACCTCTCGCCCACGCGCGCCAACGGCCTCCTCTCCATGCTCAAGCAGATGCGCATGTACGCCCTCGCCTTCAAGGTGGGCGGGAATAAGGCGAAGAAGTAAACCGCCCCTCCCGCCCTCCGCTCAGGCGGAGAGCAGAGGCTGATTTGCCGCCGCTGAGAAGGCTGTCCGGAGACCTTTGTAACTATCTTATAATCAGTCCTCCCGAAAGGGCAAAATTACATTTGAGACGAGATAAACTATCTCAAATGTAATTCTCCTCATGTCCTATGTGAGTATCAGCATAAGCGGAAGGTTTTTTCGTGTGTGCTGAGAGACTATTTCCCGCAATGCGAATTGCGCACCTTCCACGCGCTCCGGCGGACGCCGTGAGGCGGAAGATTTCCGGCGCACAGCAGCAGCACATGATTTCGCATTAATTGCGCAGAAATAATGCGCAGAAGGCTGTCGGAAAGGCCTGTTTGCTTACGAAAGGACCGCATTCGCGCATTATTTGCCTCCTGCACAACATCTTTTCACTTATCCCTGAGCGCCCTCCAATACGGCGTAATAGTAAAATCCATAATTTTGCAACTGAGAATAACAAGGACAAAATAAAAACGCAAGACATCATTATGGCAAACATTCACACAAGTCTCACAGAGCTCATTGGCAACACCCCGTTGCTCAGGCTCTCTAAGCTCACCGCCGACCCGTCGGTCAAGGCTGAGGTGGTAGTAAAACTGGAATACTTCAATCCGGGCGGCAGCATCAAGGACCGCATCGCGTTGGCCATGATCGAGGACGCCGAGCAGAAGGGCCAGCTAAAGCCCGGCGGCACCATCATCGAGCCCACGAGCGGCAACACCGGCGTAGGGCTGGCGTGGGTGGCAATAGTAAAGGGTTACAAGGCCATCATCACCATGCCCGAGAGCATGAGTCAGGAGCGCAAGAGCCTGCTCAAGGCCCGCGGCGCGAAGCTGGTGCTCACGCCCGCCTCTGAGGGCATGAAGGGCGCCGTGGCCAAGGCCGAGGAGCTCAGGAAGAGCATTCCGGGCAGCGTTATCCTGGGACAGTTTGACAATCCCGCCAACCGCGCCATGCACGAGCGCACCACGGCTCAGGAGATATGGCGCGACACGGACGGCAAGGTGGATATCGTCGTAGCCGGCGTGGGTACGGGCGGCACCATCAGCGGCATCGCCGCCGGCCTCAAGAAGCTCAATCCCGCTCTCAAGGCCTACGCCGTAGAGCCCGCCAGTTCACCGCTCCTCTCCGAGGGTAAGGCCGGTCCGCACAAGATACAGGGCATCGGCGCCAACTTTGTGCCAGGCAACTATATCAGCAGCCTCATCGACGGCATCATCACGGTGACCGACGACGACGCTCTGCGCACAGGCCGTCAGCTCTCGCTTCAGGAAGGCCTGCTGGTAGGCATATCTTCCGGCGCAGCAGCCTGGGCCGCTCTCAGCCTGGCACGCAAGGAGGAGAACGCCGGCAAGCGCATCGTGGCTATCCTGCCCGACACCGGTGAGCGTTATCTCTCCACACAGCTCTACGCATTCGAGGAGTATCCCCTCTGATGATTGATTTCCCCTGACGGGGGACATTTATCTATATCATAGCATCACCCCGCGGCTTTGAGATGAGCCGCGGGGTGATGTCGTTTGTATTTTGTAACTTTGCGCACGTTATCATGGCCGCGCTGGCTGAGACAGCGGGGCTTATTACAGGCAATATGAAGAAGCTTTTTATCGAAACTTACGGCTGCCAGATGAATGTGGCTGACAGCGAAGTGGTAGCCGCCGTGATGCAGCAGGCGGGCTACGATACGGCCGAGACGCTCGAGGAGGCCGACGCCGTATTTCTCAACACATGCTCCGTGCGCGCTGGTGCCGAGCAGAAGGTGTACAATCGTCTCGACGCGCTGGCCGCTCTGCGCCGCACCCACGGCGGACGACCGCTCATCGGTGTGCTGGGCTGCATGGCCGAGAGGGTGAAGTCGGATCTCCTGGAGCATCATCACGCCGACATAGTGGCCGGCCCTGACGCCTACCAGTCGCTCCCGCAGCTCGTGGCCGCCGCCGAGCAGGGCCAGAAAGCCATGGATGTGGAGCTCTCGCCCGCCGTCACCTACGCCGGTATCATTCCCGCCCGCGTCTGCGGCAGCCGCATCTCCGGATTTGTGAGCATCACACGCGGCTGCAACAACTTCTGTCATTATTGCATCGTGCCCTACACCCGCGGCCGCGAGCGCTCGCGCTCTCCGCAGAGCATCCTGGAGGAGATGAGCGATCTCGAGAAGCGCGGCTACAAGGAGGTGACCCTCCTGGGCCAGAACGTCAACTCCTACCGCTATACCGATGAGGACGGCCACGTCACCGACTTCCCCGCGCTGCTCCGCCTCGTGGCGGGCAGCTTCCGCGGCATGTGGATACGCTTCACCTCTCCCCATCCCAAGGACATGAGCGACGAGACGCTCCATGTCATTGCCGAGGAGGACAATGTGTGCCGCCACATCCACCTGCCCGTGCAGAGCGGCAGCAACAGAATTCTTAAGCTCATGAACCGCAAGTACACCCGCGAGTGGTATCTGGAGCGCGTAGAGGCCATCCGCCGCATCATCCCCGATTGCGCCATCACCACGGATATCTTCGCCGGCTATTGCTCCGAGACCGAGGAGGATCATCAGGACTCGCTCGACATCATGCGCCGTGTGGGCTACGACAGCGCCTTCATGTTCAAATACAGCGAGCGCCCCGGCACCTACGCAGCCCGTCATCTCAAGGACGATGTGCCGGAGGAGGTGAAAATACGCCGTCTGAGCGAACTCATAGCCCTGCAGAACAGTCTCTCGCTCGAGGCCAACACGCGCTGCATCGGGAAGGAATACAAGATCCTTATAGAGGGCGTGAGCAAACGCAGCCGCGAGGAGCTCTTCGGGCGTACGGAGCAGAACAAGGTGGTGGTGTTCCCGCGCGGCGACGCCCGCCCGGGCCAGTTTGCCAGAGCCCGCATCCTCTCCGCCTCATCCGCTACGCTCCACGGCGAACTGGTCTGAACCGGCGGGGCATCCGGTCCTCCGCTCCCGCATTGCGGGCGGAGCAGAAATGCCGGGGCGCAGGCGCTTCTCCATTAACGGAATAATCGTTATCTTTGCGTTAGGATAAACAACAATGGCGGCCGACACAACAACACCGATGATGCAGCAGTACAGGCGCTTCAAGGCGGAGCACCCCGATGCTGTTATTCTCTTTCGCTGCGGCGACTTCTACGAGACCTACATGAAGGACGCGGTCACCGCGGCCGGCGTCCTGGGGCTCACGCTCACACACCGCAGCAACAAGGGCAAGGCTGGCGCTATCGAGATGGCAGGCTTCCCCTACCACGCCATCGACGCTTATCTGCCCAAGCTCATCCGCGCGGGCTACCGTGTGGCCATCTGCGACCAGCTCGAGGATCCCAAGCTCGCCAAGAAACTGGTCAAGCGCGGCATCACCGAAGTAGTAACGCCCGGCGTCGCGATGGACGACACTGTGCTCTCCTCGCGCGAGAACAACTTCCTCGCCTCGGTCTACTTCGGCAGCGCTTCCTGCGGCCTCAGCCTCCTCGACATCTCTACGGGCGAGTTTCTCTGCGCCGAGGGCACGACGGACTATATCGAGAAGCTCCTCAACAACTTTTCCCCCAAAGAAGTCATTACGGAACGCGGCAAAAAGGACAAGATACTCCGCGATTTCGGCAAATATTATGTCTACGAGCTCGATGACTGGGTCTACGTGGAGCGCACCTCGCGCGACAAACTCCTCAAACACTTCGGCGTACATTCGCTCCGCGGCTTCGGCATCGACTACATGCACGCCGGCATCACCGCCGCCGGCGCCGTGCTCCAGTATCTCGACATGACGCAGCACACCCACACGGAGCACATCACCTCTATCCGCCGCATCGACGAGGAGCAGTTTGTCAAGCTCGACCGTTTCACCGTGCGCAACCTCGAGATCGTCCAGCCGATAGAGGAGGGCGGCACATGCCTGCTCGATGTGATCGACCGTACCGTCACTCCCATGGGCCGCCGCCTGCTGCGCCGCTGGCTCCTGTTCCCTCTGCGCAGCTGCCGCAATATATCCCGGCGCCAGGACATTGTGGAATATTTCTTCCGCAACCCCACCTTCCGCGAATCTGCGGGCGACTGCCTGCGCGGCATAGGCGACATAGAGCGCATCACCTCCAAGATCTCCGCCGAGCGTATCAACCCCCGCGAACTGGTGCAGCTTCGCAGCGCCCTGACCAATATCGAGCCGCTCAAGAAGGCCTGCATGGAGGCCGATCAGGAGGACCTCAAAAAAGTGGGCGGCCAGCTCTCGCTCTGCGCAGAGCTCCGCGACCGCATAGCCCGCGAGCTCGTGCCCGACCCGCCCGCTCTCGTCTCCAAGGGCGGCTTTATCGCCGAGGGTTACAACAGCGAGCTCGACGAACTGAGGCGCATATCCCACTCCTCACGCGATGTCCTCCTCCAGCTTCAGAAGCGCGAAAGCGAGGCCACCGGTATCCCGTCGCTCAAGATAGGATTCAACAACGTCTTCGGCTATTATCTCGAGGTCAGAAACACCTACAAGGACCATGTGCCCGAGAGCTGGATGCGCAAGCAGACTCTCGTCAACGCCGAACGCTACATCACCCCTGAGCTCAAGGAACTGGAAGAGAAAATCACCGGCGCCGAGGACCGCATACAGACCCTCGAGAGCAGCCTCTACGCCGACCTGGTCACCTACGCCCTCCGATTTATCACGCCCCTGCAGCTCGACGGCGCGCTCATCGCCGATATCGACTGCCTCTACTCCTTCGCCCTCACCTCCATGGAGCACAAATACACACGCCCCAAGGTGGACGACAGCACAGTGACCGACATTCGCCAGGGCCGCCACCCCGTCATCGAAACACAGATGAAGCCCGGCGAGGGATACGTGGCCAACGATGTCTACCTCGACACCGAGAAGCAGCAGATCATCATCCTCACCGGCCCCAACATGGCGGGCAAGAGCGCCCTGCTTCGCCAGACGGCGCTCATCACCCTGCTGGCCCAGACAGGCTGCTTCGTGCCGGCCGAAGCGGCCCGCATAGGCATCGTCGACAAGATCTTCACCCGCGTGGGCGCCAGCGATAATATCTCGGCCGGCGAATCGACCTTCATGCTCGAGATGAGCGAGGCCGCCAGCATCCTAAACAACATGACCGGCCGCAGCCTCGTGCTCTTCGACGAACTGGGCCGCGGCACATCCACCTTCGACGGCATCAGCATCGCCTGGGCCATCGTCGAGTACCTGCACGAGGGGCCCAAGGGCCATCCCCGCACACTCTTCGCCACCCATTACCACGAGCTCAACGAGATGGAGAAGCACTACGACCGCATACGCAACTTCAACATCACCGTCTGCGAGGCCGAGGGCAAGATCGTCTTCCTCCGCAAGCTCGCCCCGGGCGGCACAGCCCACTCTTTCGGCATCCACGTGGCCCGTCTGGCCGGCATGCCCTCCTCCATCGTCAAGAGAGCCGCCCAGGTGCTCAAGGAGCTCGAGGCCACATCCCCCGGCGAGAACGTCACCAAGCAGACGGCCGAGAACATCACACGCGTCCCCGAGGGCACACAGCTCAGCCTCTTCCAGCTCGACGACCCCGTGCTCAAGAGCATCCGCGACGAGATAATCAACCTCGATATCAACAACATCACGCCCGTCGAAGCCCTCAACAAGCTCAGCAACATCCGCCGCATCATCCTCGGCAAGTAACCCCGCCCGCAGCTCTTCATCCCGCGCCCTCCTGTGGGGTTTATTGCGCCCTCCCGCATCTATATTTTATTTGCAAATTGCCTTTCCTCAGGGAAATGTAACGGCTCCGGAATGGCCTTTTGCTTCGCAAATCCTGCGCGCCGGCTTGCGGAGAAATCCGCGCCGCGCGCAATATGAAATCCGATCGGAATTTTCCTATGGTTACCTGGTATCTTTCGGTTACTAATGCTTATCTTTGCCGCAAAGACGAAGATTATGGTCAGCAAGAAGAAGGAAATAAATCCCGCCTACATGGCGTGCCCCATCAGGCAGGTCGTGAGCCGGTTCGGCGACAAGTGGTCGCTGTTGGTGCTCTACACGCTGAGCGAGAGCCCGTCGGGCGTGATGCGCTTTGGCGAGCTGCGCAACACGATGACCGACTGCTCGCAGAAGATGCTCTCCGCCACGCTCAAAAACCTGGAGGCTATGAATCTGGTCTGCCGTAAGGTCTACCCGGAAGTGCCGCCACGCGTCGAGTACCGCCTCTCCGAGACGGGCCTCTCGCTCATGCCCTTTATCACACGGCTCATCGGCTGGGCCAAGGAGCACTTCCACGACGTGGTGACCGATGTCGTGACCGACTGACCGGCGGATTTTTCAGCCCTCTCAGGACTATTCCGCGGCCGCACGCCCCTGAGCGGTAAAGTTCACGCACCCTGCCCTCGCTCCCACATGACTATTCCGCGGCCGCACGGATCGCAGCCGGAATGATTCATGAGAAGCGAAAATCCGGCTTCCGGAAAGTGAGCATTTTATACTATCATGAAGGGCCTCTTCGCGTTGAATTCACGCCTTTTCTGCACATTCTGAAAAAGCTTCCGAATTTGTGTAAAATTACAAGGCACATGAGGAGAACTACATTTGAGGTAATTTAAAACGTCTCAAATGTAATTTCGCCCTATCGGACGCACTGATTTATAAGAAGTTAGAAGGGGTCAAAAGTGGGCTTTTCCGTAGTTTTGCGAAGTGTGCAAAATTGCATTGCCGGCAAGCCCTGCTTCCGCCCGCTGCACGGCTGGCGGAAGCGGGGTAAAGATATGCCGCCGCGAATGCCGGCGAAGACGTTCAGCCCCTGTTGCAAAGGATGAGCAGAGCAGGGCGGGGATTGTCGTGTGCGGGACGAATAACCGGGAGGCTCGCTTGCAACGCGGCTCGGAAGCCGCATAAGAGATAGCGCGACAGAGAGTGCGACAATGCTTTGCGCGAAGAATAGCTCAGGGCCTGCGGAGAATGATGCAAAGCGTGCAGAGGTGTGCCGTGAAGGCGGTTCAATTCCTTTTGACCTCATTTACCCGAATCATTCTGCCGGGCCGAAGAGGTATCTTTTCGCTTGTAATCGGTGCTCAGTTGAGGATAGTCTGCAGCGTTTTCTGTATCCTTCTATTTTTCCATATCTATGGATTTGTGGCAACGAAACACATTATTCCTATGAAAAATGTGCAAATCTCCACATTTTTCATAGGAATGACGGAAATGGACGCCGGAATTACGATAATGCGCACCCCCTTTCAGACAAGGTAACATGTGCCATGAAGGGCATGCATGAGCGACGTGAGGATGCACCTTTGCGGCGCAGGGATATTTGTATGCGGCGTGAGGGCGCACCTTTGCGGCACGGAGATATTTGTATGCGGCGTGAGGAGACACCTTCCGCGGCGCGGGGATATAAATGAAGCAGCCTGTCTGCGTTCATCGCAGGCAGGCTGCCTTAATATTTCTTCCGGTCTCTGATACCGTGCCCGGGAGTCTTGTACTCGTGCCCGGAAATCTTGCGGCGGCGCCGGAGAATCCCGGTATCGCGCCTCAGGCTTTCCTATAGCCGGGCCGGGGAGAGGGGAGCTGTTTACTTCTTGTTGGTGCTTTCGGCGGCCTTGGGCTTCTCGATCTCGAGGAGCTCCACCTTGAAGATAAGCGTGGAGAAGGGCTTGATCTTGTCGCCGGTCTCGCGGTCGCCGTAGGCCAGTTCCTGCGGGATGTAAATCTCCCAGGTCGAGCCGACGGGCATGTGCGTGAGCGCTTCGGTCCATCCCTTGATCACGCGGTCGCACTCGAACGTGGCGGGCTTGTTGCGCTTGTAGGAGCTGTCGAACACTGTGCCGTCGATGAGCTTACCCTCGTAGTTTACCTTTACCTTATCGGTGGCTTTAGGCATCTCGCCCTTGCCCTCCGTAATGACCTTGTACTGCACCTTGGAGCCCGGGATGAGTTTCACGCCCGGCTGCTTGAGATTGTCTGCGAGGAACTTCTCGCCGGCCTTGCGGTTGTCGCCGTACTTCTGCTCCATGAGCTTGGCGTGGTAGTAGTCCATCTGGCGCCTTACGACATTCATGGCGGAGTCGGCCTTGATGCGCTGACCCTGGCCCGTGATGCCGGCGGTAAAGCCTTCCTTGAACTCATTCTCGTCGATAAACTTGGCGCCATCCTTGTCGGTGATACGCTTGTTGAGCGCCGGCAGGATCTGATCCATCAGCTGCTGGCCTATCTGGATGCCGGCGGCGTAAGCTCCGAGGCTTTTGTCGCCCGACTTGGAGATGGCCTCGCGGTAACCGCGCATGAAGTCGTCCATCTTGGTGGTGTCCACACCGAGGCGCTGTGCGAGGTAGGGCTTGAGTCCTTCGGTCTGCACGAGACCCATGTCATAGCTGAACACAGGCACTGTCACGGTGTCGATAACGGCTGCAGCAGCCTGAGCCTTCGTGCCCTTGGCGGCCTTGCCCTTCTTTGCTTTTGCGGCCTTTGCGACCTTGGTCGGAGTGGCCTGCTTGGTGACTTTCTTCTGGGCGCTCGCCTGGCCGCCGCCTATCAGCAGCGCAGCCATGACGAGAACCATCATTTTTATGCTTCTCATTGTTTTTACTTATCTGTAGGTTGGATAGATACTAATTCCAGTTTGAACACCAGAGCGGAGAACGGTTTGATGATCTGTCCCACGTCTCTTGTGCCGTAAGCCTGATCCTGCGGAATGTAGAGCTCCCATACAGAGCCGACGGGCATGTGTGTGAGGGCCGAAGTCCATCCGGGGATGACCTGATTGACATTGATCTCTACGGGCTTGCCGTTGTTGTTCTTGTAGGAGGAGTCGAATACCTTGCCGTCTACGAGGCGACCCTCATAGCTTACCTGCACTCTCGAGGTGCTTGTGGGGATGGGGCCGTTGCCCTCCTTGATGACCTTGTAGAGCGTGCCGCCCGGGAGCTCCTTGACGCCTGCGGTAGCCTTCATCTTGGCGATGAAATCCTCGCCGGCCTTCTTGTTGGGGCCGAAGCTCTTCATGAGCGTGGTCTCCTTGAGAGTATTGGAGAGGCGGTTGGCTTCGTTGAAAGCGGTCTTGTAGTCCATCACGGCCTTGCCGCGCACACCGGCGATGAAGCCGGCTACCATATTCTTCAGGCTCACGTGCTTGGTGCTGTCCTCGCCGTAGATCTCGTAGTTGATGCCCTTGAACATCTGTGTGCTTATCTGCTGGCCTATCTGGATACCTGCGTTGTATGCGGCCTTCTTCTTGTCCTCACCGCTCTGAGCACCGGCCTTGACACCCTTGATGAATTCGTCGATGTATGCCGTGTCTACGCCGAGCTGCTGTGAGATATATTCCTTCACACCACGCGAATTGAGATAGCCCACCTCGTAGGAGAGGGAGTCTACGTCAGTCTTGAGATTGGCATTGGGCTTGCCGCCGCCAGAGCACGAGCCGAGAAGCATCAGCGCTCCGGCTGTCATAATAACGATTTTCTTCATTGTATAAATTAGGTATTAATAGTTCTTGGGTAGGATATCACAGTACGTCGATAAGCTCCACGTCGAAGACGAGCGCTGCGTAGGGCGGTATCAGATTGCCCGCGCCGTTGGCTCCGTAGGCCAGGTCGTAGGGGATGAAGAAGCGGTATTCGGCGCCCTCCTTCATGAGCTGCAGGCCTTCGGTCCATCCTCTGATCACACCGCTCAGGGGGAACACGGCGGGCTCACCGCGGCGGCGTGACGAGTCGAACACGGTGCCGTCGATGAGGCGTCCTTCGTAGTGGCAGCGCACATTGTCCGAGGCCTTGGGGCTGCGGCCCGAGCCTTCGCGCAGCACAGTGTACTGCAGGCCGCTGGGCAGCGTCACAACGCCCTCCTTGGCGGCGTTGGCCTTGAGGAACTCCTCGCCCTCCCGGCGCGCGGCCTCGCCTTTCTCGGCCATCTCGCCCTTCTTCTCTTCGTCGCGGCGCTTCAGATAGTCGATGACCAACTGCTGGCCCTCAATCTCATCGATGGCGAGCTCTCCGCCGGTAAATATGTCCTTAACGCCGTTGGCAAAATCCCCGAGGTTAAGGTCTTCGCCGCAGAGGTCCTGCAGCTGACGGCCTATACCAAGGCCTAATGCGTAGCTTACTTTATCCATTTCCTGTATTTTGGCTAATTGTGGCCGTAATAACTACGGCTAATGATTATTACGCGCAAAATTACCACTTTTATTTTATCCCCTGCCACTATTATGCGTTTTTTATTATATCTTTGTGTAGTTAAACTTAGGCGAATTATGAAAAAGATTGTCGCACTCACAGGAGCAGGCATCAGCGCCGAGAGCGGATTTCAGACATTCCGCGACGCCGGTGGTCTCTGGGAGAAATATCCCGTAGAGCAAGTAGCTACGCCCGAGGGCTGGGACGCCGCCCCCAACCTCGTGACGGATTTCTATAACGGCCTCCGCAAGCAGTTGCTTACGGCCCAGCCGAACGACGCCCACAAGATCCTCGCAGCCCTCGAGAAGGACTTCGATGTCACCGTCGTCACGCAGAATGTGGACAACCTCCACGAGCGCGCCGGCAGCTCCCACGTCATCCACCTGCACGGGGAGCTGATGAAGGTCACCTCGAGCGCCGACCCCGAGAACCCGAAGTACATCCGCACGCTCGACGACGACGAGGTCATTGTGCCCCACGGCGCGAAGGCACCCGACGGTTCGCTGCTCAGGCCTTACATCGTATGGTTTGGCGAGGCTGTGCCGCTCATGTCCTCCGCTTCGTCCGAGGCGGAGAAAGCCGACATCTTCCTCGTCATAGGCACCTCGCTCAATGTCTATCCCGCCGCCGGGCTCATCAACTATGTGCCGCGCACGGCGCCCATCTACGTCATCGACCCCAAGGTGGTCAAGATAGCCGACTCGCCGCGCATCCACTTCCTCCAGACCACCGCTACGGCCGGCATGCGCCAGCTCCGCGAAGAGCTCGAAAGGATGAAATAACCGCTTAGGCAAAGGAGAATCAACAGCTCCGGACAAACCGCATTTTGCCAGGAACTGATCGTTTTGCGCCCTCACGTAAAGAATAATGCGCGCGAGAAATAGCATGGAATGCCATTACATCGCGGTTTGCAAAGCGATAAGGAGAATAGCTTTGCGCGGGAAATAGCTGGGAAATTCGCCGCGATAGCTGGGAGGGCAGCTGCAGCGCGGCCCGCCAGCCGCATAAGGTTTAGAAAGGTATAATGCGCAATACAAGTGCTGGAAGTAGTTCAGGATGTCTTGGCTCTAGTGCTGGGTCAAGTGCAAACA
>OMUV01000083.1 GCA_900314335.1 uncultured Prevotellaceae bacterium | reverse complement strand
TTTCGTACTCCCGGCCCGCCTTCGCGCAAAACGATACAGGATTTCCACATACAGAGGTCTTCAATCCCCTGCTCCGCCGGGATAAATTTGCTGTCCGAAACAATAGCCTTTTCTCCCGTTATTTGAGAAGGCATCCACCACTTCTCAAAAAAACTTCCGCACAACCCGAAAATTACATTTGAGACGAGTAAAATCACATTTGAGGTATTTCAAATCGTCTCAAACATAATTTTGGCCTTCCGGGAGCGCTGATTTACACGTACTTACAAGGGGTACAAAACGGCCCATTGGAGGCGTCGCAAGTGCGGGCGGGGCTATCGTTGTGCGCAGGAAAGATTTCCTATAATATATGTCCTCAATCCCCTGCTCCGCCGGGATAAATTTGCTGTCCGAAACAATAGCCTTTTCTCCCGTTATTTGAGAAGGCATCCACCACTTCTCAAAAAAACTTCCGCACAACCCGGAAATTACATTTGAGACGAGCAAAATTACATTTGAGGTATTTCAAAACGTCTCAAACATAATTTTGACCTTCCGGGGGCGCTGATTTTCATACACTTACAAAGGCGATTTTCCGGCCTTATCAGGGATGGATACCACGCATTCCGGGATGCGATTACCGGCAATGATATCCATCCTGTCCATTGCCACTTTTCCCGGCGCGGCGGATTTTCATTAACGGCTGAGGCGGAATCGCAGTCCCCGCTGAGGGCCGCAAGGATACATTATATATATATGCGTGCGCGCGAGGCATGACGCGGCCGGCGAAGGGGACGAGCCGCGGGGCGCGGGGCGGCGCAGACGCATTTTCCGCATATCTGTCGCCCGCGATAAGGAAATGCTTTCGTAACTTTGCACCCCGGAAATCCCAATCAGGCATCAGGAGAAGATTATGCAAAATCAGTTTTCGCGCACACAGTTGCTGCTCGGCAAACCGGCCCTCGACACCCTCGCGGGCTCGCGTGTGGCCGTCTTCGGAATAGGCGGCGTGGGCGGCTATGTCGTGGAGGTGCTGGCGCGCAGCGGCGTGGGAGAGCTGGACTTGTTCGACGACGACCGTGTCTGCCTCACCAATGTCAACCGCCAGCTTCACGCCACCATCTCGACCATCGGGCGGCACAAGGTGGACGTGGCCGCCGAGCGCGTGGCCGACATCAATCCGCGCTGCATTGTCCACCGCTACCAGATGTTCTACATGCCGGCCAACGCGGACAGCATAGACCTGAGCCAGTTTGATTACGTCGTGGACTGTGTGGACACGGTGACCGCCAAACTGGAGCTCGTGAAGCGCTGCTACGCGCTGGGCGTTCCCATCATCTCGTGCATGGGCGCGGCCTACAAGCTCGACCCTACGGCCTTTCGCGTGGCGGACATCTGGGACACGGACATGGACCCGCTCTCCAAGGTGATGCGCAAGAAGCTGCGCAAGCTCAAGATACCTCACCTCAAGGTGGTCTTCAGCGCCGAGCCGCCGCTGGAGAGCATCGAGGACGACAGCATCTCCTGCCGCTTCCACTGCATCTGCCCCAACAAGGACATGCGCAAATGCACCCAGCGCCATACCATCCCCGCGAGCGACGCCTTTGTGCCCGCTGCGGCGGGACTGATAGCCGGCGGCGAGGTGGTCAAGGACCTCATCCGCCGCGCCGGCACCATGCGCATCACGCCCGAGGAGATCCCCGGCAACGAGGCAGCCGCGAAGGCCGCGGAGAAAGCCGCCGCCCACCTGCGCAAATACCGCGCCATAGCCGAGGCCAAAAAGAAGGGCACATGGCAGGACGACAAGGTCATAAAGCCGCTCAGCACGGCCGGCGTCACAAACGAATAAGTCCCCGCAGCCACAGAGGCGACGGGGACCTTTTTTATTAAGCGGGGCTACGCCTCGCCGATCATCCTGAGAAATTCGTCTTCGCTCACGAGCGGGATGCCCAGCTTCTGCGCCTTCTCCAGTTTGGCTGGGCCCATGTTGTCGCCCCGGAGCACGAAACTCGTGTTGCGCGAGATGGAAGAGGCGTTGCGGCCTCCCTGCTGCTCGATGATTTCCTTATATTCCTCGCGGGAGTGATGTGTGAACACCCCGCTTATCACTATTACCTTATCCCGTAATGCTTCGCCCGTCGGCGCTGTCGGCGCGGCCACCTGCATCTGCAGGCCGGCCTGGCGGAGGCGCGCGACAAAGTCGCGGTTGCGCGGGTCGGCGAAGTAGGAGTGGATGCTGCCGGCGATGACGCCGCCCACGCCCTCGATGTCCGAGAGCACATCGGCGGGCGCACCGGCGATGGCGTCCATGCTCTTCATGGCACGGGCTATGTTGCGCGCCGAGACCTTGCCTACGAAGCGTATGCCAAGGGCGTAGAGCACCCTCTCAAAGGGCACCTTGCGGCTCTCGTCTATGCCGCGCAGCATCTTGCGGGCCGACTTCTCACGTGTCTCTCCGCCGCCGCTCAGGTCCGCCACCGTCAGGCGGTAGAGGTCGGCGGCGTCGCGGATGAGGCCTCGCTGATAAAGTGCGTCCACTGTCTCGGGACCGATGGAGTCGATGTTCATGGCGTCGTGCGAGATGAAGTGCTCTATGCGGCCCTTGATCTGCGGCGGGCAGGTGACGGTGTTGGTGCAGTACCACGCGGCCTCGCCCTCGTACCTTATCAGCGGAGCGCCGCACTCGGGGCAGGTCCGTATGAACTCAATGGGCCGCCCGTCGCCGGAGCGGGCATTCTCGTCGACGCCCACTATCTGCGGTATGATCTCGCCGGCCTTCTCGACATAGACATAGTCGCCCTCGTGGAGGTCGAGCTTGTGTATCATGTCCTCGTTGTGGAGCGAGGCGCGCTTGACGACGGTGCCGGAGAGGAGCACCGGCTCCATATTGGCCACGGGCGTGACGGCGCCGGTGCGCCCCACCTGGAATGTGACCTTGAGCAGCCGCGTGCGGGCCCGCTCGGCCTGAAACTTGTAGGCGATGGCCCAGCGGGGAGTCTTGCTCGTGTAGCCCAGTTCCCTCTGCTGAGCGAGCGAATTGACCTTGAGCACTATGCCGTCGGTGGCCACGGGCAGTTTGTGCCGCTCCTCGTCCCAATAGTCGATATACTGGTAAATCTCCTCCAGAGACGAGACCAGACGCATGGCCTTGGAGATCTTGAATCCCCATGAGGCGGCTTTCTGAAGATTGTCATAATGATTGTCGGAGGGGAGATTGTCGCCTAGCAGGTAGTAGAGGTAGGCGTCGAGCCCGCGCAGGGCGGCCACACGGGAGGTCTTGCTCTTGAGTGTGCCCGAGGCGGCGTTGCGTGGGTTGGCAAAGAGCGGCAGCTCTTCCGCCTCGCGCTGCGCGTTGAGCCGCTCGAAGCTCTTCCAGGGCAGCAGCACCTCGCCGCGTATCTCAAAGACGTCGGGGTAATCGCCCTCCGGGAGCCTGAGCGGAATGCTCCGGATGGTGCGCACATTGGCCGTGACATCGTCGCCCTGCTCTCCGTCGCCGCGCGTGGCGGCCCTGACGAGGCGCCCGTGCTCATAGAGGAGCGAGATGGACAGACCATCGAATTTCAGTTCGCAGCATATCTGAAACTTTCTCCCGCCGAGCCCCGCGCTGACGCGGTCGTAGAATTCGCGCACATCGGCCCTCGAGTAAGTATTGGCCAGCGAGAGCATCGGATAGCGGTGGCGCACCTGCCGAAACTCCTGACTGACATCGCTGCCCACTCTCTGCGAGGGAGAGTCGGGGTCGTACATTTCCGGATGACGGGCCTCGAGGTCCATAAGCTCGTGCATCAGACGGTCAAACTCCTGGTCGCTTATCTCCGGCGCATTCTCGACATAATACAGATGATTGTGCCGGTTAAGCTCAGCGCGGAGGTCTATGATTCTCTGCTTCTCGTCCATAAGATTCTCTTTGTTGATAGCAAAAATAAGCAAAATAAAAACACGGACAGCCGGGCCGCGATGCCTAAATGCGGACATTCGCTCCACAGCGCCGTGAATAAGGCCCGCCGCAGCCGTCGTGAGGCCGGCCGCGGGGCTTTAGTCGCGCCTTATGGCTCAGAGGACGACCTTTTTCTTCGTGCTGCCGTCCGCCTTTCTGATGATGTTGACGCCCTTCACCTCGGAAGGCACACGCACACCATCGGTGGTAAAGATCATCTCCCCGCCGCCTGCGTTCCTGCCGCTGCGCACTTTCTCGATGCCCACGGGCGTGCCGTTGAGGGAGTAGTTGACAAAGTCCTTCACCGTGAGCAGGGACGAGCCCCACGTGATGTTCTCCGAGAGGAGCCGGATGTTGTTGAGAGCTATCTTGTCGAGGTCCTCCTCGGCCGACGCGCCCTCGAGGTAGATGCCCGTGTCAAATTTGTCAGCGCTGCTGATGAGGCGGAAGTCGGAGAACGTGATGCTGTCCATGCTTCCCGCCGTCGTGTAGGGCAGGCCTTCGGAGTCGGGGCCGCTCGTGTGGGACGACCTCGCCCTGATGGCTATCACATCGGCGATGTCGCCGTAGATGTCAAACTTATTGAATGTGCCGTCGGAGATGTTCATGCCGTTGGAAGCAAGCAAGTGCACGACGGCCTTGCAGGTATCCTCACCGGCGCTGCCCGCGTCGAGCGAAGTATGCATCACCACGATGTCGCTCACCTTGATGCCGCTTATGGTGTCCGCTCCGCACTCCCTGCCTATCATTATATTGTCGCCGCGGTCGTTCCAAAGTGCGCAGTTCTTCACCGTGATCCCCTCGCAGCCGTCGATGGGGGCCACCGTGTCGACGCTGCTCTCCGTGGGAGCTATCTTCCGCGCGTCGGTCCACTTATCCTGATAGGCCAGATACTTCCTGTCGATACCCCTGACGGCGATGTTGCTGCCGTTGGAGCGGAAGAAACTGTTGGTGACCGTCACATTGCGGCTGTTGCAGATGTCCAGCGCGTCGTCGTCCGTCATCCTGGCTCCGCAGACCTTCACGCGGTCGATGGTCACGCCGTCGGAGTTGGACAGCACCACTGCATTGCCCCACGTGTTGGAGAGCGTGATGCCGCTGATGGTGAGATGGCTGCAGCGGTCGGCGAGAATCATATAGCGGGCCGGCGCATTGTCGCTCTCCCACATATCGCCGCTCAGGATGCCCCTGCCGCAGATGGTGATGCTGTCGCCCGTGGCCCACACAGCGCCGTGCACTATCGCGCCCTCGGCGAGATAAAGCGTCTGGTGGGAGTGGAGCACGATATGGTCCTGATAATGATCGCCCGCACCGTAGTAGATCACGCCGGCATCGCCATCCTTGACGCTCTTGGCGTACTTATCAGGCGTGTTGCCGAAGAGCAGCAGCGGCGTAGTGCGGCCGTCGTGCTCGAGCGAGTACATAAACTCGCGCGCCGAGGTAAACGACGCCGAGCTCTCCCTCTTGGTAAGTCTGGTCTTGGGATAAACCAGCTTGGCAGAGCGCATATCGTAAACGGAGCTGACCTTCACAGACGCCGAGCCGGTAAAGTCGCAGGAAGAGAAGAAGTAATTGCTCGTCGGACCCGCGCACTTCGCGATGTGAACGGCCTGCGCCTTCCCGTTGACGCTCACGTCATAGGTCATCGCCGGCAGAGGCTGAAACTTTCCGTCCTTTATCTCTATGTCGCTTATCGTAAGGGTCTCCGTTTTGCTGTTGGGACTGTGGAAAGAGATTTTGAGATTGCCCTGCAGGTCGCGAAACACCATTTGGTGGCCTCCGTCCTTGGAGAAAATCATCTGCTTTTCATGCGTCCACGGACCCGTAAGTTTTCCTGTCTGCGAGACGGCTTGACCTATAGAATACCTCGGCGAGAAACTGGACCAGAGCATGAGCAGATTGCCGGACTTGTCGTCGCGGAAAGCAAACGGCGCATCGGTGACATACCCTCCCGTGTTCTTCGACCACCCAGACTCGTTGGCCGCAAAGAGCTTTACGGGCTCTCCTACAGTGCTCGTAAGATCTTCGGTGAGCTGCTGACACCACACCTCGCCTACTTTGTCCTTCACGTTGGGCCCGCACCACTCCACGGCATAGAGTATCCACGGCGTGCCGGCCTCATCCACGTAGAGAGAGCCGTCGAGACATTGCGTTCCCGAGGGAGTGATGAAGATCTTATCCTTGGGAATGATGCTCTTATAAGGCCCGAGCGGACCTTTATCGGAGCGCAGTATCGTCACGCCGCGCAGGATATTCTTGGCCGCGCCTCTCACGGTAACGAAGCAGTAGTATTTGCCCTTATAATAATATGTATCGGGTGCCCACCAGTCGTCGGGACACGGATAGTCGGACGGCATATAATATACATATCCCATCTCGTCCCAGTACTTCAGGTCGGTGCTCTTGTAGGCAAACAGCCTGGCGTTATTCGGGCCGCGTTTTGAGACGATGAGGTAATAGGCCTTGCCGACGGTGTCGACGGTAATAAACGGGTCGCGGCAGCGTATTTCAGAGGTCGGGATGTGGTTGCGCCCCACGGCGACCATGGCCGTCATAGCAAAAAGTAGAGTAAGAATCCTGTTTCGCATAATATTATTTTAGTCGTTTACAATATTGATCATCTCTTTTGCAGGCGTTCCCTGCCTCTGAAGCCCCTCCTCCGCAGGCCCTGCGAACAGCATAACGCTCCTGGCCGCGACGCCCTCGGGCGCTCACAGCTCGAGGTGGTATTTGACACGGTGGCGGCGGGCGAAGCGCACCCAGAAGCGGCGGCGGGCGCGGCGTATCAGCGAGAAGCAATAGTCGGCATCGGCGTGGCGGCAGCGGGCATACTCGTCGGCGATGATGCGAAAGAAGTCCAGGCTGCCCCAGAGCCGCGCAAAGTTGGCGCATCCCCGCTCCAGGCTCACCTTCCCGAAGCGCATACGATTGATGTCCACGATGGCGAACCGCCACTCCCCGTCCACCCTATCGAAGAGGATATTGCCGGGCGAGAAGTCCTTGTGCAGCATGCCCGCCGCGTGGAAGGCCGCCGTTCGCCGCGTGAAGGCACGTATGATGTCCCTGGCGGAGGATGCGTCGGCGTCGCCAAACTCGTAGAAGCGCCGCGAGTAGGGGCATTCGGTGCTCACCAGATAGCTGTCCGCTACCAGTCCGCCGCGCCGGTGCTCCACATAGGCCAGCGGCGCGGGCGTGTCGAAGCCCGCCTCCCTGACACGCAGGGCGTAGCGATAGGCGCGGACGCCCTTGGGAGCGCGCAGGAAGGTGTACGCCACGCGATTAATGGGATTGGGACGGCCGAAATGCTTCACGACCACACGGCCGCCCTCCACGCCGTCGAGAGCGAGGCGGCGGAGCTCATTGCGACTGCCCTTCTGGATGAGATCGCCCTCAGGGAAACGCTCGTCGATGGCCTTCACAAGATCCCTGAGAGAATCAAGGCCTTCATAAGCGGGATTAATCACTATTTTTCTCATGCGCTGCGCTCTTACGGTGGAAGTATCTATATTTTTACGCTACAAAAATAGTAAATCAATTTGGATTTTCTAACTTTGCAAACGTTTAGAAAGCCGCAAATACTAAAGTTTCTAAAATGCAGAACAGACATTTGGACCGTCGCAGCTACTTCAATGAGCTCGCCACTACGAGCGAGGCATACTATATACCCTACCTGCAGTCACACGGAGTGCTCTCCCCGGGCATGCGCATACTGGAGATAGGCTGCGGCGAAGGCGGTAACCTCGAGCCGTTCGCCCACCGCGGGCACGAGGTGACCGGAGTAGATATCGTAAAGGAGAGAGTGGAGCAGGCGGAGACGTTCTTTGCACAGGACGGTGAGAAAGGGCAGTTCATCTGCTCCGACGCCTCGAAGCTCGGAGATGAATTCACCGGAAAATACGACATAGTGCTGGCGCACGATGTCATCGAGCATGTGCCCGACAAGGAGGGCTTCCTCAGGGCCGCCGCACGCTTCCTCAAGCCCGACGGGACGGCCTTTTTCGGATTTCCCGCGTGGTATATGCCCTTCGGAGGCCACCAGCAGATCAGCCACAACGGATTCATCTCTCACATGCCGTTCATCCACCTGCTGCCCATGCCCTTCTACACGCTGATCCTCGGAAGCGTCTCCTCGGGCGAGAGCGAGATGAGGGAACTGCTCAATATCCGCGCCACACGCACCACGATAGAGCACTTCGAGAAGACGGCCAGAAAGGCGGGCCTGAGCATCTACGACCGCCACTTCTGGTTTATCAACCCCCACTACAAGGCCAAGTTCGGCCTCACGCCGCGCACACTGTGGAAGCCGCTGGCCGCTGTGCCCTACCTGCGCGACTTTTTCACCACATCGGCCTTCTACCTGCTGAAACTCTCAAACAAATAGATCATGGTACGCCCCATACGACTCGCCCTGCTGCTCGCAGCGCTGCTCCTCGGCCCCTGCACGTTGGCTGTGAACAAGAAACCGTTTGTTGTGCCCGAACTGACCTCATGGAAAGGCGGCGAGGGAAACTTTACCCTGACCTCCTCCACGCGCATCCTCTACGCCGGAAGCGAGGCTAAGGCCGCAGCTCAGTCACTGGCCGCCGACTATCACACCCTCACGGGCCAAAATCTCGCCATCGCGAGCGGCAAAAAGGCCGGCGCCGGCGACATTGTCCTCTCTCTACGCCGCAACAAACAGACCGGCGCTGAGGGATACACCATGAGCATCGGCAAACGCATCGACGTGACCGCCTCCACCGCCTCGGGCCTCTACTGGGCCACACGCACCATCCTGCAGCTCTCGCAGCTCGACGGCGGCCGCATCCCCGCCGGCTCCACCATCGACGTGCCCAAATATTCCGTCCGCGGCTTCATGCTCGATGTCGGCAGGAAATACATCCCGATGAGCTACCTTAAGAAGCTCGTCCGGATAATGTCCTATTATAAGATGAACACCCTTCAGGTGCACCTCAACGACGACGGCGCCACCAATATCGACAATCCCGCCCATGCGCTGGGCTACGCGGCCTTCCGCCTCGAGTGCGCCACCTATCCCGGGCTTACGGCCATCGACGGCTCCTACACCAAGGCCGAGTTCCGCGACTTCGTCAAGGAGTCTGCCGCAGAGGGAGTGGACATCATCCCGGAGATCGACTCGCCGGCCCATTCGCGCTGCTTCATCCAGTATAATCCGCGCCTCAAGAGTCCCACCTACGACGACACGCATCTGGACCTGCTCAATCCCGAATCGACCACCTTTATGGAGGGCCTGTGGAAGGAATATCTCAGCGGCCCTGACCCCGTCTTTGCGGGCAAGAACGTGAACATCGGCACCGACGAATATTCCAACAAGGACACCGCCGTAGTCGAGGCATTCCGCCGTTACACCGACCACTTCCTCCGCTACGTGGAGCAGTTTGGCAAGACGGCTTCCCTCTGGGGCTCGCTGACCCACGCTGCCGGCAAGACGCCCGTCAAGGCCAAGGGCGTGAGGATGAACCTGTGGTACAACGGCTACGCCGACCCCAAGGAGATGATCCGCCAGGGCTACACATGCATCTCCATCCCCGACCGCTACACCTACATCGTGCCGATGGCCGGCTACTACTACGACTATCTCAACTGCCAGTTCCTCTACGACCAGTGGACGCCCAACATGGTGGCGCAGGACACCATCGACTACGACAGCCCCGCCATCATCGGCGGCATGTTCGCCGTGTGGAACGACAAGAACGGCAACGGCATCTCGGTCAAGGACATTCACCATCGCCTCTTCCCCGCCATGCAGACACTCGCTGTGAAATTCTGGACGGCCAAGGGCACCACGCTGCCGTGGAAGGAATTCTCCGCCCT
Source organism: uncultured Prevotellaceae bacterium (assembly GCA_900314335.1). Taxonomy (GTDB): domain Bacteria; phylum Bacteroidota; class Bacteroidia; order Bacteroidales; family Bacteroidaceae; genus UBA6398. Next base: position 34,814 of record OMUV01000083.1, on the reverse strand, counting down.
CAGCGCCCGCATGATCGAAGCCCCCGGGGTGAATGAGCGCGCGCTCTACGGCTCTCCCGACAGCGAAGTGCTCACGCGCGCCGAGGTGAAGAGCGGCGACAGCATGCCGATACCCGAGATAGGATACAACTACACCATCGAGTTCACAGTCAACGGCCGGAATGAGAAGGCCGGCACGGAACTGTTCCGCTCGCACTCGGCCGTGTTCTACCTCGCCGACCCCGCGACCGGCATGATGGGCTACGAGCGCGACGGCTACAGCTACCGTCTGCCCTACCGCGTGACGCCGGGCTGCAAGGACCGCATACGCATCACGGGCGACAACCTATCGACGCAGCTCTATGTCAATGGCCGCCTCGTGGCCGACCGCCAGCCGCTGGACCTCACCGTGGGCAAGTACAAGAACCACTTCTACTTTGTCTCCACGCTCGTCTTCCCGCTGACCAAGGCCGGCAGCTTCAACAGCAGCATCACAGACTTCCACGTCTACAATTATATAAAGAAGTAGTTCCGCAAGGACAGAAACACAAGGCACATAATCTATGCATGACAGCTGTGACGCATTTGCGTGACAGCTGTCATTCGTTTACGCGACAGCTGCGATGCATTTACATGACAGCTGTCGTGCATAGAATTAATAGGACATAAAATCAGGCATACCACATTAAGAAGACTGCATCAGGGGATGAGAATAAATTTCGCTCTCAGGGCTCACGTCAGAATACATGAAAGATGAAAAATTCGCTGTGCGCTTACCGCCGTTTGCGCACATAGCAAAAACCGTCCCGCGTGCTGAGATGCTCACATAGGACCTGAGGAAAACTACATTTGAGGTAGTTCTACTCGTCTCAAATGTAGTTTTGGCCTTCCGGGGACATTGATTTTCATATAGTTACAAAGAGGCAAAAATCGCTCTTTCCGGGGTCGCATAAATGCGCATTCTATTCCATTTGCCATATTGCGGGGCGGGCTGATAAGAGCGAAAATTTATAGTGTGAGCGGCTCTATCTGGGAGGGCCGCTGCCCTCAGCGGCCGCATGCCCAATATGGCAAAGCGCGAAGTAATTTGCGATGCAGGGGACCAACGATATTCAAAGAGGTGCATTGCGCATTATTCATTTCTATACTTTATGCGGCGGCTGGCGGGCCGCGCTGCAGGGGCCCTCCCAGTTATTTTTCGCTCATATGCAGAACACGAATCATACATCAATATGTTGTTATCCTCCTATACGGTTGATTTAATTTCGCCATTCGAAAATAGCACCCTTTTCCCCATTATTGGAAAGGCATTCTCAACACTTCAAAAAACCGTCCCGCGTGCTGGGATGCTCACATAGGACCTGAGGAAAACTACATTTGAGGTAGTTCTACTCGTCTCAAATGTAGTTATGGCCTTCCGCAGACACTGATTTTCATATAGTTACAAAGGCAGTTTTTCGCACGGCGGCGGTACATTATATATAAGGCCGTATCGCCCTTTCCGGCACACGTTTCCACGCGAGCGGAGCAGACGCATTCGCGCTCTCAGGGCCGACGCATTCTTCTCCGGCTTCGCCTCCTTCATTAACATCTTATGGAGCCGGACGAGAATTTTCCATTTTATAATGCTCAGTTATTCTCCTCAGAAGTGGCAGATTATTTCTTTTTTGCCTAAATTTGCAGTCAGACTAAAAATAATCAATACCGACACGATGAATTTTCTAAAAATTATCTGCATCTGCGCCACGACGCTTGTCGCACTGCCGACACTCCGGGCTCAGAACAGCACCTCCGCAGGCGGCGCCGCTACTAATGGCGGCGCACAGAACGTAATCCCCGTACTCAAAGGCGTACAGATGGAGACGGACCGCAGGGTCATCTCCTACATCCTGCCGCGACGCATACTGTGGAAGCACTGCGACAACGGCGCTACGATGGACGGCGAGGACGTGCTGCTCAAGAATCACTACGGGCAGGCCGCTCTGGCGGGCGTGAGCTACGCGCACCTCAGGAACGGCAAAGGCGCATCATGCTCCATCCTCCTCGATTTCGGCACAGAGCTGCAGGGAGGATTGCAGATAGTGACAGGACAGTCGGCCTCGCGCACGGTGAAGCTGCGCATACGCTTCGGCGAGTCGGCCCAGGAGGCCATGTGCGACATCGACGGCAAGAACGGAGCCACCAACGACCACGCCATGCGCGACTTCACGCTCGAGGTGCCCTGGCTGGGCGTAGCTGAGTGCGGCAACTCGGGCTTCCGCTTCGCGCGCATCGATGTGCTGGGCGACAATACCGACCTGCTGCTGCAGGAGGTGAGAGCCGCTTTCCGCTACCGCGATATTCCCTATCTGGGCAGCTTTGAGTGCGACAACGAGCGTCTGAACAAGATATGGCAAACGGGAGCCTACACCGTACACCTCAACATGCAGCAATACCTCTGGGACGGCATCAAGCGCGACCGCCTCGTGTGGACTGGAGACATCAATCCCGAGGTGCTCACCATCGCCACCGTGTTCGGCGCCAACGACGTGGTCAACAAGAGCCTGGACCTCTCGAAGAAATGCTTCGGCCCCACGCAGTGGATGTGCACCATCTCGAGCTACTCGATATGGTGGATGATTACCCAATATCAATGGTACATGTACACAGGCAACCGCGCCTATCTCGACGAGCAGAAAGACTACGTGACGGCTCTGATAGCCACTCTCCGCAATTACGTGGACGACAAGGGAGAAGAGAAGCTCAACGCGCGCTTCCTCGACTGGCCTTCCTCGGAGAATCAGAAAGGCATCGATGCCGGACTGCAGGCTCTTATGGCCATGGGCTTCGACGCGGCCGCCAAGATGGAGGCGATATGGGGCAACGACGCCCTCTCCTCGGAGTGCGCCGCAATATCGGCCAAGATGAAGAAGCGTCACCGCGACCTCAACGGCTCGAAACAGGCCGCCGCCCTCAACGCCATAGCCGGCATGCTATCGCCCGCCAAGGCCGCTGACAAGACGATACTCCCCGGCGGCGCCAACGGCTTCTCCACCTTCTACGGCTACTACATGCTCGAGGCCCTCGCCCTGGCAGGCGACTACACTCAGGCGATGGATATCATGAGCGCCTACTGGGGCGCCATGCTCGACCTCGGCGCTACCACGTTCTGGGAGGACTTCAATATGAAATGGCTGGACAACGCCGCCCGCATCGATGAACTGGTGCCGGAGGGCAAGGTGGACATCCACAAGGCCTACGGCGACTACTGCTACAAGGGCTACCGCCATTCCTTCTGCCACGGCTGGGCTTCCGGCCCCACGACATGGCTGTCGGCTCATGTGCTGGGCGTAAAAGTATTGGAACCGGGCTGCAGGAAGGTGGCTATCGAGCCCCATCTCGGCCGTCTGAAATGGGCCAAAGGCACATTCCCCACTCCCTACGGTGTGATACGCATCTCGCACAAGGTGGGCGCCGACGGCAAGGTAGTATCCGACATTCAGGCCCCCGATGGCGTGGAGATAGTAAAGGGTACAGCAGAGCAAAGCAAATAATAAGGAAAAAGTCATAATACAAGCATAGATTATGAACAGGACATTAATAACGGGAACAATGCTGAGCCTCGCGCTCTCCATGGCGCTCCCCGCAGCGGCGCAGTACAAGCAGCCGTCGCTGAAAGAGATGGAAAAGACATTCATCAACATCCCCGACACACAGAAGACAGCCGTCTACTGGTACTGGATGAACGACAATATCTCTAAGGAGGGTGTCGTCAAGGACCTGGAGGCCATGAAGCGGGCCGGCATCAACCGCGCCCAGATAGGCAATGTGGCCACGCCCGAGATACCCTACGGCAAGGTAAAGGTGTTCAGCGACGAATGGTGGGACGTCCTCCATCAGGCGCTCAAGACGGCCGGCGACCTCGGCATAGAGATAGGCCTGTTCAACTGCCCCGGCTGGAGCCAGAGCGGCGGCCCGTGGATCAAGCCCAACATGGCCATGCGCTACCTCGCCTCCTCGAGCGTCAGCGTCACGGGCGGTAAGAAACTCACCGTAAAGCTGCCCGATGTGGCCAAGGATGCGGAGGACGTCAGGGTGCTCGCCATCCCCGACCTGAGCATCCCGAGCCCGTTCAAAGCCATGAGCAAGAACGGCAGCGCCACGCAGGATTTCCACAGCGACAAGGCCGCCACGCTCAGGAGCATCGTGTTCACATGCAAGGGCCAGACATTCCTCAACTCCGCCAGGCTCTACGCCAAGACGGGCGGCAGCTATCGCCTGGTGCGCGACATAACGCTCGACCGCCGCAACAGCGAGCTCAACGTGGGCTTTGTGCCCTTCGCCCCGATTGTGGTGGCTGTGCCGGAGACAAGCTCTACCGACTTCCGTATCGTTTTCAACGGTGATGCAGACAAGATAAGCTCCGTCACGCTCTCCGAGAATCCGGTCATCGACAGCTATCCCGAGAAGACATTCCAGAAGATGTGGCAGACACCCCACCCCTTCTGGTACGACTATATGTGGAGCCCTACGGCTGAGTGCAGCGACCCGCACCTCGTCATGAAGGCCGGCGACGTGATCGACGTGACCGCCATGACAAAGGACGGCGTGCTCACCTGGAACGCTCCCAAGGGCAAATGGACCATACTGCGCACCGCCATGGTGCCTACCGGCGTGACCAATGCGCCGGCCCCGCCCGAAGCCACGGGACTCGAGGTGGACAAGATGAGCGCCAAGCATGTCGCAGAGCACTTCGACGCATATCTCGGCGAGATCCTGCGCCGCATCCCGGCCTCCGACCGCAAGACGCTCAAGGTCGTTGTGGAGGACAGTTACGAGACGGGCGGACAGAACTGGACCGACGAGATGATTCCGGTCTTCAAACAGCGCTACGGCTACGACCCTGTGCCCTACATCCCCACCTTCTACGGCTATGTGGTCGACTCGCAGGACAAGAGCAACCGCTTCCTCTGGGATGTGAGGCGCCTCGTGGCCGACATGGTGAGCTACGAATATGTCGGCGGCCTCAAAAAGGTGAGCAACGCCCACGGCATGACCACCTGGCTGGAGAACTATGGTCACTGGGGCTTCCCGGGCGAGTTTCTACAGTACGGCGGACAGAGCGATGAGATAGCCGGCGAGTTTTGGAGCGCAGGCGACCTGGGCGACATAGAGAATCGCATCGCCTCTTCCTGCGGACACATCTACGGCAAGCGCAGAGTGTGGGCCGAATCCTTCACCTGCGGCGGGCCGGACTTCTATCGCTTCCCGGGAGAGATGAAGCTGAGAGGCGACAAGTTCTTTGCCGAAGGCATCAACTCCACCCTGCTCCACCTCTACATACAGCAGCCCAACGACTCGGCGCCCGGCATCAACGCGCCCTTCGGCAACGAGTTCAACCGCCTCAACACTTGGTTCTCGCAGCTCGACCTGTTCACCTCCTATCTCAAGCGGTGCAACTATATGCTGCAGCAGGGCACCTACACGGCCGACGTAGCCTACTTCATCGGCGAGGACGCGCCCAAGATGACCGGCATACGCACGCCCGAGATACCACGCGGCTATTCCTACGATTATATCAACGCCGAAGTGCTTGAGAAATACGCTCACATGGACGGCGGCAAACTCGCGCTCGACGGCGGCATGCGCTACAGTGTGCTCGTCCTGCCGCCCGAGAAGACCATGCGTCCCGAACTGCTCCGCAAGATCCGCGACCTGGTCCGCGACGGTCTGACCGTCATAGGCCCCGCGCCGGAGAGTTCGCCCAGCATGCAGGGCTACCCGGCCTGCGACGACAGCGTCAGGGCCATAGCGCGCGAACTGTGGAGCGGCGAGAAGTTCTTCAACCGCGTCATTGCCTACGGCAAGGGCCACGTCTATCCAGGCGCCTCTATCAGCGAGGTGATGGACGACCTCGGCGTGAGCCCCGACTTCGTCGCCGATGATGCCGCTACGCCCGTCACATTCCTCCACCGCGGCCTGCCCGACGGCGATGTCTACTTCGTGGCCAATCAGAGCGAGAAGCCCATCAGCTTCCGCGGCATATTCAGAATCAAGGGCAAGGTACCCGAGCTCTGGGACCCGCAGACGGCCGAGACACGCCCGCTGCCCCAGTTCACCAGGCTCACCTCCACCACCGAAGTGCCCCTCAGCCTCGCCCCGCTTGAGAGCGCGTTCATCGTGTGGCGCGACTCCGCTTCCTCAGCCCCCGCATCCGGCGCCAACTACCCCGAGGCCAACCTTGTGGCAGACGTGAGCACCCCCTGGACCGTCAGCTTCGAGCCCGGCAAGGGCGGACCGGAGAACAAGGTGACCTTCGACACGCTCTACGACTGGACAGGCAGCAGCGATCCCAAGATCAAATACTTCTCGGGCCACGCCATCTACACCAACACCTTCGACGTCAAGAAGCTCCCGCAGGGCGAAGTTTATCTGGACCTCGGGCGCGTCATGTCGATGGCTAAGGTGAAGGTCAACGGGCAGTATGCCGGCGGCGTGTGGACCGCCCCGTTCCGCATCAATGTCACCAATCTCATCAGGAAGGGCAAGAACACCATCGAGGTGGATGTGGTGAACAACTGGTGCAACCGCCTCATCGGCGAGAAGAACATGCCCGCGAGCGAGCGCTTCACCAAGGAGTCGTTCACCTACCTGAGCAAGGACTTCAAGCTCCTCACCTCCGGCCTGCTGGGCCCGGTGAAGGTGGAGAGCTATGACTATAAGATCAAGAACGAAGCAGTAAGCAAGTAACCAAACATAAATACCATGAAAAGAGAGATATTAAGGCTCGGCCTTGCGGCAGCAATGACGGCGCTCACCCTCGCGGCTCCGGCCGCGGTGAGGGTCGCCATGCAGCCCGACCGCGTAATCAACATTGTCAACTTTGTCCGGCTTACAGAGCCCCGGAGCGAAGCGGTGACCGACGATGTGCTCTACCGCACCACCGAAGCCCAGTACGAGAGCATGAAGCGCAACGGCCTAAAGGGCACATTCCTTCTGCAGTACGACGCACTCATCAATCCCCGCTACCAGGCCCTCATGCGCCAGGCCATAAGCGACGGCTTCGAGGTGGGCGGCTGGTGGGAGATCACCGAACCGCACGTCAAGGCCGCCGGCATGAACTGGCGGGGCCGCTATCCGTGGGACTGGCACGCCAACGTCGGTTTCGCCACGGGCTACACGCCCGCCGAGCGCCTCAAATTGGTGGATGTCTACATGGCGGAGTTCAAACGCATCTTCGGCCGCTATCCCGCCTCGGTGGGCAGCTGGTTTATCGACGCCGTGACGCTCCGCTACATGGCCGACAAATATCACATCACGGCCTCGTGCAACTGCCGCGACCAGGTGGGTACCGACGGCTACACCATGTGGGGCGGCTACTGGCAGGGCGGCTACTACCCCTCGCTGCTCAACGCCTACCTGCCGGCGCAGAATAAGAGCGCGCAGATCAATGTGCCCGTCTTCCGCATGCTGGGCAGCGACCCGCTCTACCAGTACTACTGCGGTGTGGGCGGCGCTACACAGAGCGTCTCGACCCTCGAGCCCGTATACGGAGAGGGTGGCGGCAGCGAGCGTTGGACCGACTGGTATCTGGGCACGGTGAGCCGTGACCCCGCTCTCGGCTTTGTCTATGTCCAGGCCGGGCAGGAGAACTCGTTCACATGGGCAAGCATGCGCCGTGGATTCGAGATGCAGATGCCCAAATTGGCCGCACTGGCCCGGAGCGGCGAGATGCGCGTGCTCACCCTTGAGGAGACGGGCCGCGAGTTCCGCAGCCGCTACAAGATCACCCCAGCCACAGCCTCCACCGCCATGAGCGACTACACGCCTCAGGGCGGCCGCACCGTATGGTACAGCACACGCTACTACCGCACCAGCCTGTTCTGGCAGGGCGAGCGCTTCCTCTTCCGCGACATACAGCTCTACAACGAGCATTTCAAATCGCTCTACTACGACCAGCCCGGCACATCGACCGAATGCCATTACTACGCCCTGCCGCTCGTGGACGGTTGCCTCTGGAGCAAGGGCAACTTCCGTGCAGGCCTCAGGATAATGAGCCGCGACGCTTCGGGAGGAGAATACAAGGAGATAAAATGCTCCAGGCCCACCGTGACCACCGCCGGCAGCATGAAGGCCGGACGGATGATTGTGAGCTTTGACGGCAGCGGCAGGAAGTATCGGGTGGAGCTCGGCGAGAAGGGCATCACGGTAGAGTCGGACAAGGATAACGACTACCGCCTCGAGCTCACCGTCAGCCAGGGGGCAAAACTGCCCGAAGTCGTAAGCCACGACGCCAAGACATTGCAGCAGTCCTTCAACGGCTTCCGCTACACCATGCGCGTCGGCACCGGCAGCCTCGCCATGCCCGGCAGCTCCGACAGCGCCGCGCTGTGGACCGTCACCGCGAAGAACGGCAAGGTAGCGCTCTCCCTCGCACAGCGCTGAACAAGCGCCGCCCCCGCACAACGCGCAGAGCATTCGCAACACACGATTACCGCCCCTGAACGAAGGGAATACGACCATTGGAAAGCGGCCGCAAAGCGGGCATTCCGGTCCTCGGGAAAGCCGCATTCCGACCCCTCTCTAACTATCTGATAATTAATTCCCCGATAAGGGCATCCTCACAAGGCATCTGGCTTAAATCACATCTGTGTGGTTTTAAATCAGGTGCTTTGTGAGGTTTCTGATAAATGGTAGGATTTTCTGCGCGTGTATTACCAGCGTGCTAACGACTCATCCGCGCTCCGTTTTCCGCGACACACGGCCTGCTGAATAATATAGCGCGGCGCGGTCAGAGCAGGATATTGTTCTCGTAGTCGATAAAGCGTTTGCGGATGTCCTCTGGCAGTTCGATGGAATCGTTGAGAGCGGCGGAGAAGGCCACGAGCACCGTGCGGCACTGGCTCACGACGCTGCCGGAAGTAAGGTTGACCGCCTGCTGGGCCACCGTGATGCTCTTGCGGCCCAGCTGCACGACGGCCGAGGCTATCTCGATCTTGTCGCCGTAGTAGATGGGGTGAATGAAGTCGGCATTGATATTGACCACGACGGCGAACGTGCCGCCGTTCATTTTATCGCCGAGCACGGCGCGGAAGTACTCCGTCTTGGCCATGTCGTAGATGGAGAACATGACTGCATTGTTGACATGCCCGAAGGGATCAACGTCGTTAAACCGCAGTTGGACGGGCATGTGGTGACGGTAGTTTTCCCGTTTTATCTCTCTGTCCATAGTTGCATCCATAGTTTTGGCTCTCGCCTCAGTAATGTACAAAGGTAATAAAACCCTTTCTGAGGCATCCCCTATGTTGCAACTATTTACGGAGATTTATCATTTATTCAGTCTGAGAAGCGGAATAAATGGTGCAAAGAGCAATTTTCCTCCGTTGTTTCCATTTAGAATGAAGGCAATTATCTATTTTTGCAACAAAGGCATCGCCTCCGGCGCGGGCCTCCCGAATGAGGCCACGGCCGGCATAAATATATTGTTATACCTGTCAAACGAACACCCTGCCATGAAGAAATCCGTTATCCCTGAATTGCTGCTTCTCACCATTACCCTCTGCGGCCCCGTCCCGGCCGTGACGGCCCAAGCCCGGCGTGTCTACACCATCAATCAGAGCGAGCCACGCCAGAAGATACTCCATTTCGGCGCCTCGGACGCGTGGAGCATGAACCGTCTCGGACTATGGCCCGAGGCACAGCAGCGCCAGATAGCCGACTGGCTGTTCAGCACGGAGAACGACGCTTCCGGGCAGCCCCGCGGTATAGGTCTGTCGCTCTGGCGCTTCAACCTGGGCGCCGGCAGTGCGGAGCAGGGCGAAAGCGCACAGATCAAGCAGAACACACGAACGGACTGCTTCCTCCGCCCCGACGGGACGTACGACTGGACAAAGCAGGCCGGGCAACGCAGTTTCCTCCGCCTGGCCCGGGAGCGCGGTGTGCCCTATCTGCTGGCGTTCCTCAACTCGATGCCGGTCTACTACACCATCAACGGACTGGCCACAAACACCGGCCGCGGGGGCACGATCAATCTGAGGCCCGACTGCTACGACCGTGCGGCCGGGTTTATGGCGCGCTGCATGAAGGGCCTCGAGGAGCACGACGGCATCCGCATCGACTATCTCAGTCCGGTCAACGAGCCAGACGGGAACTGGAACTGGCAGGGCCCGAAGCAGGAGGGCTCGCCTGCCACCAACCGCGAGATAGCCACGCTCGTCAGGGCCATATCAAAGGCGTTCCGCAAGGAAAAGGTCAACACCGCCATCGCCATCCCGGAGAGCAGCGACCTGAGAAACCTACTGGGCGTCCATCAGTCGGGCTGGCAGCGGGGCAACGAGGTGAGCACCTTCTTCGACAAGGACAGCACGGCGACCTGTCTGAGGAGCGTGAGCAACGTATTGCCCGCCGTGCTGGCCCACAGCTACTGGACCAACACGCCCGTAGACAGCATGCGCGCCATCCGCCAGCGGCTCCGCCGTCTGCTGGACCGCTACGGCCTGGCCTACTGGCAGAGCGAGATATGCATCATGAGCAACGACGAGGAGATAGGCCGCGGCAGCCACTTCGACACCTCGATGATGACTGCGCTCTATGTGGCGCGCATCATGCACTACGACCTCGTCTACGGCGGGGCTGAGAGCTGGTCGTGGTGGCGCGCCGCCGGAAGCGACTACAAGGACGGCCTCATCCGCATCCTCTCGGCGGACAACTGGAAGACGGGCAAGGCCATCGACTCGAAACTCATGTGGACGATGGGCAACTACAGCCGTTTCATCCGCCCCGGCGCACGCCGCTACACCATGACGGTCAGCGAGGACTGGCACACCATCGCCGATGGAGAGACACAGCCCACGGGCGTGATGGCCTCCGCCTACCGTAACGCCGACGGCACATGGGTCGTCGTGGGGATCAACTACGGCGAGGGCTCCGCCGACATCAGTTTGCCGCTCCCCGCGGGCGCAGCCAAGTGGCGGCTCTACCGCACCTCGGATGTGACGGGCGAGAACCTGAAGCCCGTGGGCGAATCCTCAGGCACGGCGACGCTCGAGCCCCGCTCCGTGACCACCTTCGTCAGCAGCGGACAGTAGGCGGCCCGTGCGCTGTGACAGGTGCGCGCAAATCGTCACCCGCAAAGGGTGGATGCCCATCTTTGCCGTACGTTTCAGGCGTTTTCCTCCGGCTTTCGCAGACGGCGGAAAACCGGTTTTTCGGCCCTTTCCAAATAACTCAAAATCAGCGCTTCACACAGGCCAAAACTACATTTGAGACGAGTAGAACTACCTCAAATGTAGTTTTCCTCAGGTCCTATGTGAGCATCACAGCATGCGGGACGGTTTTTGCGGTACGCGCAAAGGGCGCTCTGCGCACAGCGAATCATTCTTCTTACATGCATTCCGGCGTGCGCCCGGAGAGGAAAATTCATCCTCATTCCATGACGACACATTTCATAATTCGGCAATGCCTGATTTTATGTCCCTTCTATTTCATGCATCGCAGCTGTCACGCGAATGCATCGCAGCTGTCATGCGAATGCATCGCAGCTGTCACGCGAATGAATCGCAGTTGTCATGCAAATGAATCGCAGCTGTCATGCAAATGAATCGCAGCTGTCATGAATATGCATCGCAGCTGTCGCGCATGAACTACATGCCTTCTTGTATTAATTGCATGCGGATGGTGTGGCAGTACAGGAGGACGCAGAATTTCCCCATTATACTCCCGCCCTCAGGCATGCGGAGATGGCCGCGGAGAGACATAACGCCTTACTTTTGGTGATTTTGTCCGGCAGAAAGAGGGGATATATAAAAAATTAGTATCTTTGCACTCCGGAGAATACGTATTCATAGGCCGTGAAGGCCTGAAAGTTTCTATACTATGTCAGAAAGAAAACCTATCAAGACAGCGCTGATATCCGTCTATCACAAGGACGGTCTGGAGGACATCCTCAAGGCGCTGAATGCCGACGGCGTGGAGCTGCTCTCCACCGGCGGCACACAGAAATTCATAGAGGGTCTGGGTTATCCCTGCAAGAAGGTTGAGGAGCTCACTACCTATCCGTCCATTCTGGGCGGCAGGGTAAAGACTCTGCACCCCCGCATCTTCGGCGGCATACTGGCCCGCAGGGACAATGAGGGCGACCAGGCCGAGATGCAGAAGTACGAGATCCCGTCCATAGACCTCGTAATAGTAGACCTCTACCCCTTTGAGGAGACGGTGAAGAGCGGCGCATCGGAGGCCGACATCATCGAGAAGATCGACATCGGCGGCATCTCGCTGATAAGAGCCGGCGCCAAGAACTTCAAGGACGTGGTGATCATCCCCTCCAAGGCCCAGTACGCCGAGCTGCTCAATCTGCTCCACACCAAGGGCGCCGCTACCGACATCGAGGACCGTCGCCACTTTGCCGAGCGCGCATTTGCCGTGAGCAGCCACTATGACACAGCTATCCACACATACTTTGCCGTGAGCAAATAAGAGCTACCCACACACAACATCAAGAGATAAACACAGATAAATGGGATTTTTTTCTTTCACCCAGGAATTGGCGATGGACCTCGGCACGGCCAACACCATCATCATCTCGGACGACGAGATAGTGGTCAATGAGCCCTCCATAGTGGCTCTGGACCGCAACACCAACAAGATGGTCAAGGTAGGCGAAGAGGCCAAGCTGATGTACGAGAAGACCAACGACAACTATCGTGTGATACGCCCGCTGCGCGACGGTGTGATAGCCGACTTCAACGCCTGCGAGCAGATGATGCGCGGCCTCATCAAGAACGCCCAGAAAGGCAGCCACCTCTTCTCACCGTCCCTGAGGATGGTGATCGGTGTGCCCTCGGGCTCGACCGAGGTGGAGCTGAGAGCCGTGCGCGACAGCGCCGAGCACGCCGGCGGCCGTGATGTCTACCTGATCTTCGAGCCCATGGCCGCAGCCATCGGCATCGGGCAGGAGCAGCAGGAGGCCGGCATGGACCCCAAGGACTGCCTCAATGTTGAGGCCCCCGAGGGCAACATGATCGTCGACATAGGCGGCGGCACGACCGAGATAGCAGTCATCTCGCTGGGCGGCATCGTCTCCAACAACTCCATCAAGATGGCCGGCGATGATTTCAACTCCGAGATACAGGAGTACATGGCCCGTCAGCACAACGTGAAGGTCAGCGAGCGTATGGCCGAGCGCATCAAGATACATGTGGGAAGCGCCCTCACCGACCTCGGCGAGCAGGGCCCCAAGGACTATGTCGTCCACGGCCCCAACCGCATCACGGCTCTGCCCATGGAGGTACCCGTATGCTATCAGGAGATAGCCCACTGCCTGGAGAAAGACATCACCAAGATCGAGACCGCCGTGCTCAGCGCTCTGGAGAATACGCCTCCCGAGCTCTACGCCGACATCGTGCGCAACGGCATCTACCTCACCGGCGGCGGCGCATTGCTGCGCGGCCTGGACAAGAGGCTCACCGATAAGATTGACATCCCCTTCCACGTGGCCAAGGATCCTCTGCTCTGTGTAGCCAAGGGCACTGGCGTGGCGCTCAAGAATGTCAATCACTACTCGTTCCTGATGAGATAAACGACGTCCGCGCTCTCCCCTTCAGCGGGAGAGGCTGACAGAGAGAAAGAAAATCAACGCGCATATATATTATTATGTCCGGCGCGAGAGGAGATAAGTCAAGACAGCAGTCCGCAGCCAAGGCGCGACTGCTGCCGCACTTTTAATGACCCAGTAAGCCGGAGCCCCGAGCTATGCACAATCTGATAGAGTTTCTGAAGAACCATTTCCACTGGATAGTATTCCTGCTGCTGGAGAGCGCGGGGGCTATCCTGTTCTTCCAGTTCAACGACTATCAGGCCAGCGTATGGTTCACCTCGGCCAACGAGTTCACGGCAACTCTCGACAAGGTCTACTCCGATCTGGCCTCGTATGTGAGCCTGGGCAAGGTGAACCGCGACCTCACGGCGCGCAACATCATGCTGCAGCGTCAGGTGACCCAGCTGCGGGAGATACTCGAGAGCGAGGGCGAGGACTCCCTGGCGCTCGACGAGAAGCAGCGGCGGGCCCTCGACGGCTTCCGCCTCATCCCCGCGACCGTCACGTCCAACTCCATCACCAAGGTCAACAACTTTATCGTCATCGACCGGGGCGAGGCCGACGGGATACGCTCGGAGATGGGCGTGGTGAGCGGCGGCGGCATAGTGGGCATCGTCTTCCTCACGGGCCCGCACTACAGCCTCGTCATGCCGGTGCTCAACAGCAAGTCGCGCATCAGCTGCCGCATACGCGGCCACCGCTTCTTCGGCTATCTGGGCTGGGACGGGGGCAATCCGCTGGTGGCTACGCTCAGCGATGTGCCGCGCTACGCCCGCTTCAAGGTGGGCGACTACGTGGAGACGAGCGGCTACTCGTCCGTGTTCCCGCCCGGGCTCTTTGTAGGGCGCATCATAAACATCGGCAATTCGAGCGACGGCCTCTCCTTCAGGGTCAAGGTGCATCTCTCGACCGACTTTGCCAACCTGCGCGACGTCTGCGTCATAGCCAATCCCGCCAAGCCCGAGATCGACTCGCTGCAGGTCAGGGCGCAGGAGATGGAACAGCCGGAACAGTAAGGCCGTATTGAGAAAGGATTAGCAGTAATACAAGAGAGCTGAGTAGTAAATCAGGAAGGCGAAGCAGTAATACAGAGAATTCGACAGTAATACAAGAGAACAGGTAAGAAGGACGGAATAGACAGAGGAGAGACAAGAGTATGCTTAACAGGTTTCTTAAGACATTGGGATGGTTTGTGCTGACGCTGGCTCTGCAGGTGCTCATCTTCGATCACGTGCATATCCTGGGCCACGCCACCCCGTTTGTTGCGGTCTACTTTGTGATGCTCTTCAACGGCGAGAGCAACCGCAGCGAGATATTGCTGTGGAGCTTTGCGATGGGCATAATAGCGGACACGTTCACCAACACGCCGGGCGTAGCCACGCTCTCGCTCACAACGCTGGCGATGATACAGCCGTGGCTCCTCAAGTTCCACTCCAACACCGAGGACGAGGACGATGTGCCGGTGCCCTCGGCCGCCAAGATGGGCTGGGGGCCGTACATGCGCTACATAAGCGTGGGCGTCATCATCGCCGAGACCATCTTCTACCTGCTCGAGACGTTCTCCTTCTTCAACGCCATCGACCTGCTGCTCAACACCGTGGGCAGCGCCCTGCTCACCATCCTTATCATCGCCGCCATCGAGGGCGTACGCATTAGTAACAAGCGAGCCGCAGCGTAAATGAGCACCAACCTTGAGAACAGGAAGTTTGTAATCGGCGGCATGGCCATCGCTATCGTTGTGGTCTATCTGATGCGCCTCTTTGCCCTGCAGATACTGAGCGATGACTACAAACGCAACGCCGACTCCAACGCATTTCTCAAGAAGATACAATATCCCTCGCGCGGCCTTATCACCGACCGCCACGGCAAGCTCCTGGTGTACAACGAGCCGGCCTACAATCTCATGGTGACCATGGACGAGCAGCACGGCATAGACACGCTCGACTTCTGCCGCACACTCGGCATCACGCGCGACTTCTACATAGCGCGGATGATGGACATCAAGGACAGCAAGAAGCACCCGGGCTATTCGCGCCACACACCGCAGCTCTTCCTGCCGCAGATACCGGCGCGCGAGTTCTCGCAGATAGAGGAGAAGCTGTTCAAGTTTCGCGGCTTCTCGGTGGAGCGGCGCAGCATACGCCGCTATGTCTACGGCGTAGGGGCGCACATCCTGGGCGACGTGGGCGAGGTGTCGCAGCAGAACATCGACGACGACCCCTACTATCAGAGCGGCGACTACATCGGCAAGATCGGTGTGGAGAGCTCCTACGAGCGCGACCTGAGGGGCGAGAAAGGCATGAACATCCTGCTGCGCGATGTGCACGGCCGCATCAAGGGGCGCTACCAGAACGGGCGCTTTGACCGCCGTCCACAGCCCGGGCGCAACCTCCAGCTGAGCATCGACATCGACCTTCAGGCTCTCGGCGAGCGCATCATGGAGGGCAAGATCGGCGCCATCGTGGCCATCGAGCCCAAGACCGGCGAGATCCTCTGCATGGTGTCCTCGCCGAGCTACGACCCGCGCCTGATGATAGGCCGCAACCGTGGCATCAATCAGAAAAGGCTGCAGCTCAACCCCCGCAAACCTCTGCTCAACCGCGCCATAAGCGGCCAGTATCCCCCGGGCTCCACATTCAAGCCCACGCAGGCTCTCACCTTCCTTCAGGAGGGCATCATCACGCCGGGCACACAGTTCGCCTGCCACCACGGGCTCACCATCGGCCGCTTCCATCAGGCCTGCCACGGCCACGCCTCTCCCCTCTCGCTCGTCCCCGCAATAGCCACCTCCTGCAATGCCTACTTCTCCTGGGGCTTCTACTACATGATGAGCAACCGCCGCAAGTATCGCAACATCGAGGACGCTTTCACACGGTGGAAGGACTACATCGTCTCGATGGGCTACGGCTACAAACTGGGCGTGGACATGCCGGGCGAGCGCCGCGGCATGATCCCCAACGCCGCCTACTACGACAAGCACTACCGCAAGCACTGGAACGGCGTGACCATCATCAGCGACGCCATCGGGCAGGGCGAGGTCAACGCCACCCCGCTCCAGATAGCCAACCTCGCCGCGACGATAGCCAACCGCGGCTACTACATCACGCCCCACATCGTGAGCCGCGTGGAGCACTCGCACATCGACAGCACCTACCACGAGAAGCACTTCACCATGGTGGAGCACCGCTGGTACAACTATGTTGTGCAGGGCATGCGGCAGGCCGTGCTCGGCGGCACCTGCCGCGCGGCCAACCTCCCCGGCATCGAGGTGTGCGGCAAGACCGGCACGGCGCAGAACCGCGGGCACGACCACTCCGCCTTTATCGGCTTCGCGCCCATGAACGACCCCAAGATAGCCATCGCCGTCTACGTGGAGAACGGCGGCTTCGGCGCCGACTTCGGTGTGCCCATCGGCGCGGTCATGATGGAGCAATATCTCAATGGCAAGCTCTCCGCCCACGGCGAGAGGGTAGCCGAAGAATTCCAGCACAGACATATATCCTATGGAACAGGCGAACGATAGACCGACATCCCCGCTCAGGCAGATCGACTGGATAACGATAGGTCTCTTTCTGGCCCTCATCATCCTGGGCTGGTTCAGTGTGTGCGGCGCGAGCTACGAGTTTGGCGAGCCGCTGGGCGACTTTTTCAGCTTCTCCTCGCGCGCCGGCAAGCAGCTCATCTGGATAGGCTGCGCGCTGGTCATCGGCTTCGTCATCACGATGCTCGACGACAAACTCTTCGACACCTTCGCCTACGTGCTCTACGCGGCGTTCATGCTCCTACTGCTCGTCACGCCGTTCCTGGCCACGGACATCAAGGGCTCCTACTCGTGGATCAAGCTCGGGAGCCTGAGCATACAGCCGGCCGAGTTCGCCAAGGGGGCCACGGCGCTGGCGCTCTCCAAGTTTATGGGCCACTACGGCTACAACATCAGCAATACCCGCACCTTCGCCATCACGCTGGGCATCATACTCCTGCCCATGGCGCTTATCATTATGCAGAAAGAGACCGGCTCGGCGCTCATCTACACGGCGTTCTTCCTGGTGCTCTACCGCGAGGGCATGAACGGCAGCTTCCTCTTCGCGGGCTTCGCGGCGGTCATCTACTTCGTCATCGGACTCAAGTTTCAAGACACACTCGTCGACGGCACCTACACCTCGGTGAGCGAGTTCGCCGTGCTGCTGCTCATCTGGATCTTCACCACCGTCATCGCCCTGCTCTACTCGGACAATCGCCATCAGGACTACAAAGCCGTCGCTTACGGCGCCGGCGCCATCCTGCTCAGCTACCTCTTCTCGCGCTATGTCATCCCCTTCGAGACGGGCTATGCGCTGCTCGCCGTGATAGCCGGCGAGGTGGTGTACATGATCATCAAAGCCCTCACGCTCAAGCGCCTCCGCTACGCCTACGTGGCCCTGTTCGCCGTCGTCTCGACGATATTCTTCTTCTCGACCGACTATGTGATGAACGATGTGCTCGAGCCTCACCAGCAGCAGCGTGTGCGTGTCCTCCTGGGCATGGAGCAGGACCTCAACGGCGCCGGATACAATGTCAACCAGAGCAAGATAGCCATCGGCTCCGGCGGACTGACGGGCAAGGGCTTCCTCAACGGCACACAGACCAAACTGAAATACGTGCCGGAGCAGGACACGGACTTCATCTTCTGCACCGTGGGCGAGGAGAAGGGCTTCATCGGCTGCGCGGTGGTGCTGGTGCTCTACCTGACGCTCATCCTGCGGCTCATCTACCTCTCCGAGCGGCAGAGCTTCGCCTTCGGGCGCATCTTCGGCTACTCGGTGCTGTGCATCCTGCTCTTTCATGTGTTCATCAATATCGGCATGGTGATCGGCCTCACGCCCGTCATCGGCATTCCGCTGCCCTTCTTCAGCTACGGCGGTTCGTCGCTCTGGGGCTTCACCATACTGCTTTTCGTGTTCCTGCGCATCGACGCGGCACGCAAGAAGTAGCCCGCAGGCACTGCTGTCTGCGCTTCCGGGGAAAGCTTCCCGCCCCGGCGAAAAGCCAATCAGGAGAAGAAGAAATTCTACTCGCAGATAAAAAAATTTATCTCGTAGTAGACGACTCGTTAACTCGTAGCTAAAATATTTTATCTCGCAGTAGAATTTGCCCCTATCGCAGGGGCTGAAAATCACATTGTTGAAAAGGAGTGTTGTGAGCGGGAAATAACTGGGAGGGCCGCTACCCGCAGCGGCTGGGAGCGAGCCTGGGAAATCTAATGAGCGGCCTGGCGGCGAAAAGTTAGTATAGCGCGTGCGCCTCGCATTTGCTTTCGCGGCGGCTGGCGGCCGCTGAGGCGGCGGCCCTCCCAGCCAGCTTCGCGCATTATAGATTAAGATCCATATTTTTGAAGTCCTCACTCATCTGCTCCGCCTATTTATATTCGCCATGCGAAACACGTTCGCTTCGTCCGCATTTTTTGAGAAGCATTTCCCACTTCTCAAAAAAACTTCCGCAAAACCACAAAATTACATTTGAGATGAGGAAAACTACATTTGAGACGTTTTAAATTATCTCAAACATAATTTTGGCCTTCCTGGAGCGCTGATTTTCACACACTTACAAAGGCGATTTTGAGCCCTTCCGCAGGCATGTATAATGCTATCCAGAACGCCCGGTACCGAGGCGGATTTTCTCAGAATCAGTCCCGCGATTCCCGCCCCTTAGTCAGATTAGCCGGAGGCCGGAGTGGCGGTTCGGAATATTAATCGTAACTTTGCTCTGAGAGCAATAATTAATTCTGGGGCAGCATTTCCGGACGCGCTGATCCGATGCGCCGGGAGCTCCGATGCTGCCGCGATTTATCTTAAATAACCACACCCAAATAACACCGCAGGATGTCATTCTCAAAATATCTCATGGGCCTGCTCGCAGCTTCGGCCCTCGCCGTGACCGCCTTTGCGCAGGACTCTGTGCCCACCGGCAAAGCGCTTGTGCGCTACACGCCTCCCAAGAATCAGATCTACCACAAAGGCTGGACAGACTTCAACAAGAACGGGCGCAAGGATGTCTACGAAGACCCTTCCGCGCCCATCAACGACCGCATCGAGGATCTGCTCTCGCAGATGACCGTGGAGGAGAAAACCTGCCAGCTGGTCACCCTCTACGGCTACGGGCGCATCCTGAGCGACGCCCTGCCCACGCCGGAGTGGAAAAACAAGATCTGGAAGGACGGCATGGGCGCCATCGACGAGCACCTGAACGGCTTCCGGCAGTGGGGCCTGCCGCCGTCGAACAACCCGTACGTGTGGCCGGCTTCGCGCCACGCCTGGGCGCTCAATGAGGTGCAGCGGTTCTTCGTGGAGGACACGAGGCTCGGCATACCGGTCGACTTCACCAACGAGGGCATCCGCGGCGTGGAGAGCTACAAGGCCACCGACTTTCCCACGCAGCTCGGACTGGGGCACACCTGGGACAGAGACCTGATATATCACGTGGGGCTCATCACCGGCCGCGAGGCTCACCTGCTGGGCTACACCAATGTCTATGCGCCCGTGCTCGATGTGGGGCGCGACCAGCGCTGGGGCCGCTATGAGGAGATCTACGGCGAGAGCCCCTATCTCGTGGCCGAGCTCGGCGTGCAGATGGTGCGCGGCATACAGCACAATCATCAGGTGGCCGCCACGGCCAAGCACTTTCTGGCCTACAGCAACAACAAGGGCGCGCGCGAGGGCATGGCCCGCGACGACCCGCAGATGTCGCGGCGCGAGGTGGAGAACATCCACGTCTATCCCTACCGCCGTGTGATACCGGAGGCGGGGCTGCTGGGTGTGATGTGCGCCTACAACGATTACGACGGCGTGCCCATCGAGGGCAGCCACTACTGGCTGTGGGACCGCCTGCGCAAGGACTTCGGCTTCCGCGGCTATGTAGTGTCCGACAGCGAGGCGGTGGAATATCTTCTCACCAAGCACTCCACCGCCCCCGACATGAGGGACGCCATCCGTCAGAGCGTGGAGGCCGGGCTCAATGTGCGCTGCACCTTCCGCTCGCCCGACTCGTACGTCCTGCCGCTGAGGGAACTGGTCAGGGAGGGCAGGATCAGCACCGCCACGCTCAACGAGAGGGTGCGGGATGTGCTGCGCGTCAAGTTTATCGACGGGCAGTTTGACCATCCCTACCGCACGGACCTGAGGCAGGCCGACGTCGAGGTCAACAGCCGCGAGAATAACGAGGTGTCGCTGCGCGCCTCGCGCGAGAGCATCGTGCTGCTCAAGAATCAGAACCACCTCCTGCCGCTCGACCTGAGGAAGATACACAGCATCGCAGTTCTCGGCCCCAACGCCGATGCCAGGGACTACGCGCTCACACATTACGGGCCGCTGGCCGTAGACGTGACGACCGTACTGGAAGGCATCCGGGCCAAGGCTGCGGAGCACGGCGTCGACGTGCATTATGCCAAGGGCTGTGACCTGGTGGACGAGCACTGGCCCGAGTCGGAGATCATCGACTATCCGCTCTCCGAGACCGAGCAGCGCGACATCGACGCAGCCGTCAGCGAGGCGAGTAAGAGCGACGTGGCCGTGGTGGTGCTCGGCGGGGGACAGCGCACCTGCGGCGAGAACAAGTCGCGCTCCAGCCTCGACCTGCCCGGGCGGCAGCTGGACCTGCTGAAGGCCGTCAGCGCCACCGGCAAACCCGTAGTGCTCGTGCTCATCAACGGCCGCCCGCTGTCCATCAACTGGGCCGACCGCTTTGTCCCCGCCATCGTCGAAGCCTGGTATCCCGGCCCTCACGGCGGCACGGCCGTGGCCGAGGTGCTCAGCGGTGACTGCAACCCGAGCGGCAAACTGACCGTTACATTCCCCAAGTCGGTGGGCCAGATACCGTTCAACTTCCCCGCCAAGCCCTACTCGCAGGTCGACGGCGGCCACACGCCCGGCATGAAGGGCAACATGACGCGTGTCAACGGCGCACTCTATTCCTTCGGCTACGGGCTGAGCTACACCACCTTCGAATACTCGGACATCCGCCTCTCGAGCCCTTACATCCACGCCGGCGACAGCCTCACGGTCACCTGCAAGGTCAGCAACAGCGGCAGCCGCGCGGGCGACGAGATCGTGCAGCTCTACACGCGCGACATGGTGAGCTCCGTGACCACCTACGAGAAGAATCTCCGCGGCTTCGAGCGCGTCCACCTCGAGCCGGGCGAGAGCAAGGAGGTGAGCTTCACTCTTCGTCCGCGCGACCTGGAGCTGGTCAATCAGGAGTACAAACGTGTGGTAGAGCCCGGGGAATTCAAGGTGATGATCGGCAGTTCCTCGGTAGATATCCGCCTCAACGACGTGTTCGCGGTGCTCGTCCCGGGTGAGAAGCCCGCGGCTCGCAAAGCCTCCGCCCTTCAGGCCACCGACGACAATGGCGCCGCCGTGCCCGCGGTAACGGACGGCAACCGCTCCACGGGATGGACGGGCGAGAAGGGGGACAATCTGAACTTCCGCATCGGGGAGAACACCACGCTCAATAGGGTAAGCATCGCCTTCAAGGAAAAGTCGACCGACGCCGCCTTTGAGGTGCAGCTGAGCAATGGCGGCGGACAGTTTCTCACCGTCTGTAAGGGAGGCGTGAATGCGGACAACGAGATGCACTCCTATGGCTTCAAAGCCCAGCAGGCCAGCGACCTGCGCGTGCTGATAACGGCCGGCCGCGCCGTCATCTCCGAGGCCAACCCCGGCAAATAGCGCCGCGAAAGAAATAGTTTAGATAGTTCTTAGGAACAGACTATCGTAACAATTCAGGCTGGAGTCCGGGCGGGTACTTCAGCCTGAATTGTATTTCCATTCTCAAAAAATATACCGGACAGCAATAGCCAGTAATATAGCCGCTACACATCTTCCTCTCACTCCGCCGGGCTGTAATAAAGCCGCTGCGCCTCTCGCGCACGCCCGGCCGGCCTGTCATATAGCCGCTGCGCCTCTCGTTCAGGCGCGGCGGGCGTTGCCTTATTCCCCTCTCAGCCGTCCTCACGCGGCTCATCACCACTCCCTACCCACTTCTCCACATCATTCTGTCCGGCTCAGCGGGCCTCAGAAAAGACTATTGCAGGAAAAAGGCTTATTTTATCTTCAAAAACACGCATTAATCACAATTAAAGACTGCAAAAACACCATTTTTTGCTGTTTCGGGGCATTTACCTATTAATTGTGATGGCTATTCGGTGCGGAATCATTAATTTTGCATCAAAATGAATGTTATGGCAGCAACATCTACAGAAGGAAGCAAGAACTACATAACTCCATCACACGGATTTAGCAACATCAGGACCATAATTCCCGCCATAATGGGATGCAGGAGAATGCTGGCAACTCTCCTTCTCATCATGTGCGCCACCGCAGCGCTGGCCCAGATTAAGGGCGGCGTCACGCTGAGCGGCACAGTGACCGACGACAAAGGTCATCCCGTAGAGGTGGCCAACGTGGTGCTCAACGGCTCGCTCTACACACTGAGCGACGAGAAGGGCAACTTCAAGATCACGGGCGTGCCGACGGGCGAACTGGACTACTACGCCTCGTGCCTCGGCTACAAGGAGGCGCGCGGCAAGGTCACTGTCAAGGGCGACGGGCGCGACCGCCTGAACATACGCCTCACCCACCTCGACCTGAGCCTCAGCACTGTCACCGTGACGGCGCGCCAGCAGGCCATGGGCTCCAAGTCGATCATCGATCAGGACGCCGTGCGCCACATCCAGCCCAAGAGCCTGGCGGACATGCTGCAGCTCATGCCCGGAGCCCTGACGGTCAATCCTACGCTCAACAATCTGGCACAGGCCAACATCCGCGAGATCGACGGTAATGACAATAACGCCCTCGGCACGGCCATCGTGCTCGACGGCACCCCTATAAGCAACGACGCCAACCTGCAGGCCATCGCCCCCACGCGCACCGGCAAAGCCTCGAGCACCAGCGCCGACGGCATGAGCGACCAGACCACCGCCGGACGCGGCACGGACCTGCGCACCATCTCGGCCGACAACATCGAGAGCGTAGAGGTGATCAGGGGCATACCGTCGGTGGAGTACGGCAACCTGACCTCCGGCGTCGTGGTGGTCAAGACCAAGTCGGGCAAGAGCCCGCTGGAGGCCAAGCTCAAGGCCGACCCGTTCTCCAAACTGGCCTACGTGGGCAAAGGCTTCGGCCTGGGCAAGGGAACGATGAATGTGGGATTCGACTGGTCGCAGTCGTGGGCCGACACGAGGCGCCACTACCGCGGCTACGACCGCGTCACCGGCACGGTGGGCTATTCGACGCTCTTTAATATGTTCGGCGGCAAACCGGTCACGTTCAATGTCAACGGCTCATTCTACAGCAATATCAACAACTATAAGCACGACCCGCAGATGTCTGAGCTCGACCTGACCTACAAGAACAAGAACATCGGCGGGCGCCTCGCCGTGCACGGTCACGCGCAGATAGACTCGTGGCTCACGGGCCTGGACTATGACATCTCGGCTCAGGCCTCCCGGCAGCTCGACACCCATCACGACCTCATCGCGAGCCCCGACGGCGTCATCTCCAACGCCATGACCACGGGCGAGCATGCGGCGCTCATAGCCGACAAGTCGTACTACAGCGACTATCGCATGGAGGGCATACCCATAAATGTGTATGCGCAGCTGAAGGCCAACAAATACATCCGCCTCCGCGGCAAGAGCTTCACCAACGTGAAGGGCGGCCTGGAGTATCGCATGGACGACAACCGCGGCGACGGCCTGACGTTCGACCTCTCGCGCCCGCCCAAGGCCGGCGAGGCGCAGAGCTACAGACCCCGCGCCTTCAAGGACATTCCCGCGCTGCACAATCTCTCGGCCTTCCTCAGCGACGTCTCGACGTTTGATTTCGGCGCCACGGTGCTCCAGTACGATGCCGGCGTGAGGCTCAGCAACCTGTTCCTCGACAAGGACAAATCGGGCAAGAGCAACATTTTCGTGGCCGAGCCGAGGGTGAACGCCGAATACACATTCCTCACCAGGAAGAACAACAGCGTCTTCGACAAACTGAGCATCAGCGGCGGCTTCGGCATCTCGAACAAGATGCCCACCCTGCTCTACCTCTATCCCGACAAGGCCTACTTCGACAATGTGAGCGTCAGCGCCATAGCCAGCGACGGTTCGCGCGTGGCGGCCATGACAACCCAGGTGGTGGACAAGACGTTCAATCCCGACCTCAAGCCCGCCCGCAGCCTGAAGTGGGAGGTGGGTCTCAACGCGCGCATCCGGCAGTTTAAGGGCTATGTCAACTTCTTCATGGAGCGCCACCGCGACGAGTTCGGCTTCAACTCCCATTTCATCCTGCTCTCCTACAATCGCTACCAGATACCGGCCGGCGCGAGCCAGCTGATGTACACCGAGGGCAAGGGCGTGAGCTACACCCTCGACGGCGCCACCGTGGCGGCCTCCACGACGCCCGGCAACGAGATGCAGCTCTGGGCGCAGCCGGGCAACACATCGCGCACGGACAAGCACGGCATCGAGTACTCGCTCGACTTCGGCACATTCAAGCCCCTCAGCACATCTCTGGTGGTGGACGGCGCGTGGTTTCACATACGCCGCAAGACCGACGTGGACAACCTGAGCTACATCAGCTACCAATACGACTACATCCCCATGATGCCCGCCGGCGGCGGCACAGTGAGCGACAGGGTCAACTCGAACTTCCGGTTTATCACGCACATCCCCGCCGTAAAACTCGTCTTTACGACCACGATGCAGGTGGTATGGTACGAGAACACACGCTCCATCTACGAGGACAACAAGGGCCACAAGCTCTATCACCTCTCCGCCGACGGCTCGGAGTATATCGTCTCGCCGCTGGGCTTCTACGACCGCCAGGGCAACTGGAACGAATGGCAGGCCAGCTACGAGAGCACGGGCAAGTATATGCTCATGAACGACCGCTACTTCCTCTACAGCTTCAAGAGCGACCACATCTCGCCCTGGGTGCTGTTCAACTTCCGCCTGACCAAGGAGCTGGGCAACATAGCCGAGGTATCCTTTATGGCCAACAACTTCCTAGGCGTCAAGAAATATCACACCAATCACAACACGATGTTCATGCAGCAGCTCTACCCCGATCCCTACTTCGGCGCGGAGCTCAAACTGAAATTCTAAACTCAATATAAACCAACAAAACCAAAAGCAATGAAAAAAGCATTCAGCAAAATTCTTCTTTCGGCGTTTGTCATAAGCGCGGGCTTTGCCTTCTCGGCGTGCAGCTCCGATGACAATGACACACCGGCTCAGAAGTACGTGACGGTCAGCATCAACCTGAGCGACGAGCTCAACCTGAGCGACCTCAAGAATCTGCAGCTCACGGCTGTCAACAACACGCTCGGCAAGACCTACACCCTGACCTACGACACCGCCGGCGTCAACGCTTTCAGGCTCCCGCAGGGCTCCTACAGCTTCAGCTTCAAGTGCAATATCACCTCCTACACTCTCGCCACGGGCATACAGAGCGCCGACATATTCAGCGATACCACTTCGGTCTCCATCCCCGTGTCCCTCGTAAAGCAGAGCCCGCTGATCTTCAAGACCATCTACAATGCAGGCAGCAAGAAGGGCTATGTCCGCGACACATATTTTGAGATCGTGAACAACGGCGACAGCGTCGAGTATCTCGACGGCTTGATCCTCTCCGCGCCGCAGGGCAGGCAGAGCGCTGCCAACGAATGGCAGGCTGAGGGTGTCAACGACCTCTACAGCTCCGGCCAGGGCCCCGTACTCGCATTCCCCGGCACCGGCAAGGATCATCCCATCCAGCCGGGTCAGACCATTGTCATCGCCAACAACGCTGTCAATCATGCAGAGGCCAGCGGCAACGCTTCAAGCCCCGACCTCTCCAAGGCCGACTGGGAGATCTACCTCGACTACAGCTCGCAGGAAGTGGACAACCCCGATGTGCCCAACCTCGATGTGCTGTTCACCAACAACAAGTTCATGGCCAGCTTCGCCCTGGGCTTCTTCGGCCGCGCATTCATCCTCGCCAAGCTGCCTGACGGCATGGATCCCGCTACCTTCGCAGCCGACTCTGCCAACATGCAGACCACGCCCGGCACCAAATCGAACATACAGTTCCTCATGATCCCCTCCAAGTATGTGCTCGACGCTGTGGACGTATGGGACGGCTCTCAGACGACCCACTATCCCACATTCCTTAGCAGGGACGATGCAGCCGGCGTGATCTCCGCAACAGCCTGGAGCGGCCTCTGCGAGCGTCGTAAGACTGTCGTAAGAAACGGCCGCACCTACTATCAGGACACCAACAACTCCTCCGAGGACTTCCTCACCGATCAGCCTCTCAAGGAGAACTAACACTCATATCATAATGCGCGGCGGCAGGCCGGAGACACTGTCCGCAGCCTCCGCCGCGCATTTATTTTTTATTCCACAACGCTACGATAATTACCACACAGTGATACAGTGATGCAAATGAGAAAAACAATATTTCTGGTCATGCTGCTCGCGCTCACGACAGAGATGAGCACGGCCGCCACCATTGAGGGCGACACCACTCGCCGCGACCGTCTGAACTACAAGACTCTCAACTTCCTCTCCAATCCCTGGAGCGGGACGAACAATCCGGTATCGCTGTCGTTCAATCAGGTGCAGACACTGGCCCAGGCCACACTGCTGGCCCATTACGAGCGCGGAGGCTATCATCCCGTTGATGGCGGAGCTATGCAAAACGATTACTCGCTTGATATTTCCGGACTCAAACGGATAGGCAACTTCAGTTTGTCGGGAAATATCAAGTACTCCAACATCAAGGATTACTCGCGCCGCTGGAACAGCACGCTCTACCTCACGCCGCTCAACCCGTTTGTTTTCGGCGACTCGATCAGGAGCGACATGACCACGGAGCAGTTTGACCTGCACGCCGCTGCGGCCTACCGCTTCAGCGACCGGGTGCAGGCCGGTCTCAGGCTGCGCTACCTCACAGGCTCGCTCTCCGACCAGACGGACCCGCGGCCTAAAAACAACGCGATGCACTTCATCATCACCCCGGGCTTCTTCTACCGCCTCAGCGACAGCCACGCCCTGGGCGCCAGCCTCAACTTCGACATCTACCGTTCCAGCCTCACCCACGTCGTGATCAACAACTATATCAACAACATCTACTTCCTGATGCGCGGCATGGGCGACAGCCAGAACTTCACCACCAACGACGCTCTCAACTACCCGCGCGACTACAAGGGCTTCCGCTTCGGCGGCAGCTTGCAGTGGCAGTGGGATCTCAGCGACGCCATCGGCAACATGCTGGAGCTGAGCGGCGCCACCAACAGCGAGAAGGCTACCGACGGCGGTTCGGCCTACACCTACAAGGGCGGCGACTACAAGGCCACCACTCTGGGGCTGTACGACCGCCTCAGCATCGGAGGCAGCGGACGCCTGCGTCACAATGTTTCGCTGCGCGGCTCCTACAACGGCGACGAGGGCTACTGGTACTACCAGCGCCGCATGACCGACCCCGACCACAGCAACCGTGTCTACTACGAAGTGCTGAGCAAGAACAAGATGCACAAATCTACACGCCTCGCCGCTTCGGCCGTCTACCGTCTGGACGCTCTCGACACCGAGGCGCTGCCCTCGTGGACAGTGCAGGGCGGCGTGGGCCTGAACTACAGCGATGAGAAGCACTTTGAGGAGAGCACATCGGAGCAGAAATACACACTCATCGACCTCGCAGCCGAGGGCACGAAGTACTGGCGCCTGCGTCGCCTGCGTCTCACGACGACCGCAGGCGGAGGCTACCGCTTCTCGGTGGGCGACCCGACGTTCGCCTCCGTCAGGGGCAAGCTGCTCTCCCAGTACACCGCGCCGGCCTTCGAGTACGCCACAGCCAACACGGCCTCGGTGAACGCCCGCATTGCTCTCGACATCCCGCTCAGGCTCTACTCCACCCCGACATGGCTCACAGTCTTTGCCGGCGGGCAGTGGCGCATCTACAGCGGCGAGGACTCGAATAAATACTCCAACGCCTACGAAGGGGACTGCCGCACGCTCATCAACATAGGCGCATCGCTCACACTCTAAACTCTTATGAAGAATATCACACTCTCCCTGCTGCTCGCACTCCTGCTCTGCGCGCCGCTTGCATCTGAGGCCAGGACAAAAGGATTTGTCATAGTCATCGACCCTAAGAGTCTCTCCGAGGCCCGCGCCGAGGTGGAGGCCTACGCCGGCGCCATCCGCGACGTCAACGGCCTGAAGGTATATACCATCGAGGACAAATGGGGCGTGCCCGACTCCATCCGCGCCATGCTGCAGAGGGCGCGCCGCGACTGGAACATCGTGGGAGCCGTCTTTGTGGGCGACATCCCCGTACCGATGATACGCGACGCCCAGCACCTCTCCTCGGCCTTCAAGATGAGCCAGAGCATGCCGCGCAAAGACTCGAGCATTCCCTCCGACCGCTACTACGACGATTTCTCCCTGCGCTTCGTCCCTCTGGGCCACGACGAGGGCACGCCGCTCTACTACTACTCGCTCACGGGAGCCTCCGCCCAGCACGTCCGCCCGGACATCTACACGGGCCGCATCCGCCCCACCGACGCCGGAGGCACCAGCCGCTACGCCAAGCTCCGCGCATACCTCAGCAAGGTGGTCCGCGAGAAACGCCGCACCAACAGGCTCGACCGCATCCTCTTTTTCACCGGTCAGGGCTCCCTCAACGACAGCCGCGTGGCCGCGATGGACGAGAAGACGGGCTTCTACGACCACTTCCCCCACCTCCGCAGCGACCCGCATGCCTCCATCACCTATGTCGACTTCGACCAGGAGAAATATATCAAGCCCACGCTGATGAACGCCCTGCAGCGCGCTGACCTCGACCTCAGCATACTGCATCACCACGGCGACTACGACACCCAGTATCTCAACCGCGAGCACAAGGATGTGCCCGACTCTGTCGACCGCGACCTGCGCGACCTCCACCTCAGGGACTTCGCCGCCTACGGCTTTGCGCCCAATTCGCGCTTCGTCATCTTCGACGCCTGCTACAACGGCGCCTTCCAGATGCCCGACTGCATCGCAAACGAGTACATCTTCTCCCCGGGCAGCACAGTGGCCTGCATGGCCGGCACGGTCAATCTCATCCAGGACAAATGGTACGACCGCTTTATCGGCCTGCTGAGCTACGGCCACACGGTGGGCGAGATAAACAACTATCAGGAGATCCTCGAGAGCCACATCATCGGCGACCCGACCTTCACCTTCACGCCTGAGAAGGGCATCAGCGAGAGCGCCACGGGCGACGGCAAGGCCCTCAGCCTCCTCACGCGCTATCGGGCTGGCAAGGTGAAGAGCAGTGAGCTGCTCAATATCCTGCGCACAGCCCCCGAGGATCAGCTCCGCCTGCAGGCCCTGAAATTAATAGCCGAGGTGAACGACAGCAACACCGTCAAGGGCCTCGCCACCGCAGCCTACGACCGCTGCGAGATGGTGCAGCGCTTCGCGGTCAATCTGATACGCGACAACAGCACTCCCGAGCTGGCCGTGCCGCTGGTCGACCTCTGGACGGACGCCGCCACCAGCGCCCGCGTGCGCAGCGACGCAGAAATGAGCATCGAATATTTCCCCGGCGATGTCCTGCTCAAGGCCTACGACAAGGTGATGAGCCAGCGGCAGCTGGTCAACAGGGACAGCCTCGACCGCCGCTATGTAAAGCGCATGGAGAAGTACGGCGACTACTGGCTCAAGGACGTGCGCGAGCTCGTGGCCGACACTCTTAAGGACAAGTCCTTCCGCTTCACGGCCTCGGCCATGCGTCTCTACTGCCCCGCCTCGGGCATACCGCTCATCCTCTCCTACATCACCAAGCCGCACGACGACGCGCGCCGCATAGCCCTCACGGAGGCCATAGGATGGTACGGCCGCTCGTACCTCAGGGACAGCATAGCGCGCACCACGCTGCGGATGAGCCGCGACAACTCCCTTTCGCCCGCCCTGCGCGACGAAGCGCTCAAGACCTATCGCCGCGTCACGGGACAGTAATAATAAAGCCACACCATTCAGGAGACGGCAGGCCGCGACAGCCCGCCGCTCCTCATCAACAGCCCTGCAAGAGAAATAACGATTATCCATAATCACAGAATAACAACAAGACAAAATGCATAACTACTCATTCAGAAACATCGCGCTGGCGGCCTTTATGCTGCTCATGTCCTTCACGGGCTCGACGGCGGCCGTGAAGCGCGGATTTGCCATAGTGATCGACCCTGCGAGCCTGCGCGAGGCCAACGCCGAGGTCAAGGCCTACGCCAAGGCCATCGAGGACGTCAACGGCCTCAGGGTATTTATCGTAGAGGACAAGTGGGGTGTGCCCGACTCCATCCGCGCCACGCTCCGCCGCATGCACGCTCAGAAGGACTACCCCATCGAGGGCACCGTACTGGTGGGCGACATCCCCGTGGCCATGCTGCGCGACGCCCAGCACCTCACCTCGGCATTCAAGATGAATCAGAAGGCCGACCGCCGCGACTCGTCCGTGCCCTCCGACCGTTACTACGACGACTTCGGTCTGCTGTTCACACCGCTGGGCCGCGACTCCGTCAAGCCCTACTTCTACTATTCGCTGCGCGCCGACTCGCGCCAGAGCGTGCGCCCCGACATCTACAGCGGTCGCATCCGTCCTACCGACGCTGGCGGCACCAGCCGCTACGCCAAGCTCCGCGCCTACCTGAGCAAGGCCGTAGCCGAGAAGCGCACGCCGCGCACCATACGCCAGGTGCTCTATTTCAACGGCCACGGCTATGTCTCCGGCTCGCTCATGGCCCGCATCGACGAGAAGGCCGGCCTCTACGAGCACTTCCCCTGGCTGCGCGGTCAGAGGAACGCCATCAGCTACATCTCGCACGACCAGCAGGACGTGACCAAGTTTCTACTCATGAACGAGCTCCAGCGCCCCGACCTGGACTACGCCATTCTCCATCACCACGGCGCGCCCGACACACAGTATATGGACGGCACGCCGCGCATCCAGACGGCCGAGCGGGCCAAGCAGTTTATCCAGGAATACTGCCGCGGCTATCTGCGCCACTATGTGGAGGACCGCGGCCAGAACAAGGACACCGTGATGGCGGCGCTCATGAAGCGCTTTGACATCCCCGCCTCGTGGCTGAGCAACACCTTCGACCCCGATGTGGTACGCAAGGACTCCACCGCCGATGCCAACGAGGACATCACCATCCCCGACTTCAAGCAGTACGGCTACAAGCCCAACTGCCGCGTGGTGATGATTGACGCCTGCTTCACAGGCTCATTCCATCTGGACGACTGCATCGCCGACGAATATATCTTCAATCCCGGCCGCACCGTAGCGGTGATAGCCAACTCGGTCAATGTGCTGCAGGACAAATGGAGCGACCGCTACATGGGGCTTCTGGGCCTCGGCGCGCCCGTGGGCTTCCTGCCGCGCGTGAGCGGCTATCTCGAGTCGCAGGTGATAGGCGACCCGACCTACACATTCGCTCCCGCTGCAGAGGTGGCCGACGTACCGGCGCTGCTGGCCAGCAGCGACTATAAGGTGTGGGGCAAATACCTCAAGAACGAGCAATATCCTGACCTCCGCAGCGTGGCCATAGAGCGCTACGCCGAGGCCGGCCACCTCACGCCCGCCGAACTGCTGGAGATATTCCGCACCTCCAGGTCCGCCCTCGTGAGGGTGGAGGCTCTCACGGCCCTCTCTACTACTCACAGCGATGAGTTTGTCAAGGCCATCGCCCTCGGCACACAGGACAGCTACGAACTGGTGCAGCGCTTCGCGCTCAACTATCTCGGCAAGAGCGGCGATATGCGCCTCATCCCCGCCCTCATCCGCATCGCCATCACCAACAACACCTCCGAGCGCTGCAACTTCAGCGCGAAGAATGCGCTGGGCATGTTCCCGTTCGACAAACTTATGAGCGAGTTTGAGCGGCAGTTCAACTCCGACTCCGTATGCTACATCAACAAGGCCGACGTGAAGCGCCAGATAGCGCACGCCATCGAGTCGAATGCCACAAAATGGCTGGAGAGCGTAGACATGGCTGTCTCAGACACGGTAAAGCCCAAGATACGCATGCGCGAGATACGCACCACACGCAACTACTGCCCGCCCTTCCTCGCCCAGAAGCTCATGGACGCCGTGCGCGCCTCGCGCGACAGCGATGTGCAGAAGGCCCTCATCGAGTCGCTCGGCTGGAGAGACTGCTCCTACATGGCCCCGCGCATAGCCGCCTTCGCCCTGGAGATCAGCAAGGACGCCTCCTTCGCCCCCGAGGTGAGGGACGAGGCGCTCAAGACCTACAACAGAGTGAAATAAGCCATGAGCAAGGTTCTTCGCATCCTCCTCACAGCGCTCAGCCCGGCCATCGTCCTGACGGCCGCAGCGCTTCCCACCTCGGTCGACAACACGCGGCTCAAATACTTCCCGCCCGTCATCTCGCAGCAGGGCGGTTCGTGCGCCCAGGCCTCCGGCATAGGCTACATGTTCACCTATGAGATCAATCGCCTCCTGGACCGCGACGCCTCCGCCAGCGCCGCCAACCGCTTTGCCTACCTCTTTACATGGAATATGGTCAACGATGGAGACGACAACGGCGGATTTGTCGACCAGGGCCTGCTCATAGCGCGCAACTTCGGCGTGATGACCGAGGCCGACTATGGCACACCGAGCGTCTACGACTTCCGCTGGGCCAGCGGATATGAGAAATATCACAACGCCGCGCGCTATCGAGTGAAGACCATCTCCACCTACAGCAACCAGACCGACGCCGACATCGAGAATATCAAATCGCTGCTGGCCGCGGGCCATGTGCTGACCTACTCGTCGCAGTCAGTAGGCTGGACTTTCAACGAGGACTACTCCGGGCCGAGCGAGACGGGCTATCACGCCCTGCTCACCCGTCTGGCCACAAGCGGATCGCACGCCCTGACCATCGCGGGCTACGATGACCTTGTGGAGAGCACCGACACAGCGGGCGTGAAGCACAAGGGCGCCTTCATAGTCATCAACACCTGGGGCAGCTGGTTTGGCGACAAGGGCCGCTTCTACCTGCCCTACTACTTCTTCACCCATCGCACCAGCTATCTCGAGACGCTCCTCAGCACCACCGTGACGGGCTGCACCGTCTACTATCACGAGCCGAAGATCATGTTCCGCATCCACCTCCACTACACCTCGCGCGACGACCTCGGCTTCACCTACGGCGCTGCCGCCGCGCCCTTCGCACGCTCTGCGAGCAACAACTACAACAGCGTCATCCTCGATCACCAGGGCGGCGACCACGCCATGGGCGGCGTCTACAACGCCTCCACCGCGGCCGACTTCGAGTTCGGCATCGACTACACCGATCATATGCGCTCGGACAACGAGGCCTTCGGCCGGTTTTTCCTCAACATTCAGCGCGCCCAGCGCGGACGCAAATTCGGCGAGGGGCATGTGGACTACATCTCCGTCATCGACTATCGCGGGGCCCAGCCCGTGGAATATATCTGCCGCAACATAGCAGGGAGGGAACTGAAACTGGGGCGCAACGACTTCACAATCCCCGCCTTCCACGCGGGCCATTTCTCCGCCAGTCCCGTCTCGCCGCTCAGCAATGACGGCACGGCCAAGGCCGGCAAATATTACATCGTGCGCACGGCTTCGGGCCACTATGCCAAGGTGCGCTTCGACGGCAGCGCGGACGCGCTTCAGATGAAATACAAAATGATAAGATGATGAAATCGCACAATATTCTCATAATCTCCCTGATACTGCTCGGCGGAAGCCTCACCGCCTCTTGCTCGGACGACGGCGGAGGAGGCGGCGTCAAGGGCGAGGAGCAAACCGTCAGCAATGCCTCCGAGGGCACGGACCATTGGGTCTACTACTCGCTCGAGGACGGTAAAACAGTCGGCGTCAGCCGCTTCGGCGACACGCAGGCCGACAACGCATGGGCGCAGCGCACCGACTGGGACATCGCCGTGAGCGGCGACCTGATACGCACCAACAGCGGCCGCAGCGGCAGCGGAAAGGGCGGCATCATCGAGCTCTCCGGCGACTACGACACCTATAACGGCGACCCCGAGACGCTCGTCTACACCACCGACACCTACGAATAGATCATCTCCCGCGATATCTTATAAAATGCCCCGTCCAAGGGGGATTTTTTATGGCATGAGAAAACTCCCGTGGGGGAAGCTGAAATTCTACACGCAGATAAAATAATTTATCTCGTAGTAGACGACTCGTTAACTCGTAGCTAAAATATTTTATCTCGC